>NZ_CP036259.1:2170000-2480000 GCF_007641255.1 Sporomusa termitida
TCTTTGGCAGGAATGTCAGCCAGTGAGGCCTGCGCCACAGCTACGGCAGCCTGGCCTACTTCGGCAAGATTCTGCGCAATATAGGCGGCCATATTTGTGTCCGCCATAATATAGCAGTGTTCGCCGCCCATGATAATGTCGCCCAGCATTTCCCGCTTAATGCCAAGGCCCATAAGTGCGCCCAGAACATCCCGGTGCGACAGGCGGCAATAGCGGCTGTCCCATTGAACAGACAGGCAGGATATAGAATAATCCAGGGCCCCGGCATAAGCAAGAAATTCAGTATCAACAAAAGCTGCCTTCATGCGCTCGGCACCGGGATAACCGCCATTAGTCTCGAGTGTCAGCCGGTTGTAGTGGGCCGCTATGGTTTCGGCGATGCTCTGACCATAGGGGTCCAAAAATTCACTGATCTTATATTTGCGGTTTTTAAGCGTTGCCTCTGCTAAATCCAGAAGTCTGGCTGCCAAATCAGCATCACCTGATGCCCGGTAATACCGCAAAATCTTATCCCGTTCGCTCATCTACCGCCGCCCCATTTCGCGGGAACGGTTGGTGGCGGCCACAACCGCATCGATAAGTGCGGCCCGGACACCATTTTGCTCCAGCACATGCACGCCGGTAATGGCTGTACCGCCCGGTGATGTAACCATGTCCCGCAATTTTGCCGGGTGTTCACCTGTTTCCAGTACCATTTTGGCTGCGCCCATAAGGGTTTGCGCAGCTAACAGAACGGCTGTCTGGCGGGAAAACCCAACCCGCACGCCGGCATCGGTAAGGGCATCAATCAGGACAAAGGCATAAGCCGGGCCACTGCCGGACAGACCGGTTACAGCATCCATCGTATCTTCGTTAACTGTAACTACTTTGCCAACAGAGGCGAATACCTCCGCCACCGGCTCACTTACCGCAGTAGTGGCATATTTCCCCAGGGCCATGGCCGACATCCCTTCACCAACAGCAACCGGTGTGTTGGGCATCACCCTGATAATCGGTACTCCTGGCATTTTTCCCTGAAAGGCGGCAATGGTTACCCCGGCCGCTACGGAAACAACCACGGTTGTTTTGGCAACAACCGGCGCAATGGTATCAATTACCCCGTTGATTACCTGGGGTTTTACTGTTAAAAACAGGATGTCCGACTGCCGGGCAATCTCCTGGCTGTCAAGCGTTGTTGATACTGTAAAAGTGCCGCGCAGATAGCCCAGACGTTCAGTTGAAACATCGTTTACTGCAATTTGTGACGGCATTACTAAGCCGGCGTGCAGAATACCTCGTATCAGCGCCTCGGCCATGGCGCCGCCACCAATAAAGCCTATTTGTTTGTTTGTCAGCATAAACCCTCCGTCTGGTGTGTTAAAACTATTTATTGGCCCAGGGCAGCAGTGTCTTGTCGCCGCCTTCGTCCCGCGGGCTGTAGGCAACATCTACATTATTCGGGGCACATAAGAAGATATGATTACCGACCTTTTGAATCTGGCCGTTTAGGGCATAGGTCGTGCCGCTAATAAAATCAATCATGCGCTTAGCAATATCCGGATCGGTATTCTCAAGGTTGACTACCACCGGCTTACGGCTTTTCAGATAGTCGGATACATGCTGGGCATCATCAAACGAAAATGGCTCAACAACCATGACTTTGACTTGTTTGCCCTGTTGCTGGCTGCTCGGGGCCATCGGCAGGGATACGACATTATTATTCTTCTGTTTTATTTTTGCTTCGGATTCCTCCGGTCTGGAGCGGTCTTCCTCCTGGTCTGCCGGTTCAAAAAGACCAAGGCTGCCCCATACTTTTTCCATAAACTTCATAACTTTCTCTCCTCCCTAATATTGGCGCGAGCCAAATATTGCAGTACCGATACGCACTAAGTTTGCTCCCTCTTCGATAGCCACCTGATAATCGTTTGTCATTCCCATTGATAGCCAATTAAACTCAGTATTGGCTAATTTTAATAGTTTTAATTCGCTGTATAGCTGATAGGTCTCTTTAAACACCGGGCGAATTGCCTCAGGGGTTTCGCTAAACGGTGCAATTGTCATCAGACCGCAAAGCCGCACATGTTCGAGCTGGCTGATCAACCTGGCCAGCGGCAGGGCTTGTCCGGCTTCCACGCCAAATTTACTGTCCTCATCGGCAATATTAACCTGCAGTAACACATCCTGGCGTTTACCGAGTTTGCCGGCTGTACTGTCAATCTCGCGCGCCAGCCGCTCACTGTCAACAGAGTGAATCAGATCAGCCAGCGGCACTGCCTGCCGCACCTTGTTTGTCTGCAGATGACCGATAAGATGCCATTCAGCCGACCGGCCTGCTGCCTGGATGGCGGGGTGTTTGGCCAGCATTTCCTGAACCCGGTTTTCCCCCACGGCAGTTACCCCTGCAGCTAAAGCTTCCAGCATGGCGGATACGCCGTGGTTTTTAGTGACAGCCACAAGTTTGACCTTGCTTATATCTATTTTTTTGTGTATTTCTTCAATATTTTGCGCTATTGACATGGCAAACCCTCCATCTTATTAGGTTATTCGCCCAGAAACATAATTTTCCTCTAAAAATGATCTATTTATTCAAGCTTTTACCATAAAAATTAGAAAAACCGCTGGCGCGATCTTTTGGCTTTGCACCTAGCAAATAATCCTGGAATACAAGGGAACGGCTTTACTTTTGGCATGACCCAAAAGTAACAAAAAGTCTAGGCCCGAAGCCTCCAAAAGCTGAAAAGCCGGGCGGTATTCCTAAAATCCGCAAACTCGCTCCGCTCAAACAGTGCGGATTTCTTAACGGCATACCGCCCGGCTTTTCTCCTGCGGAACGCTTTTTTTTTCGGCAAAGGGCCGGGGGGGGCTACCAGGGGTGGTGGGGCACCGTCTCTGCTCAAGCTGGGCATTGACCTTGGTTCCCCTTATTTTATAAGGACGTTCAGCCTTGTAAAACTTATAATTTCTGATAGTATAAAAAAACCCCCTATATAGACAAGTACACTACATTAGGAGTTTTTACGTCTATTATTTAGCATTCAAAATACACCCTGTGTTTCAATTAATAACAACAATATTACTCTATCAAAATCCACTTATAAGTTTCAATACATTCCATGTTACAGTTCATAAAATGTACTACCCGAGGCGCTCCAGCCTTACTAGTTACACCAATCTTACCAAAACCGCGTTGTAATGTAAATGGGGCGAGTGCTTACCCGTCCCAGCCGGCCAGCCGATCTGCACTTGCAATTTACCGCAAACAGGCTATAATTAGAAATAGGTGGAAATTAAAAAGTCGCCGTGACCTGAAAGTGTAACCAGCACTTCCAGGCCCGCGCAAGGTGCCGTACACCTACACGTAACAGCCAAGCTGTCCACGACGACATTTCTATTATACACCGGGCTTCTGCCGCCGCACAAGCGGGGAGCGCGGGGTAAATAGCCGTTGCCGCCGGCGACGCCGGGCTGGGAGTGCGACTGGACGCAGCAAAGGATGCCGACTATTCTCAGCAGCTAATGAGCAGCAGCGGGGCAAACAGGGGGCTTACCGGTTTGTGACCGCCCTTGTTGTTTCGGCCGGATATGCCGGCTTATTAGCGCTGAGTATGTAACAGATATCGCAACAGAACGCATGTGTAGGGTAAAACCCTTTGCATGCGTTCTTTTTAATTTCCCCCTGTAAAATAAGCTGATGGCCATACCGGCCGCAGTCTGAATATAGGGGGTATATATATGTCTGATCATTTAACGCCAGCTGGTGCAGCTTTTTGTCCGGGGCTGGTTTCCTTCCTGCCTGCAGAGCGGGACTGGGAGCCGCAGCCGCCCGGGGCAGAGCCGGAAGATCCGGAGGACCGGCTGATGCTGCGAAGCATCTTAACCGAGACCTTTAATCAGTATATCTTTGTCAGGGTGGACAATATCCTCAAACTGGCCGGCACCAACGATGCCGGTTACAGTAAGACGGTCAGTAAGGTCGGCGCCACCCTCGACCGGCTGCTGGCCCTGGCCGGGGAGCTGAAGGACCAGTATCCGGAATTGCAGGAGCTGGTCATGGATTACGAGTCGTTCACCGCCCTGGAATCGGGCCAGTCGGCGGAAATCGCTTACAAGCAGGGCTTGCGGGACTGCAGCCATATCCAACAGGAGTTTATGACTTTCCTGCAGCAGCGCTAGATTGAACGCCAACGGCTCCGCCAGAACTCCTCGTTTATAATTCTTTTATTCGAATAATTCTTCTTTCTGCTGTCGTTTGGTTTCGCAGAGACCGCTTTGTACTCCTGTTGGGGTATTCCTATGGAGTATAAGAAAAACTGCTGGCGCGGTCTTTGGGCTTTGCACCTAGAAAATAATCCTGGATACAAGGGAACGGCTTTACTTTTGGCATGACCCAAAAGTAACAAAAAGTCTAGGCCCGAAGCCTCCAAAAGCTGAAAAGCCGGGCGGTATTCCTAAAATCGCAAACTCGCTCCGCTCAAACAGTGCGATTTCTTTACGGAATACCGCCCGGCTTTTCTCCTGCGGAACGCTTTTCCGGCAAAGGGCCGGGGGGGTTACCGGGGGTGCGGGGGCACCGTCTCTGCTCAAGCCGGGCAAAAAAACTGCCGTCTGGTTTAACCAGACGGCGGTTGAGTTCGTAAGCAAATTCTTCTTATGGTTTTACAGTCTCTTTATAGACTTGTTTGCCATCCTTCATTTCCAGGATAACCGCGCCTTTTACGGCATCATGGTTATCATTAAGCGTCAGGTCGCCAGCCGCACCTTTGAAGTCTTTCGTTGCAACCAGGGCTTCACGGATTTTGTCGGCCTCGGTGCTGTTGGCGCGTTTGATGGCGTCGACAAGTACGTAAGCGGCATCATACCCAAGTACTGCCATGGCGTCAGGCATTTGGCCGTATTCTTTTGTGTAGTTTTCGACAAAGGCTTTGGACAGCGGGCTGGTATCTTCTACTGAGTAATGGTTGGTGAAGTAAGTATTGTTAAGGGCCTGGGCACCGCCGATTTCATTTAGCTTCGGAGAATCCCAGCCGTCGCCGCCGACTACCGGCACGATAATACCCATTTCACGGGCTTGCTTTACGATTTTGCCAACTTCTTCATAGTAGCCGGGTACGTAAAGGATATCAGGATTGGTGGCTTTAATTTTGGTCAGGATTGTTTTAAAGTCCTGGTCTTTTTGTAAGTATGCTTCTTCCGAAATAATCTGGCCGCCGCCTTTGGTAAAGGCTTCTTTGAAGAAGGAGGCTAATCCTTTGCTGTAGTCGCTGGAATTATCAATCATAATCGCTGCTTTTGTAGCCTTAAGGCTGTTTAAAGCAAAGTTGGCGCCAACAGTACCCTGGAAGGGGTCAATAAAACAAACACGGAAGGTGTAGTCTTTGGTTTTGCCGGTCTTTTCATCCAAGGTTACCTTAGGGTTGGTGGTAGCAGCAGCAACAAAGGGAATTTTGTTAGCTTCGGCTACCGTTGAGCCGGCAATGCCGTTGGAGCTGACGGTAAAACCGGTTACAGCAATAACTTTATCCTGGGTAATAACCTTGGTCATCGCATTGGAAGATTCAGAAGGTTCGCCTTTATTGTCGGCAATGACCGGCTGAATTTGTTTGCCGAGGACGCCGCCTTTGGCATTGATTTCTTTAAAGGCCATTTTGGCGCCATTCGCAGCAGCTGTTCCAAAAGATGCCGTATTACCGGTAAGTTCGTAAACTACACCGATTTTGATGTCTTTGCTGGCCGTGTCACCACAACCGGTGACCAGCCCTGCCAACATAACCAGCATAGTTAGCAGACACGTCATTTTTACTCCGATTTTACTCATTGTATCCTCTCCCTATTTACGCAAATTATATAGAATACCCGGAACCCTTATTAACATATCACCTCCACTAAAAGATCCATTGTTGAACAGTCAATTTGAGGTAAAAAAATAGCTTTTTGGAGAGAGTACACAAAAAATGTCTTTCTCCAAAAAGCAACTTTGCTTAGTATACCAAAAATTCAATTATACTTTTGTTTCCTATGATTATACATTGTATTACGGTTTATTGAATTTTGCAAGAGATATTTTTTCTTTGACCGAAAAGTGTTTACAGCTTTTCGGCTGTGGATTTTTGCCTGCCGCAGGGCGCCGTGTCATGCCGGTGATTTATGATGATTCATAATCAGACAACAGAAGGCTCAATATATAATTCGCCCCGGGCAAACCTTTCGGCACTAAACATATTGATGGGAATATCGGTGGGTAATCCGAGCACGGTTTGGGCCATCAGCTTACCGACCATCGGTGAGATCATAAAACCGTGGCCGCTGAAGCCGGCCGCTGTGTAGAAGCCCTGAATATTAGTATCAGGGCCTAAAATCGGTGTCCGGTCCGGACACATGTCATAAAGGCCGGCCCACTGCCTGATGACGTTCAGATTGGCAAGGGGCGGCAATATCTTAGTGATCCGTTTGGCCATCTCCGTCAGAAACTGCCAGCTGGAAGTTGTGTTAAAGGTTTCCGGCTCATCCGGGTGACCGATCCCCATAATAAAACTGCCATGGGGAGTTTGCTGGCAGTAGAGATTATGGTAAAAACACATGACCATCGGCGTTTGCATAGGTTCTACCGGTTCGGTTACCAGTATTTCATGGCGTTCCGGAAAAATTGGCAGCTCAATGCCGGCCATACGGCCGACCATTTTGGCATAACCGCCGGCCGCATTAATAACGGTGTTAGTCGCAATGTCCCCCTTGTCGGTGTGGACTGTCGTAATTTTTCCGGCCTTGGTGCTTAAGCCGGTTACTTCGGAATAGGTATAAAACCGGACCCCGAGCCGGGCCGCCGCTTCGGCATACAGGCTTGTTACCTTAAACGGGTTGGCATGGCCGTCTTTGGGACAGAAAGTAGCTCCCAGGAGTTCATCAGTATTCAGGTGCGGTACAATTTCCCTGGCCTCAGCCGGTGTTGTCCAGCGGGCCGGTATAGCCAGCGAGTTTTGCAGTGTAAGGTTTTTCTTGAACTGGTCTGCCATTTTTTCGGTGTAGGCAAGTAAGAGATAGCCGCCTTGTTTAAACTCGATATCACCATTGACCTCTAACAATTCGGGCAGGTTTTCCAGCATATTTACACTCTCGCGGGCCAGCAGGCAATTGGTTTCGGTGCCCCACTGCATCCGGACGCCGGCACCACACCGGCCGGTTGCCCCGCTGGCCAGGTAGCCGCGCTCGATGACCGCAATCCGGCCGGCACCGGCTTTGGCCAGGTTGTAGGCAATGGCGCAGCCGACAACACCGCCGCCGATCACTACGACATCAGCTTGCTTAATCATGCTTGCCACCTCCTGCTGCTAACGCCCCTAACGTGATCGGGGCCGTCGGCGGCCGGAAGGTTGGCAGGATAATATCGGCGGCCTGGACTTTTAGCGCTTTGGCGAGTTCCTGGGCGATTAAGGGGGTGCAGGTACGGCCCTGGCAGGGGCCCATGCCGCAGCGGCATTCCCGTTTAAGTTCTTCTAAACTGTGTTTTCCCTGCTTAATAAGCTCCTGAATATCGTGCAGTGTAATATCTTCACAGCGGCAGATGATAACCGGTTCTGTCATGACTTAATCCTCCTTACGTATGGCAATGCCCCGAATATTCATAGCCTGTGCTTTGGGGACAGACACCCATACTACGGTTGTTTTGTTTTTATTCTGCTGGACCCTTTGCACCTGAGCCAGAGCGATTGTTTCGCCCGTGCGGCTGAGGGCATCTGCCAGCTGGCCGGCTACCGGCAGGGGCAAATATTCATAAGGCAGTTTAATTAAAGCTTCCTGCGGATTGTAAGCACAGTCAACAACAAAGATTGACAGCCCCGGGCAATGGGCCAGGCAAATGCCGCAGCCATTGCACTTGCTTTCGTCAAGCTGGGGCCGTTCATTAATATCGGCGCCGATTGAGATTGCCCCCCGCGGACAGGCCTCAACACAGGGGTTGCAGGGGATGTTCTGAAAACATTCAAATACCGCTACAGGACCCTGGGCGAATCTTTTCGCCCCTGGTAAAACATTATTGATATCAGCTGTTGTAGGCACGCCTGTCTGTTCAAGCATTGCCGGTCACCTCCCTTAAGTCATTGCTATGGCGGTCAAGCATTACCTTGGCCAGGCCGGCGCGTATTTTCGCGCTGACACTGCCCGCTCTCAGTGCTGTTAACTGGTTTTGCGCTTCGGCATAATCCTCTTCTTTTATTTTCCAGCCTAAATCGGCAGCAGCTGCCAGCCCGGCTAATTTTCCTTCCACCATGGCGGCGGAGGCTTCTTCGACCCCGGCGACGTCACCGGCCACATAAATATCCGGCTGGGTGGTCTGCAGACTGGCGCTGCGGCAAGGAACATAACCGCCCAACTCCGGCACAAAGGACATTTTACAGCCTGCCTGCCATAACAGTTCGGTCAGAGGCGTCAGACCAACAGCCAGACATAGGCCATCGGCCCCGATAGCAAACTCTGTCCCCGGTATCTGCTGCCAGGCGGAATCTAACCGGCAGACGGTCACGCCGGTTAGTGCGGGGTTTCCGTAAGCCGCCTTGATTGTGTGGCTCGTATAAATCGGGATGCCGGCCCGCCGTATTTTAGCGGCATGCACTAAATAGCCGCCGATTTTCGGGGCCGCTTCGATAATGCCGGCAACCTCAACCCCGGCCTGCAGCAATTGATAGGCGACGATCAGGCCGATGTTGCCTGCACCTACCATCAACAGGCGTTTCCCGGGCATAACGCCATGAACATTCATCAGCGTCTGGACTGCCCCGGCTCCATATATGCCTGGCAGGTCGTTGCCCGGAAAGGCCAGTGTTTTCTCAGCCGCGCCGGCAGCAACAATGATTTTTTGGGCCTTAATTGTGACAAAATTATTTTGATGCTTAACTGTCAGCCTGCCGTCTTCCTGGTAATAACCCAGCACGGTGGCATTATTCCAGGCGGTTACGCCGGGGAGTGCCAAAGCCTGTTTGACTAGCAGGGCTGCTATATCAACCCCCCGTTCACCGGCATATTCGCTTTTAGAGCCAAAAAATTTATGAGTTTGCTTGATAAGCTGGCCGCCATAATATTCTGCCCGCTCAATCAGCAATACCCGGGCCCCCAGTTTGCCGGCATGAATGGCAGCCATAAGTCCGGCAGGACCGGCGCCGATAATTACAATATCTATATTCATGGCAGCTTACCTCTTCCTGTTTGCGTTTCCACTGTCATTCCCGCCTGCAGGGGTTCCACACATACCCGTACATTGGGCATACCATTGACGACCATTAAACAGGAAGAACAATTGCCGATGGCGCAGAACAGACCCCGCGCCCGGTTAAGCCCGTGACTGTGTCTGAGCACGGTAATGCCGGCGGCATGGAGTGCGGCTGCAATTGGCTCGCCGGTATACCCTTCGAGTTGTTGGCCGTTAAAACAGAACTTAACTTTGCTCTTTTCCGGAAATGTTAATATTGGATGATTGATGATGCGCATAACTGCACCTCCTTACACTTTTATATTGCAAGAATCATGCCAAGGTGCGAGAGCAGAAAAAGCGCCTTATCAGTTCTTAGTACCGGCGCCGGTGTGATTGGGAACTATTAAGGCGGGAGCTCAATTCCGGGGGTTTTCGGCAAGGGAAAGTATAATGAGTGAAGCTTGATTGGGGCATATGCCTATAGTCAGTTTTTAGATGGTGGTGTCAGATAACTGACATTGTCTACTGCCAGGTTTAATTGCCGCATTTTATAATATAAGGTACTGCGCGGAATCCCCAGCTTTTTAGCTGCGACTGCCTTGTTGAACTTGGCCTCTTTAAGGGTTTGCTCGATTAAGGCGCGCTCAAGTGTTGTCAGCTCCGGGATTGTTGTCAGCCCGGCAGTATTTGTTGTTTTGCCCTGCTGGTACCCGGCTTTGAAATTAGTTGGCAGACTTCCTGTCGTCAGGGTATCGCCATCGGCCAGAATAACCAGGCGTTCTAAAATATTATTGAGTTCACGAACATTACCAGGCCAGTCATGCTCCAGGAAAGCGGCCATTAGAGCCGGGTCTACTTTGTTAATATCGGTCTGAGTATTATGCAGGGTACTAAAATGTTTTAGTCCCCTGTAGACTAATTCCGGAATGTCTTCCCGCCTGGAGCGCAAGGGCGGTAATTGCAAGGTAACTACATTGAGCCGGTAATACAAGTCATCACGGAAATCACCGCTCGTAATCATATCCTCCAGATCACGGTGTGTTGCCGAAACGATACGAACATCCACCTGGACCGGTTTGGCGCCGCCAACCCGGTAAAACTTTTTTTCCTGCAGCACTCTCAGTAGTTTTACCTGCATTTCTTTAGGCAGTTCACCGATCTCATCAAGAAAAAGAGTCCCGTTGTCAGCAAGCTCAACTAAGCCGGCTTTTCCTTTTTTATCAGCCCCGGTGAAGGCTCCTGACTGATAACCGAACAACTCGCTCTCAAACAGACTGGCAGGAATAGCACCACAGTTAATCTCAATAAAATTACCCTTCCGGCCGCTGGCAATATGAACGGCCCGGGCAAATACCTCTTTACCGGTACCACTTTCTCCCCTGAGCAACAGCGGAACATTTGTGGCCGCCACCCTTCTGGCCATACCAACGGCTGCCAATATCCCGGCACTATGGCCACTGATGCTGGCAAAGGCATCAGTGCCGGTGTTGATTTTATCAATTTGGTTTTCCAGTGAACGGACTTTTTTGCTGGTGCGCGAGAGTTCCTGATTAAGGTTTACAATCTCGGTGATATCACGTTCGGCCGATACGCCGCCGACTGTTTGGCCCTCAAGCAGTATTGGCGCGGCATTAATCAGCACATGCGTATTGGAACAGGGTTTATGATACTGATCTTTAACAGTAAGCTGTTCGGCCGCGGCCTGCTTTACCAGTAAATTCGTAAAAAAATCATCAATGCAGTTGCCCAATATATCTTCGGCCCCAATGCCATACAGTTTTTCCGCCCGCTTATTCCAGATCACTACCTGATTGGTTTTATTAATTACACATACCGCTTCATTGACTGTATCCAGCACTGCAGACAGTTGGGTCTGCTGCAGCTGAAGTCTGGCAAGCAGCGCGGCCAATATCAGCTCAGGCGTGCTTAGGGCTGCTATTTTACCTGCTTCTTCGAACAGGATAATCTGGGTGATAAGCTCAGCAGGCATACTGTAAAGGGCTTGAGACAAATAGGAAACCGGTCTGAGAACAGTCTTAAACGAGGCCATATCCCGGGCATAAATTCCCGGACATTGCAGTTGTTTGGCTGTAATTAAACCCCATTGACCATCAGCCTGCAGGATGACGGCAGCTTGCTTGTCACTTTTAAAATGGGCGGCAATATCGGCAAGCGGCATCAAGGGATTAACCTCAATAATTCTGGTTGTAACCACATCTTTAATCAGCAAAGACTGCACCCAGTACTCCCCCTTATAAACCAAAAGACGCAGTGCTTCCTGATAGGAAGCAGCAGCGTCTTTGCTGTGTCAGTTATTTGACGTTTTCTTTTATTATAATTGGCTTCGGTAATAAATTCAAGTCAAAGTGAAGATATTTTAGAGGGCAATCACTACGCCGATCCGGCCTGTACGGCCGGCTTCAGCGCGGTGGGAATAAAAAATTTGCGTATTGCAGGCAGTACATATGCCGCTTAGGCTGATGTTCTCGTCTAAAACCCCAATTTCCCTCAACTGTTGGCGATTGGCTTCCCAGAGATTGAGGTGCCAGTGATCGCCGGCTGGAGTGACTAACTCTTCCCAACAGCTAAAATTTTCCTGCAGCTTATTGATGACAACCTTATCTACTTCATAGCAGCAAGGGCCGATGGCAGGGCCAATCCCCACCAGGCAGTCGGCCGGATTCGTCGTATATTGCTGTCCCATGGCGAGGAGGGTTTTTTGTCCGATTTTTGCTATAGTACCTTTCCAGCCGGCATGACTGATGCCGATGGCTTTTTGTACCGGGTCAACGATAATCACAGGCACGCAGTCGGCAAAGAACAACATGAGCGGTATGCCCGGAACATTAGTAATCAAGGCATCGGTGTCTTTAATTGCTTCATGATAATGCCGGGAACCACGTCCGGCATCCTGGGCATTTACCTGGTAAACTACAGCGCCGTGTACCTGCTCGGCGGTAACCGCATGGTCTGCGGATAAGCCCAGAGCCTGGCAAAAAGCCTGGCGGTTTTGCCAGGTTACGCCGGTATCGTCGCCAACGTGCAGTCCCAGGTTGAGACTGGCAAACGGGGCGGAACTTTGTCCCCCCAGGCGTGTTGATATACCGTGTTTAATCCCTTTGGCCGACAAGCTGGCAAATTCTCCATACCACACGCCGTTCGTGTTGTGTTTTACTATAAAATCTCCCATTTTAGAACCTCCGGCTAAAGCTAACTATCTCTATTATATTAATACTCCAGTTCACCTGTAAACATATATACGGAAATCTTAAATTCCGGGGGAAAAATAAAGCCCTGATATTCTGCTTATCAACAGAGTATCAGGGCTTTTGCTGATTCTTATGCTTCTTCCACTTTATCCTTCTTGGCGCCGGCGATAATAGCTTCTGCTATCCGGGCCGGCACGTCTTCATAGTGAGAAAAATTCATGTCAAAAGAGCCGCGCCCCTGCGTAATAGAGCGAAGATCGATACTGAAGCGGAACATTTCAGCCAGCGGTACCTGCGCTTTAACCCGGCCTAAGCCGCCGCCGATGGGCTCCATGCCCTGAATGCGGCCGCGTTTGGTATTTAAGTCGCCGATGACGTCGCCCATATAGGACTCGGGTACAAGGACTTCTACGGCATAGATTGGTTCCAGCAGTACAGGTTTGGCCTGCAGCACACCTTTACGCAGGGCCATGGCGCTGGCGATTTTAAAAGCCATTTCTGATGAGTCAACTGTATGATAGGAACCGTCAGTCAGGGTGACTTTGACATCAACCATGGGGTAGCCGGCAAGCAGGCCGCCGGCTAAAGCATCCCGGACCCCTTTTTCAACGGCCGGGATATACTGACGCGGCACGGCACCGCCAAAGATAGAATCAACAAATTCAAATTCCGCTCCTGGCGCCAGCGGATCAAGCTGCAGCCAGACATGCCCGTACTGGCCGTGACCGCCACTCTGTTTTTTGTGCTTGCCTTCGACCTTGGCTGAACCGCGAATTGTCTCCCGGTAAGGCACCTTGGGGCTGGTAAGCAGTGTTTCGACGCCAAACTTACGTTTCATACGCTCAGTCATAATATCCAGATGCAGTTCGCCCATACCGGAGATCAGCAATTGACGGGTTTCCACATCTTTACGCACTTTAAAGGTGGGATCTTCGTCCATGAGGCGGGCCAAGGCCTGGCCAATCTTGTCCTCATCACCTTTGTTCTTGGTCTCGATACTTCTGACGAACATTGGTTTGGGATAGGAAACTGGTGCAAATATAATTGGTTTGTCTTTATCGCAGAGTGAATCACCGGTGGCTGTCTCCTGCAGCTTAGCCACTACCACGATATCGCCGGCATGAACGGCAGTCACCGGGTCCTGCTGTTTGCCGCGCAGAGTGAAGATTGTGCCGACGCGCTCAGATTTCTCTCTGGTTGCATTGTATAATGAGCTGTCAGGTTTCATGGTGCCTGAATATAGCCGGATATAGCTAAGGCGGCCGACAAAGGGGTCGGCTGTTGTCTTAAATACCATGGCTGAGAAAGGGTCGGCAGCGCTTCTTGCCACAGGATCTTTGGTTACCGGATGATAACCGGTAACCGGATTGGTACCCGGGGCCGGCAGATAGTTGATAATTGAGTCCAGCATCTGCGTTATCCCAATGTTTTTAAGAGCTGAGCCGCAGAGTACAGGGAATACTTTAGCCTGAGCAATTGCCGCCAATAACCCGATACGCACCTCTTCATTACTCAGCTCTTCGCCCTCCAGATATTTGGTTAAGAGCTCATCATCACCTTCGGCCGCTGCCTCAATAAGTGCCGTCCGGGCCTCTTCGCACTTAGCCAGCAGCTCGGCGGGGACAGCAATTTCCGTGTACTCGCGGCCGTTTTTTGACGGTAAATAGGCTTTCATTTTTAGTACATCGACAATACCCTGAAAGCTATCCTGGGCACCGATAGGCAAGTGAACCGGGACAACACCGTTGCCGAATTTTTCCTTCATGCTTTCGACAACACTATAAAAGTCGGCGTTTTCCCGGTCCATTTTATTAATAAAGCCTATACGGGGCAAGCCCAGTTCATTCGCGTAACTCCATACTTTTTCCGTTTCCACCTCTACCCCGGAGGCGGCGCATAATACAACACACACACTGTCGACAGCCCGCAGGACACTCTTAACTTCAGCTACGAAATCAGCGTAACCGGGAGTATCCACAAAATTTATTTTATGATCGTTCCATTCACAAGGGGCCAAAGCAGCACTGATAGTGACCTTGCGTTTAATCTCTTCCGGTTCAAAGTCAGTTGTTGCCGAACCATCATCAACACGTCCTAAACGGTTTACCGCGCCAGAATTAAATAACATGGCTTCTGTCAAGGATGTCTTGCCGGCTCCCCCGTGGGCAACAATTCCAACATTTCTTAACCTGTCGCTCTTGTACTCTTTCATGGCTAGTTCCCTCCTGTTGTGGTGTGATTAATTTCAATACTGACATTTTGGTGTTACAGTTCTCTGTTTGCCAGGAATATTCCTTCTTTTCTGTCTATTTTGTTTGCTTTAAAATTAGCAAAAACTTAATGTTTTATTCCATATTTATAAAATTTTTCCAATGAATATGCAGCAATTTATTTTTGAGGTTTCATTCTATACATACAAAAAGAGCTATTGTCGCATAGCTCTTTTTGTATGTATAGTCGTATTAGACTTTTAACAACAAACGCATCAGTTTACGCAGCGGTCCAGGCAGTGACATGACATAGAAGCGGAAGTTCACCATGCTCGCCCCCTCATTTTAGCTATTATCAATGCTATCGCACTCCTAAGCTATCGATATAGTTTATGCCGATTGTGCGAAGTTGTGCTACTTCTGCCTGCTGTACTATTTGCTGTTTTCTGTTTCAAACCGGGCCAAGACAAAACATAAATCAGACAAACGGTTGATACAGATAAGCAGTTGCTCGTTTACCGGCGTTTCTGCTTCCTGCTCTTTAAACCGTAAAGTCTGTCGTTCAGCCCGTCTGGTAACAGTACGTGCCAGATCAAGCGCAGCTGCCCCCGGTGTTTCACCAGGCACAATAAACCCTGTTAGCGGTGGCAGACTGGCATCAAACTCGTCAATCATCTGTTCAAGGTCCGCAACATGGTCGGCTGTAACGTAATACTGCTTTATACCGTTGCTTGCCAAATCAGCCATAAACAGCATAAGGAGTTTTTGCAGTTTGAATATGGCCTCTCTAGCTTTAAGACTGGTGCAGCTGGCCCGGGCCAGACCTAACGCTGAGTTTATCTCGTCAATACTACCATAAGCCTCGACCCTGGCACTGGTTTTTTTGACTCTCTCACCGGTTAACAGGCCGGTCGTGCCTTTATCGCCGGTTTTGGTATAAACTTTACTCATAATAATCCTCTCCCGATTGATTATTTAATTAAATAAGTTCCTGTTCAGAAAAATAAATGGCAATTTCCCGCTGGGCGCTGGCCGGACTATCTGAGCCATGGATAATATTCTCAGACATGACTGTGGCATAATCGCCGCGGATGGTCCCTGGCGGCGCAGCAACAGGATTTGTCGGCCCCATCATGGCCCGAACGAGCTTAATAGCATCGGGACCGGTCAGCACCATGGCCACTACCGGGCTGGCAGTGATGAAGTCAATAAGCGCAGGATAAAAGGGTTTGCCGCTATGCTCCTGGTAGTGGCTGGCAGCCATTGCCGGTGTTAGCCTGAGCAATTTGAGTGCCGTTAGGGTAAATCCCTTACGCTCAAACCGGCTGAGGATTTCACCGCAGAGTTTTCGCCGGACGGCATCAGGTTTTAAGAGTACTAAGGTACTTTCCATTTTCATCAAATCCCTCACTTTATAGGTAGTTCTGTGCCTCCTAACTGCGGTTGTGAGTTTTTATACGGAATGAACCGGTCTGACACGTAAAATCAACTCCTGGTCGTATCTGCTTAGCAGAAGGCATTCAATACAAAAACATGTAATTATTGCCGGCAACAGCATCCTATATTTTTTCCATGCCCAGCTGTTTATATCCTGCAAAAAAATCCTTCTGAATTAATTTCAGAAGGATTTTTGCCAGTAAAACTTAGCGGGCCTTTTTCGCCTGTGCTTCCAGTTTAGCCACCCGGTCTGCGGTTGACGGATGGGTGCTGAAAAGGCTGACCATCATGCTGCGTGCCCCGCTGAGAGGATTGACAATGAACAGATGCGAGGTGGCTGGTGTCGCTGCCGGCATTACCTTATGCCGGGCATAATATTCAATTTTCTTTAACGCACTGGCCAGTGCCAGCGGATTGCCGGAAACAGTGCCGCCTGTTTCATCGGCAATATACTCACGTGAACGGGAAACACCAAACTGAATCAGCGTGGCTGCCAGCGGTGCCAGCACTACCAAAAAGACAAACTCGACAATCCCGCCGATACCGCCTTCTCCATCATCACTGCGGCCAAAGCCCAGGATGGCCGACCATTGGGCAATGTTGGCAATCATGGTTATGACACCGGCCACACTGGCAACGATGGTGCTGATCAGGGTATCGCGATTTTTAATATGAGCCAGTTCGTGGGCGACAACGCCTTCCAGCTCTTCATAATTGAGGGCCCGCATAATCCCGGTGGTTACAGCCACAACCCCATGCTCAGGGTCACGACCGGTGGCAAAAGCATTCGGGACATCGGTATTGATAATATACACCTTAGGCATCGGCATCCTGGCTTTTTGGGCCAGACCACTCACCAGCCGGAGCAAATCCGGTGCACTCTGCGGTGTAACCTCCTGGGCGCCATACATTTTTAATACAATCTTATCACTGTACCAGTAGCTGGCAAAGTTCATCACAATCGAGATAACAAACATCAAGGTCATGCCTTTGGTGCCGCCGAAAAAAGCACCGACTGCAACCAGCAATCCTGTCAGCGCAGCAAGTAAAACAGTAGTCTTAAGTGTGTTCATTAAGACACCTCCATAGTATTTATATTAAAGTTAATTTTTACAGTCTTAATATGTCACGCTAGCTGAAGATGACATCGCCCCTCCATTTCATTTATTATCTAAGTTAATTATAAGTGATTTACTTATAATTAACAATAGTCATTTAAGCCCGAATTTCCCTGTCTTTTGTGATAGCGGCCAAGATATTTATACTGTTGTCCTGTATCTTCTCCACAAGAATTGGCTTTGAGTAATCCCGTCTGTATCTGAATAACAATTCAAAAACTACTGACCTAACCGGTGGCAGGCTCTATTTCGGCCTGGCTTATTCGTATGCTTTCTGTTAGCTTAGTATTTGCTTTTTATCAACAATCCAGCCTTGTTTGGCGTAACATCGCGAAAAAAACATATACGATTTTGCGGCAAGAGCCTGTTGGCTGACAAAGGGTTTATTGTCACAGGCCTTGAATAGGAATAATAAACTAAACCCCAAGGGACGGTGTATTCAATGAATGATTTATTTGCAGGCATTGTATTGATTTTGCTTATTATTAACGGCAGTTTACTCCTGCTGATTCTGATAAAAACACATAAATCGGGCCAGACCGATTTAGCCCCGTTTAAACAGCTGGCCTATAACCAGGAACGTACTGAGGCTATGGTAAGGGACGAACTGGGAAAGAATCGCCAGGAATTGACCTTTAACACCAAAGCCCTGCGCGAAGAGCTGACAATGCAGCTGCATAGCTTCACCAATGCTAATGATCAGAAATTCAACCGTCTTATCCAGCTTAATGAACACAAGCTTGATAAAATCCGGGAAACTGTAGAAGGGAAACTTACATCGATCCAGAGCGATAACAGCAAGAAACTCGAAGAAATGCGCATAACGGTTGATGAAAAATTACATGCCACATTAGAAAAACGCCTGGGCCAATCGTTTCAACTGGTGAGTGAGCGACTGGAGCTGGTGCATAAAGGCCTGGGTGAAATGCAGCAGCTGGCCTCCGGGGTCGGGGATCTTAAAAAAGTCTTATCCAATGTAAAAACGCGGGGCATTTGGGGTGAGATGCAATTGGCTTCCTTGCTGGAGCAAGTGTTAACACCGGAACAGTATGCGGCCAATGTGGCCACCAAGCCTGGCAGCCAGGACCGGGTGGAATTTGCCATCAGGCTGCCGGGTAAGGATAAAAACGATGCCGTAGTCTGGCTGCCGATTGATGCCAAATTTCCCCAGGAAGATTACCTTAGGCTGTTGGAAGCGCAGGAAATGTCCAATCCCGAGTTAGTAGCAGGTGCTGCCGCCGGCCTGGAGGCACGAATTCGTCAAGAAGCCAAAACAATCAAAGAAAAATATATTGATCCGCCTAATACCACTGATTTTGCGATACTGTTTCTGCCGGTGGAAGGCCTGTATGCCGAGGTATTGCGCCGGCCTGGGTTGTGCGACAGCCTGCAGCGCGAATACCGTATTAACATTACCGGGCCAACAACACTCGCGGCGCTGCTCAATAGCCTGCAAATGGGTTTTAGAACCCTGGCTATTGAAAAACGCTCCAGTGACGTCTGGTCGCTGCTCGGAGCTGTAAAAACCGAATTCGGCAAGTTTGGTGATGTTCTTACTAAAACTAAGGAAAAGCTGGATCAAGCCAGTAAACAGCTTGATGCCGCCACCGTACGCACCAGGGCTATTGAAAGAAAACTAAAGGGCGTGGCCCAGTTACCGGCACCGGAGATGATTAACGTACCGGAAGAATATGCAAGCGGCGATGCGGAATAATAAAGACCCCCGCTGCCTTTACCGAGGCAGGGGAGCCAGTCGTATTAATGTTTGATTTTTGTGGTGAGGGCTTTCAGGAGATAGCCGGATATAATCACCGCCAAAGTAAGGCCGGTTTTAAAAAACAGTACATGCTTACTGAGATATGTTCCCACTACCTCGTCGCTGACAATCAGCTCGGCCGCTGCGTAGCCAAGTATACCGGCGCCGAGATAGATGATAGACGGGAATCGATTCATCAGCTTTATGAGCAGCTGGGCGCCGAATACCACCAGCGGGATGCTGGTGGTAAGCCCCATGGTAATCAGGCCGTACTTGCCTGAGGGGACGGTTTGTGAAATAGCGGCTAATGCCAGCACATTGTCCAGGCTCATAATAAGGTCGGCAACCAGAATAATTTTGATAGCTTCCCGGTAAGATGCGGCTTTGCGGTACCCCCTTTCCTTGCTATTATCTCTTAACAGGCTAAAGGAGATATACAGGAGTGCCAGACCGCCCAGGAATTGCAGGAAGGGCACCTCCAGGAGCTGGGCGGCAACAAAGGTAAGAATAATTCTTAGAATAACTGCTCCCAGGCTGCCCCACAGGATCGCCTTCCGCCGCTGGGCAACAGGCAGGTTTTTGCTGGCTAATGCAATAATGACAGCATTGTCACCGCTTAATACCAGGTTGATCAAAAGTATACTTCCCAGAGCCATGAACCACTCAGGCCCGATTGATCCCCAAAAATCCATTACTTATCCTCCTCTATCCCTACTATTGTATTAGTGTCACAAGAGCGGCAGACTATAAAACCCTGATCATGTTAGATTTTAGTCTGGTTCCTCCCTTTACAAAAAATAAAAAGACCTCAGGTACGCATAAAAATACATACCGAAGGTCTCACTATTGATTATACCAACGACAGCGCCAGATGCCGGCGGCACCGTAGGTTGACGTTATCTGGCCGTTACTGCCAACGATTGGCGCAATATTGCTTAACTGAACTATAACCGGCCTTAGGGCCGGGGCGGGTTAGCCAAGGGCATAATACTCATTCGCATCAATATGTACCCACAGATGACGAACGGCAAATTCAGCGGCATTCTCGGCCGCTCCTTCCCCGATCGGCTGCAGCAGCCTGGCGCGGGCCTGCTCAAGCGTGCTGAAATCACCGCGGACAGTAAAAATTCCGTAAGAAAAATCATCAATCATCACATGGAAACGTGTCATTCCCAACTGGTCTCCCTCTCCGGGACCAGCATAGAAGATGGTGGCTGGCGATCCTGTCGGCGATGCGACATCGGTTAAAACCTGCATGTTCTTTTCTAACACTGACATATCTTTTCCTCCTTTTGACTTCTTTACTTTTTATTATACATGGATAAAAACAATCATGCTATTTTAGTAAATAAAGTAAACTCTTATCTGTCTGAAAATAACTTATTAATTACTCGCTGCAAATAACATTGCCGTAATTGCCTACAGATTTTGTTTGCTATTTGCCATTTTTATCTTATTCATAGTTGATTTTATTGCTTAATTTCGTTATTATTTAAATAGCATTAGCACTCAGTAGTTAAGAGTGCTAATAACAACTCTACCGATAATGGAGGTTAATATGGCCCAAGAAGCAATCAACAAACAAACCAAAGAATTTCAGGCTGAGACCAAGCAATTACTGGATTTAATGGTGCACTCTATTTACACTAACCGGGAAATATTCCTGCGCGAGCTGATTTCCAATGCCTCAGATGCCATTGACAAGGTTAGGTTTGAAGCTTTAACCAATCATGCCCTGCTGGAAGACAATGCTGATTTTGAAATTTTTATTCTGCCTGATGAAGCTACGAACACGCTGACTATTGCGGATAACGGTATGGGTATGACCTACGAGGAAGTTATTGAGAACATCGGCACAATTGCCAAATCAGGCACCAAAGCCTTTCTAGACAAAGTAAAAGCGGCCGGTTCAGCAGCCGATACAGAGCTAATCGGCCAGTTTGGCGTTGGTTTCTACTCTGCTTTCATGGTGGCCGAAAAAGTAACGCTGGTCACCCGTGCTCCCGGGCAGTCCCAAGGTGTCCGCTGGGAATCGGCTGGCGATGGAACTTATACAATTGAAGAAATTGAAAAGGAAACCCGCGGGACCACACTTATCCTGACCCTTAAGGAGGAGTACCGGTCGGCCGAGCACCCGGACGAAAACTTCCTGAATCGCTATACTTTGCAAAACCTAATTAAAAAATACTCAGACTATATTCGTTATCCCATTAAAATGAACTTTGTCAAAGAAGAAAAACCGCTTGATGATGACGGTAAAGTTATTGAAGATGCGCCGGCTACCCAGACAGTTGAGGTCCGTACCCTCAACTCCATGGCGCCTCTCTGGACTAAAAACAAAAATGATATTACTCAGGAAGAATATCATCAATTATATAAAAATTTGTTTCATGCCTGGGAAGATCCCCTGGAAACAATCCATTCCAAGGTAGAGGGCGCAGTCGAGTATACCAGTTTATTATTTATTCCTGCCCATGCACCTTTTGATTTTTATCAGCGTGAAGCAACAACAGGGATCCGCTTATATTCTAAGAATGTGTTTATTATGGACAATTGCCAGGATCTTCTGCCTGAATACTTGCGTTTTGTTAAAGGCTTGGTGGATTCACCGGACTTCTCGCTTAACATTTCCCGCGAATTGCTCCAGCACAGTCAACAACTAAAACGGGTTGGCAAAAATCTTGAGAAAAGTGTGTTGAAAACACTCGAAAATCTATTAAGCAAAGACCGCCCCAAGTATGAAAAATTTTGGCTGGAATATGGTAAAGCCATTAAAACCGGTGTGTATTCCGACTATCAAAGCCGGGATAAATTAAAAGATTTGCTGCTGTTTAACACATCACAGGCGGCCGATGAGCTTACCAGTCTGGAAGATTATGTTAACCGGATGCCCCCAACCCAAAAAGTGATTTATTATGCTACCGGCAAAGACCGCTCGGCAGTCGAACGCCTGCCCCAAATGGAACTGCTGCGGGAAAAAGGGGTTGAGGTTCTCTATCTGTTTGACAGGGTCGATGAGTTTGCTATTGATGCCCTGCGTGAATATAAAGAGAAAAAATTTCAGTCAGTCAGCCGGGGCAAATTGGAACTTGACGATATTGATGCTGCTGAAGCCAAAAAAGACACTGCCGAATTAACCAAGGAAAATGAACCGCTGATTAAAGCCATCAAAGAACATCTCAACGGTAAGGTAGCCGATGTTAAGATCAGCAGCCGTCTAAAATCAAGTGCTGTTTGTCTGGTAAGTGATGATAATGGAATCAGCCTGTCTATGGAACAGATTCTGTCTGAGATGAATAAAACTATGTATAAAGCCAACCGGATTCTCGAAATTAATCCGGAGCATGAAATCTTTGCGGTAATAAAGAATTTATATCAAAATACACCCGAATCTGAAGCCTTCAAAGATTATTGCGACTTACTCTATGGACAAGCCTTGCTTATGGAAGGAATTGCGCCGGATGATCCAATCAGCTTTGCCAACAAAGTAGCCAGTTTAATGGCCCGCAGCAGCCACTAAGACGGTTATGCGCCTATCAGCTTTATCCTGGTAGGCGCTATCTTATTGAGCGAAAATCTGATGCGCAGACCTACATTGTTGAGTATCCATACCAGTTCGTATGAATACAATAGAAAGCAGCTAAAAAATGACTCTCGCTGATAATTCTTTCCAGGGATGGCCGGGAGCATAATGACTAAATATAATTTGGAACCATTTGTACACGGTTCTCCTTTCTCCCCTTCCCAATTACTGCCTGGGATGTATATATAATTATTTGCTAGGTTAAATTCTCTTGTGGAGGAACATATGAATCAGCAGGAACAGAATTTTGAGATTGACAGGCTGGCAAAAACACTCCGGCAGGTATCAGAACAAATCCAAATCAGCGAGCAGAGCTCCGACAACCAGCGGGATACATTGCAGGCTACCCTGCGCGACTATTGGAAATCGGGTGGCGGTAACTCTACTGATGAGGCCCAGTTTATTGAAACTATGGACCGCCAACGGGCCTTATCCACACACATACATTACTCAGCCCGCCACTTGCATAAAATGCTAAAATCACCTTATTTTGGACGTATTGATTTTACTGAGACTGACGAGCGCCGGCCTGAGATGATTTATATTGGTATCGGGAGCTTAAGTGATAAAGAAACCGGTAGTTTTCTGATTTACGACTGGCGGGCTCCGGTAGCAAGCATGTTTTATGATTATGGTCAGGGAGCGGCAGCATACCATTGTCCTGCAGGTACAATTACCGGGGTGATTAGTCTTAAGCGGCAGTTTAAAATTGTAAACGGACAAATAGAATACATGTTTGATTCTGACTTGAAAATTGATGATGAAATCCTCCAGCAGTTGCTAAGCAAAAGCGCCGATGATAAAATGCATACGATCGTCAATAGCATTCAGCGTGAACAAAATCAGATAATCCGCGATCAGGCGCATCGGGTATTATTTGTTGAGGGGCCTGCCGGCAGCGGCAAAACGTCGGCTGCTTTACACCGGGTGGCTTTTTTATTGTATCAGGACCGCGCCGGACTGACGTCCCAGAATGTGTTAATTCTTTCGCCCAACCACATCTTTGGTGATTATATCTCCAGTGTGTTGCCGGAAATTGGCGAAGAAAACGTTGTCCAAATGACATTTCAGGACTATGTTGCCCGATCGGCTGCCGAAATGCCTGTCCAGTTTGAAGCCCGTACCACCTATTTGGAGTATATGCTGACACCTAACCCGGATCCAAAACGAGTCGCTAATATACGTTTTAAATCATCCGAGTTTTTTTGTCAGGCTTTGCTTCGCTATCTGGACCGGCTGGCATCAGACCGGGTAGATAACTATCCGGCGATTACTGTGCGGGGTGAAACAATCTTTTATCAGGACGAATGGCGTCACTATTATACCGGCAGTTTTGCAATGATGCCGCCGGTGCTGCGGCTTGAAAAAATAAAAACAATTATCCAAAAGCGGCTAAGTGAAGTCATTCAGAGAATCCGCCAGGAAAAAATTGAAGAGATAATTATTGCCGGTGAAGAGATTAATGAAAAAGTAATTAAGGCACTGGCCCGAATTCAAACCAGGGATGAGCTGCGGGCAACAACTGACCAGCTTGAGCAACTGACCACACTGGATGTTCTTAATGAATATAAACAACTGTTTAAGCATAACCGATTATTGACAGAAACAGGTCTGGCTATCCCGGCAGACTGGGAAATTATTCAAAAACAGACCTGTGCCTTTCTTCAGAAGGGGCTTCTTCCTTATGAAGATATCCCGCCATTTTTATACTTCCAGGGTATATTGCAAGGTTTTCCTGCTAAACCTGATATCAAGCACGTCATAATCGATGAGGCCCAGGACTATACCAGTTTTCAATATAAAATTCTCGCTCAGTTGTTTCCCAACTGTTCCTGGACAATCGTCGGCGATCCTGCCCAGGCAGTACAGCCCTATCTGATGACTGCAAGCTTCAAGGAAGCAAGCACTAGCATCGGCGTCGAGAATACGCTGCTGTTCAGACTTACGAAAAGCTACCGCTCAACCCGTGAAATTCAGGCCTTGTGCCAAGCGTTACTCCCTGATGCAGGTGAAGTGTTCTCAGTGAACCGCTCCGGTCCGCTGCCGGTTATTGTACAAGTGCAGCAATCCCGGGAGCAAACTGCAGTTATTGCCAGTACCATACAGGCAATGCTGGACCAGGGCTGGCGTTCCATAGGGGTGATCACAAAGACCGCCGCCCAGGCAATGACCGTTTATCCAACTATCGATCATACTGTCAGGCCCAGCCTTGTTACTAAGGAAGATGATGAATTTTACCGGGGTGTTGTTGTTATGCCGGCCTATTTGGCCAAAGGGTTAGAATTTGATGCCGTATTGGTAGTAAATGCTGACGACATCAATTACAGTCATGATCAGGACCGGCATATACTGTATACCATCTGTACCCGGGCACTGCATCGCCTGGTTCTTTATTATACAGATACCCCCTCCCCGTTTATCGCCCGGCTTGATCCGGCGTTATACAAGAATAAGCCTGACTGGTAAAAGCAAAAGCTGCCTGCCGGCAGCTGCAAAATATGTATGTATTTATTTATTTACCGGGACCTTTAACATCTGGCCGGGATACACCTGGGCATTATTATTTAACTTATTTACCTGCCTGATTAAAAATACCTTTTCCCTGATGTCCTCTTTGGCGGTAACGTAGTTTGCCGCTATCTTCCAAACCGTATCACCTGGCTGGACATAGACTGTTTCATAGGCGTCTGCACCGGCAAAGGCACTTGAATTGGCTAAGGGGGTAATTATCAATAAACCGAGAACCAGGGACAGTGTCAATATAGCTTTCATTCAATACACACCTCGCTGAACTTATGTTCGATATAGGTTAATTGTAGCACAGTACGTATGTTCTGCGCAAGTATGTTCGATGATTTTTTTAATCCGGCTTATTCCGGTCCCTTGTAGCCGGGGCTGGCAGCAATCTTGATAATTGTTGATAAAATTTCAGAACTAATGTTCTCTTTTTTCCCTGTTTGTGGTACAATTGGGACGAGGTGATGTTGTGGCTGCTAATTCACTCAGCGCTAAGCAAAATCAGATATTAAGCTATATTAAAGAAAATCTCCGGGCCAAGGGGTATCCGCCTTCTGTACGTGAAATTGGTGAAGCGGTCGGCCTTAGCAGTAGTTCTACTGTGCATTCTCATTTAACAAAGCTTGAATCTTTGGGTTATATTAAACGGGACCCTACCAAACCCCGGGCTATTGACGTACTTGATGAGGCTCAGTGGCGGCAGAAAACAGTTATTCCGGTACCCTTAATCGGTATGGTGACAGCTGGTCAGCCTATATTAGCTATTGAAAATATTGAGGAAACCTACCCATTGCCGGCAGAACTGTTAGGTAGCGAAGATGATGTATTTATGTTGTCTGTTAAGGGGGACAGCATGGTTAATGCCGGTATTCTTGACGGCGATTACATACTGGTGAGGCAGCAAAGTAATGCCAATAATGGCGATATTATAGTAGCTTTAATTGATGATGAAGAGGCTACCGTAAAACGGTTCTACAAAGAGTCTGGCCGGATCCGGCTGCAGCCGGAGAATGATTTAATGGAGCCTATTTATGCGGAACAGGTAGCTATTGTTGGCAAGGTTGTAGGGCTATTCAGGAGTATGTAAGAAAACACAGGGGAATATAAAAGCAGATGACAAGCTGGCAATTGCCAGCTTGTCATCTGCTTAATTTTACTGCCAAACCGTTACATCCAGGTAACCGCCAATGGATTGCGGTCAACAAGCCTGTAATAGGGATATTGAGGATAGCCAACCATGACTGCCCCGGTGATAACCTTGCCTTTGGGGATGTTGAACAATTTTATCAGTGGTATATAATTTGCAAAGGCGCACATTTCAAAAAGCCCTGCCCAGCATGAACCTAAGCCGAGGGCCGGTGCAAAAAGCTCAAGATAGGCAAATGAAAATATCGTATTTTCTCTGGCATGGGCAAGAGCAGTTTCAGTAACGGCCAGGATTAAGTGTGGAGCTCCCCTGAGGATGGGGTCTTTTTCAGTTTCGTAATAGGAGCGAATATGATAATCAAAGCTCCAGTGTGTTTTGGGCTGTTCCTCCATCCAGTTTATGGTTGCAGCTGTAGCTTGTCGAAGTATTTTTGAGTCTTCAATAATTATGTATGATACCCCCTGACTGTTACTGCCGGTAGGTGCAAATCGCGCAATATCTATTAGTTTTAATAACTGATCACGGGGAACCGGCGTGTTTTTGTAGCGCCGGACAGAGCGGCGTGAGCGAAGGAACTCCCGGGCGTCTTTTTCACTTAGAACAGGAAATCTCTCTAATGTAACCTGGTTTGCCAACAGGGCTTTCTGATTATTAATGGCAGCCTGAGGACATACGGCCACACAGTGACCGCAGGCAATACAGGCCTGCGGCAAGATTTGCTCTATACCGGCAGTGCCTTTAATCAGAACTCCTACAGGGCATACTTCGGCGCAAATACCGCATTGAATACATCGCTGTTGATTTGTTTCCAGCAAACTCAAACTAACCACCTCTTAGCTTTTACCGTATTCCATAACGGCCGAATGATTCTGCTATAATAATAATCATTTATGCATAAATAAGCAAGTACGCACTTTTCTGTAGTATAGTATCCGATTGTATACTGAATGATATTTAAAAACCATCTAATGCTTTTCTTTATACCATAGCACCAGCAGAATAATATAAATCGTTAACAAAATCCCAACAAAATAATAATTCACGTAATCACCTCTCAAGATTATCATCTCAAGAAACAGTAAAAAAATACGAAAAGGCAGCCGGCATGTAACCCTGCCTGCTGCCAATCATAATTATTGGGGATTTATTGAGTTGATAATCAATCAAGGCCTGCTGATTCGGATCTGAGTCACCTCGCAGCCGGCAATTTCAATCTCCTTGTTTCTATATAAGGCAATTTTGCAAAAGCGCAGCAGGTTTGTTGGCAGATTTGCCACGTGCCATTTAGGTTTCATAGGTATTTTCCTTTCTAGGGGAAAGCCATAATACTTTATATATATTATATAGAAGAAAAGCAATGCAGTCCATTGGAATATATAGGTAGTATAATTCTGGCGGAAAATAAAAGAGCCGCCCCCGCGCACAGGAAACGGCTCGCACCGGTGACACACTCGGCCACTCGGTTATGGCCTTTGGCCATGGATACTATATAAACTTCCTTGCTCTGCCGGCGGTGCCGGTTAGCGCAACAAGTTTGATTTCATTATACATGTTGCGTTGCTTTTATTTGTTAAGTAGGGATTAATTATTTGTTAAGGGTTTGCCGACGGCGGGTCACCTCCTTTCTACATAATCCGTATAATAAAGTAACCGGTATTGTAAGGGTGGTGATAATTTGATTATTGATTTTGATGAACAAAAATTTAGAAGTGAAGTTAAAAATATGGTTCGCCCCTTAGGATTAAACAAACGTCAGGTTGAAGAAATTATTAATCAGGCCTTAATTGCGATTCGTAAGGCAAGTAAACCAGCAAAGCTGTAAATAGTACCGGTAGTGATTAGGCTGACAGGTAGTCAGCCTTTTTTATGTAACATCAGCTTTTTAAATCTATAAAACAGAAACCCAGAGCGCAGCACATAATCAATCAGATTTACCAGCCACACGCCGGCAATGCCCCAGTCGAAAGTAAAGCAGAGTACATAAATGCCGATGACGCGAATGATCCAGATGCCGGCAATCGTGCTGTACATCGGACTTTTCGTATCACCTGCCCCCTGCAGTGCTCCCGCTATAACCAGACTTACGGCTGTAAACGGCTGGGCAAAGGCATCAATCCGCAGCCCGATGGTCACCATATCGATTACCTTTTGCTCATTCGTAAACAACGGTCCCGCCATAGCCGCAAAAGCAAAATAGAGAATGCCAACAATCCCCATAAAGACGGCGGCAACACCCATGATGACGATTCCGTAATGATAAGCGTCATTTTTACGGTTAGCACCAACCTGATTGCCGACAATTGTTGTTGCCGCCACAGCAATTCCGTAGCCTGGCAGAAAGGCAAACTGAGAGATAATTCCGCCAAAAATAAAGGACGAATAAGCATCTGTTCCCAGCCGTACAATCAAACCGGCATAAAATAACTGCCCTAACCGCATAATCAGCCTCTCTGTAACAGCAGGGCCGGATATCTGCAATAATGGCCGGGTAAACTGACCTGCCCAGCCCTGGGCTAAAGTAAAAGCTATTTTTGACTTTTGAATATAAAAATAAAGTGCCAATACGCCAGCCAGCCGCGCAATCGTTGTAGCCCAGGCGGCCCCGGCAATTCCCCAGCCCTGCCAGTCGCCGCTACCAAAGATCAACAGATATGCTAAAATGATATGCAGCAAATTTACCCACAGGCCGACCTTCATTGGGGATGTCGTATCACTGGCGCTGCGTAGTATACTGCCCAATATCGTCATCAGGGAAATCAGCACAGACGGGATGGCCACAATCTGAAAATACTTTATTCCCACCTGCAGAACCTCAGGCTCAGTTCCCATATAGCGAAGCAAAGGTTCAGCAAATACTAATGTGACAACACCAAAAAACAAACCTAATAAAATAGCAAGCCAGGTTGATTGTCTGGCGATGGCTTTGGCCTTGCCGATATCTCCGGCCCCGAGGCAGCGGGCAATCAGTGAGGAGGACCCTATTCCCATCGCCATAAATACCGCAATATAAATGGCTACGATGGCATTGGTCACGCCCACGGCGGCAACTTCCTGCAAGCCGATTTTAGCAACAAACAGGGTATCAACAAACCCAACAATATTTAATAAAAAATTTTCGATTACAGTTGGCACAGCCAATGTCAATACTACCCGGACTTTCTCTTTCCATGTTTCGCTACTGACCGAATTAGGCATTTGCAAATCTCCCGGCCTTCATAGTATCATCCCAGTCCAGACTTACTGGGTTAAACGCCTGGGTTCAGACTTTGGCTTTCAGCCATATCCCCCCACGGGGGATATTTTAATTAAAAAAATTATCCTGCCCTTCAGGATTACAGATAAGAAATACGGCTTACCGTTAGCCGCTGCTGCCCTTACCTGGCACAAGCTAACGGTAAGCGGAAAAACCATAAAAATGCCCTCTTACAGATAATAAGCAAAGCATTTTCCTGGTTAATACAGGCCTGTATTTTGCGCTTGTCGGTTATAATCGTTTTTCCATATGTACAATCTCAAAACTGCCGCCTTGATCAAGGATAATTTCAAACCCCTGTTTCTGCCAAAAGTTAAAGCCTCCGGGCAAAAAGTGATGGGTATGCAGATACAGCATTTTATACCCGTGCTGCCGGCAAAAGTCAGTCATTAGTCCGACAAGCTTTGAACCAATTCCCTGGCGTCTTAAACCGGCGTCAATGTAGCAGCGTCCCACTTCGGCGGTTGCGGGCAGATGGTAGCGGCCCTTGAGCAACTCGATTCTGTCATTGTAAGCACAAATCGCTGCCGAACCGACAACAGTTCCCGCTGGTGTAAATACCGCCCACATGTTGCAGTTTTCCGGTTCAAGGTAGGTTTTTCCCAGTCCCCAGACATCGTCAGTAATGGCCACCTGACCTTCCTGGTGGAATAAATCCCGCAGCTGCTTTAACAAAAAGTCCTGTACAGATGCTATGTCTTCAGACCGAATGGGACGGATTACTAAATTCTGCGTAGTCAAGCAAATACCTCCCTATAAGTGTTTAGCCGTTACATTCTTTTTGCAGGTCTACGGCTGCCCGCCTTGTTAGGCTTTAGCCGTCAATTGGGCAATTCTCCTGTTCAGTCCTGGCAGATAAGCCCACAGGAAAAGCGAGCGGCCCAGACTGAATACGATAAACGCCAGCCAAATGCCATGGTTGCCCAGGGTGGGAACGGCCAGCCACAGGCAGATGAAATAAGTGATCAAAGAATATACCAGTGAATTACGGACCGGCGCCGCCGCCGTTGCCCCCACAAAAACCCCGTACAGCTCCAGCCCCCAGAAAGCGGCCAGGGGAAACAGGGCTAGCCAGAAACTATATTGCAATGCGACCTGCTGGACATCAGCCAGGGTGGTAAACATTTGAATCAGAGGAATTCTAAACATTACTATCATTGCTGCCAATACAACTGCGGTAGCGCCGCCCCAGATGGCTGTCAGCTTAACGGTTTTGCCATATAGCGCCTCATTTTTCTCGCCAATTGCCTGACCTACCATAACAGTACCGGCATTGGCAAATCCGCTCAGGAAGTAGGCCATCACAAAATGCAGCTGCAATAAAACGGCATTGGCCGCCAGAATGGTGTCCCCGTACCGCAGGCCGTAAGCCGCCAGGCAATTGTAAACAGTCAGCAGACAGGCTGTTCTGATAAACAAATCCCGGTTTACTTTCATCATGTGGATCAATGCCGCCGGATCAACAATCATTTTTACTGAAAGCTTCGCCAGTGTAATAGCCCTGCTTTGTAATAAAATGGCTGCACTCAGCAGAAAAGCCGCAATCTCGGCAATCAGCGTTGCCGCCGCTACCCCCCCGGCCGCCCAGCCGAAGCCGGCGACAAACAATATTGCCAGCACCATATTCAGCACATTCATAAAAACCTGCAAAGCAAGCGAAAGTTTTACTTTCGCCATTCCCATCAGCCAGCCGACAATGACATAATTGCCCAGCGTAAACGGCGCGCTCCAGATGCGGATATGATAATAGGCGGCGGCAATCTCGCCCACTGTCTCATTCGGCGCCAGCAGGGTAAATGAGATCTGCTTTATCGGCCACTGCAGAGCAACAATCACCAGCCCGAGGCCAATAGCAATCAGCAGCGGCCTTAACAATGCCAGCGTAATCGCCTGTTTATCTCCGCTGCCGCTGGCTTGGGCACTAAACCCTGAAGTGCTGACACGTAAGAAACCCAGAACCCAGTATAATGTGTTAAAAATAAGCACCGCGATGGAAACACCACCAATGTAGGCGGCCTGCGGGAGCCTGCCCATAATTGCCGTATCGACGACCCCCAGCAGCGGTGTGGTTAGTGTGGCAATGGTCAACGGTATGGCCAGAGCCATGAAGTTTTTATGATCAGCCAGGCCAATCACAGTTGTTGTTTTTTCCTGCATTTGTGCTCCTTACTGTCGGTGTAATCAAATAAATATCCCAATGCATTGACTGCCTTGGGATAAAATAAGCACAAAAAAACTATTGCACAAATCTCCTCCCTATCGTTCGCAGGTAATAACGGTGATTGACATATAGGCAGTTCTCCTGGCTCTGGATCATCGCTCCTCCAAACCTTCCCAAAACAAAACGTTTCAGTGGCATTTCTTGGAATTGCTCTCCCATTACAGTGGCGGGACCGCGCCGGCTTTCAACCGGACTTCCCTATTAAGCCCTCTCGGGCACCTATATCGTAGTTATGGAGTTTTCAGCGCAGATAATGTATATAATTATGTAAGACACTTGTATAAAAGTATTGCATAAAAAGGCTAAATTTGTCAAGAGCCTGCTCCGCTGCCAATTAGTCATAACTATTTTCCGACAGATCAAAGAGACTTGATGACTTGGGGAAATATAGCCAGTGCTCTAATCATGTAAAAAAGACTGTATGTGGCCATACAGTCATAGAAAAATTAACTAGCTGCCTATACCTATATATAACGTAAAAACCTTGTTCTAGCAGCTACAAGCAGTTATCCTGACTTTATCATAAATTTGTCTAGAACTGCTTCAGGCCCCTGCCTTTTTGTACCTTTAACAAAGTATTAAAGCAATCAATAAGGTTAGAACAATCAGAATCACAAGCCCCAGCCATACCTGCCAGCTTTCAAAATTATGAATAGCTGCGAAACCATTTACAGCCCCCTTGGTTTTTCGGCCGACATCATCAATCGTAGTTTTAATTTTTTCTATATCCATCTTAATACCTCCATATTATGTTATTTTATTATATTCACATTGCATTAGAGCCGTTTGTAAAAAGTTAAAATTTTTTCGCGGGGAAAAAAGTCTCTGCCTGCCTTCCTAAGCAGGGAACAGCACCGGCCCAATCCCTATGAATGTGTGGGTTTGTCACAGGCTTTAGCACAGCCGCCAGCAATAGAGCCAATCAGTATATCAAGCGAGCCTATCCTTTGTCCGTGAAAGCATTTACGGTATCAGCCGCTGAACTGAATTTCAGTTACCGGCGCCAGCAAGAATAAAGCGGACATGACACTACACCTGCCTTTCTATTGCCTGCGACTCATGGTATAATGAAGTCACTGAAGGCATTACGGGAGGGACTTGGTGTGAGCGAGCAGTTAAATCAGATTCAATCCATGATGGAACAGCTCATCAAAATGGTAGGCAGTAATAACGCAGCCCTTGAGGAGCTACGCCAGGATACGAAGGCATCTGTTGAGGGATTACGCCAGGAATTGAAAGAGACGAAAGCCGAATTAAAGACCGACATAGCTGCACTTGACGCCAAGGTGGAACAATACGGACAAGTCCAGCAGCAGGACGTGTATCATCTTCTGGCGCATATCGACAAGAAAACTGACTCCATAATGGCCACCCAGACAACCCAGGGAGAATCCATTAACATCCTGGTCATGCGCCAATTGCAGATGGAAGCGGAAGTCGCCGCCAGCAAGAAAGCTAAATAGCAATTACGTGTACAGGGGCTGTCATACTAGAGTACCGGCTTCTATTCATTCATAAAGAAGATTAACCAATCGATGGTGTGCCCAAACTGCCAAAAATAAAAAAAGCTCCACATCGTGTGTGAAGCCTTAAGCTGGTTCAGCTCTCCGGTTCAATCCTCTTCCAGTTCATGTTGATGATATAAATAGTCCGTGTCCGGGGTCAGGCCTCACACTTCACACAATTGTTGCTTAATCTTCTCTGCCTGGCGTGGTGTCATCATGACAAAACCACAATTGCTATATCTTCCTAGCCTACAGCCTAGTGCCCACCTATGGCTAACTTCGATGACGTACTTCTATAATACATATTTCTTTTGCGAGTTCATTTAATTTTTCTGATATATTAACAATATGATTTTTATCTAAATTTGCATCCCACTCGTCTAACAATAGTAGTTGAAGCTTGCCGCTTCTTTTTATCTCATCTAATGACTCTATGGTTTTTTCGCCGGTGGATAAGTTTTTATTAGAACTGAATTCAAAAAACATATCAGAATGAGGCGGTAACAGGACAGCTTTTTCGCTTAACTGTTCCTTAATCAGGGCCAGAAGTGACGATTTTCCTGTACCATTATCGCCTCGTAGAGTAATTCTTCCCGGACTAAAGTCTTGAGTAATATCTTGTATGGAATTCATAGAAGCAATAGTAATAATCGTATTGTCTTTTTCAGCCTTAATCCGATTCCAGGAAATAGTGCCACCATTTATAGGTTCGGTAATAATCAAGGCTGATTTTAATCCCTCAAGCCGCGTTTTTAAACTATTCCAACGCGATGCATAAGCTACAATTGCAGTCACATGAAAAATGGTTATAACTTGCCGGGGAAATGTAGCAATAAGCATACTTAGGAATACTTCATTTCCTATATTTTGATATATTAACCACACCCAAGTACCAATTATCGGCAATAAGACAAGAAACATGGAAATTACGGTTGTCAGTTCACTAAAAAGTACAGATTTCAAAGCTGACGTATTCGCTTTGTTATGTTTATCGATAAAATAATTTTTCCATAAATGTATATTTAATTGATTGCCAATTAAAATGGAGTCCCAGGCTGGTAACAATGATTGCATCATAGCTGTTCGGTCTGCTTGGGCCTGTTTGGCGGAAGCAGTTACCAGCGGTTTTAGACTTTTAACAGCAATAGTAATTAACGGAATCGTTATGGCATAAGCAAGCATCAACTTTTTATCAATAATAAAACCAAGAATACCTATGTTAAAAACAATATTAAAAAGAGTAGTGAGTACACTGATAATAAACCCCACGAATTCATTGATTACCAACCATGCCTCATTATTTAAATAAGGCTGTCGTTCTTGTTTGAATTCGATATTAGTTCTTAATTGGGCTCTGCCCCTAAAAGAAACTGTAAACATATCAACATACTTTCTAAAAGAACTAAAAATAGCTTTGCTCTGAAAGTAAGCCGTTCCGGGACCTGGAATATATATTAAAGATAACGATAGTATAAATAGCACCAACCATAATGAAAAATCTTGTTTTAATACGACTGCTTGACTCAATTTAACTATCCATAAGGTTGAAGATGCGAGTATTGCTTGTAGGATAAGAATGCATAGTATCATTAAACAAAAACTTTTATTAACAAAAATAAACATATTAAATTTTTTCATTTTAGGCATGTACTCCTAACCAAAATAAAAAAGTTCTTTACTGCCAGCGAGCAGCATAATCTATGGGATTGAGTTTTCAAGTTGGCAAAGCTGATTATTTTGCGATAATCTTTTGATTAGTTTATAACTTTGATAATATAATGGCGGTTTTTGCTGTACCAAGTTATTGGTTTATATTGAATATTCTTATATAATTTTCCTTCCTGAAATTATAAAATATTACTGTTATTGTCTAATTATTTAAATTTAATAATAGAAAATATAATATTAAAGTATACTCCTATCTTGACGTCAAGTTTATCCTAGCTTTGCGTCAAAATAGGGTCATTTTTAATCTTCCTGCTACATTTTTGCTACACTGGCTTGAAAAATGGCTCGAAAAAGCCAAAAAATAAAAAGGCCTGCAATTCTGCAGACCCTTGATTTATCTGGGGTTATCGATATTTTTTATCTGGTCGGAGCGACACGACTTGAACGTGCGGCCTCTACCACCCCAAGGTAGCGCTCTACCAAGCTGAGCTACGCCCCGACATTTGTCTGCCAGGATTTACATGTTATGCTGCCTGACTGACAAAGTCTATTTTACTCAATTTGGAGGCAGTTGTCAACATGTTTAATTAAATATTTTATGGAAACTACGGACAGGGTTATATTGTAAAATCATTAAATAATGACTGCACCTTGTTCATCAATGGCTAGAACCTGGTATCTTGCCGGTACCTTATGGATATTAAATGCTTTGACCATTGCCTTGCCTACCTCGTCGGAATCATCGGCCGTAAAAGCCAGTAAACACGGTCCGGCACCACTCAGCGCTGCTCCTAGTGCCCCCGTTTGGCGGGCAGCGGCCAGTACCTGGGCCATACCGGGAATAAGTTGTTCGCGGTACGGCTGATGCAGCCGGTCCTCCAGGGCGTGGCTCAGCAGTTTCAGCTCGCCGGTACACAGGGCGCCGATTAAGAGCGCCGTGCGGCTGACATTAAATACTGCATCGGCAAATGGCACCGAATCAGGCAGTACCTTGCGGGCCGCCTTGGTAGAGAGATTAAATTCCGGGATTACAGCCACCATCGAAAATGCCTTAGCGGGCTGCAGGCGCAGATATTTAGCATTGCCGCTGTCCATAATGCTGACCGTAATGCCGCCAAAAATGGCTGGCGCAACATTGTCAGGATGGCCTTCAATAGCGGTAGCCATACCCAGGATATCCTCTTTGGTAAGGGTGTTACCGGTAAGTTCGTTAGCCGCCACTAAGCCGCCGACGATTGCTGCCGCACTGCTGCCCAAACCCCGGGCGAGGGGAATGTTGTTAACCATTTTCAGATGGATGCCGTTTAGTTTGCAACCGGTTTTGGCCAGTACCATTTGAATGGCTTTTACGGCAACATTAGAGCCATCGGCTGGAATTGCTCCGGCTCCCTCCCCCATTACAGCCAGCGAGATACCACCTTGATCGTTGAGAGTAAGTTCCAAATCATTATATATTGTACATGCTATGCCAACAGCGTCAAATCCCGGACCGCAGTTAGCGGTTGTGCCCGGCACCCGGACTTTCACTGTATTTGCCATGGTATCGCCACCTTTTGACCCTATGAAATCTCTGCTGCTTCGACTCTGATTACATTACCTATTTTACTTACAACCGACATGCCAAGTAAGGTGTTCATAGCCAGACGGATGTTTTCATCAGTTACCCGGTAGGTGATCAAGACAAGCTCTGTGGAACGCTCTACTTTTCGTTTTTGAATAACCGAATGCAGGCTGACCTGCTGGGCACCAAAAGCCCCGGCAATCGCCGCCAGTACACCTGGTTTGTCTTCGACCAGCAGCCTGATGTAGTAGGGTGATTCGGTTTTACTGACAGGATAAACCGGTTTTTGCTCAAAGCAGGTGCATAATATTCTACTGCTGACCTTGTGGCGGATATCGCGGGCCACATCGATAATATCGGCAGTAACCGCGCTGGCTGTCGGCATTTCACCGGCCCCGCGGCCGTAGAACATTGTCTCGCCTACTGCGTCACCCTTAACAAATATTGCATTGAAAACATCGCTGACTGCCGCCAGCGGATGGCTCATCGGCAGGAACGCCGGATGTACCCTGACGTTAATACCGCGCTCATCCTGTTTGGCAATCGCCAGTAACTTGATAATAAAGCCAAGTTCCCGGGCATATTCGATATCTTCGATCGCAATATTTGTTATGCCTTCAACATGGACATCCTCCAGTGTAACCCTGGCACCAAAGCCGATTGATGCCAGGATGGCAAGCTTGCGGGCCGCATCAAAACCACCGACATCAGCGGTCGGATCAGACTCTGCATAGCCTTTGGCCTGAGCCTCGGCCAGTACATCGGCATAATCCATTTTTTCCTTGGTCATCTTCGTCAGCATATAATTGGTGGTGCCGTTAACAATGCCCATAATCTCAGTAATCTGGTTTGCCGCCAGACATTGTTTAAGCGGACGGATGATAGGAATGCCGCCGCCCACACTGGCTTCAAACAGCAAATCCGTATGGTGGGCCTCGGCTGCTGCAAACAACTCCCGTCCATATTTGGCGACAACATCCTTATTTGCCGTTACTACATGCTTACCAGCTTTTAGCGCTGCCAGCATATAGTCTTTAGACGGTGTTTCCCCCCCCATGACCTCGGCCACGATCATGATCTCCGGATCGTTTAGTATCTCATCAAAATTTGTGACTAACTCGGCCTCTGTTTTTACATTTCTGACTTTGTCGGGGTTTTTTACAAGTATTTTTTTTACAATTACCGGCGCGCCCACTTTTTGTTCAATATTGTGGGCATTACTCGCCAGTATTTTTACAACACCGGTACCGACAGTCCCCATTCCCAATAAAGCAATATGAATGGCATTCATAGTTTTCCTCCTAAGCCTGCCCCAAAACTTCCAGCCTCTTTACCCCATCTACCATTCGTAATTTGTCAAGCATAGCCTCCAAATCAATTGCCAGATCAGCTGTCTCGATGGATATGGCGGCATTGGCGACTCCCTGCAGCGGGATACCCTGATTAATTGTCAATACACTGCCGTGTTCATTGGCAATTGTGTTTAAAACACGGGAAAGTACACCTGATTTGTGCTCAAGCAATAAAGCCAGGGTAACGATTTTTTCTTTGCTGGCTTCGTAAAACGGAAAAACATAGTCCTTATATTTATAGTAGGCACTACGGCTTAGTTCCATTTTTTCTACTGCTTCATTAATTGTTCTGGCTTCACCACGTTTTAGTAATTCTTTTACTTTAATTGTTTTTTTAATAGCTTCGGGTAAAATCTCTTCCCGAACCAGATAAAAAACTGCTTTTTGGCCTGTAACCATGCTTCCCCTCCTCGGTACTGCAGTTGTGGATGGATATCTGTATATGGTAGACATTATAACATCAACCAAACAAGGATTACAAGCAAAAAATGCAAAAAAATTAGTCAGTCCTTTACAGACTGACCATAAATTCACTACAAAATGCATTGTTTCTTAGAAAATGATACATATTAGTCCGCCACTGCCTTCGTTAACGATTTTCTGGAGCGTATCTTTGAGTTTGGTTTGTGCATTCTCAGGCATACTTGTTAGTTTATTCTGAATACCTTCACGTACAAGTTCATTTAAAGATTTACCAAACAGATTCGTTCGCCAGATTTTTTCCGGTTCGCCTTCAAATTCACGCATCAGATATTGAATTAACTCTTCGCTTTGTTTTTCCGTACCGATAATCGGTGAAATCTCGGCTTGAACATCAGTTCTGATGATATGCAGCGATGGTGCCGAGGCTTTAAGTTTTACGCCAAAACGATTGCCGGTCCGGATGATCTCCGGTTCTTCCAGGATCATTTCATCCAGTTGGGGCGACACAATCCCATAACCGGTTTGTTCAACATCTTCCAGGGCCGCTGAAATTTTATCATATTGCCGTTTGGCCACCGATAAATCCTTCATCAGGCGCAGGAGGTGATGTTCGCCGGCAATGGTAAAACCTGTCAGCTCTTCCAGGACACTATAGAAGAGGTCACCCCGGGCCGTCATTTCAATAACGGCAATACCGCTGCCCAGGTCCATGTCATGCAGGATAACGTCAGCAACAAAGTCATAGCCTGACAAATCATCAATCGCCCGGTCGATATCCCGCAGCCGGCGGATATATTGAACAACCTCATTGACGGCGCCTTCAAATTTCTGTCGCAGCCAGTGAGTTTCGTCCAGTTCCTCTACCCACTTCGGCAGGGTGATATTGACTTCTTTAACAGGGAATTCATAGAGTACTTCCTGTAAAATACCATAGATATCGTCATGGGAAAGCTGGGCGCAGTCCACCGGAATTACCGGCACATCATATTCGCCTTCCAGCCTCGCCACAAGTTCCCGCGTATCCTTGGAATTGGGTTTGCTGGTATTCAGGATTACCAGGAACGGTTTCTCCAACTCTTTCAGCTCGCGGATAACCCTTTCTTCGGCCGGGAGATATTTGTCCCGGGGCAGGTCGGTTACTGTGCCGTCGGTTGTGATTACCAGGCCAATTGTCGAATGTTCGGCAATGACTTTGCGCGTGCCGACTTCGGCCGCTTCCTGAAAGGGAATTTCATTTTCGAACCAGGGTGTGAGCACCATGCGGGGACCTGATTCTTCTTCATAGCCTAGTGCGCCCTCAACCGTATACCCCACGCAGTCCACGACCCGCACCCGGACATTAACATTGTCTTTCACATTGATCTCAACAGCTTCATTGGGGATGAACTTAGGTTCGGTTGTCATAATGGTCTTGCCGCCGGCACTCTGCGGCAGTTCATCTTTGGCGCGTTCTTTGTCATAGGGGTCGGTTATGTTCGGTAATACCATGGTTTCCATAAAACGCTTGATAAATGTCGATTTACCAGTACGGACTGGGCCGACTACACCAATATAGATATCTCCACCAGTACGTTCGGCGATATCTCTAAACAGGTCGAATTTTTCCATCTGGCGTCTCCCTCCTGATTACGGTAGTTGTCATTATAAATATATGACAGGCCACTCCAAATATTACAAAATAAAAAAAAGTATGGTAACTTAAAGTAACTCATACATTACTTTATTAGCCACCATACTTTTTTATGCCAAGTTTATTTTAGTTGATGAATCAGGGCTTCCGCCTCTCCCGGCGGGTTTTAATCCAGCTGACGCAGACTCTGCGGCTGAATCCTGCTGTTTTAGCTATGCTGAAAACAAGGTTACTTAGTTCCAGTGCAAATGATTCAGTGCAACCTCCTCGACTTCATGCGTCCGGCTGCGGGTCATAAGTTCAAGCACCGCCTCTTTGGGCGATTTGTTTTGATATAAAACCTGGTGAATCTGTTCTGTTATCGGCATAGCCACTCCATAATGGGCGGCTAACTGGTAAGCAGCCTTAGCTGCCCGGATACCTTCCACCACCATTGAGGTTTCTGCCTGGAGCTGGTCTGCGGTTTTACCGGCCGCTAACATAATACCGGCCCGCCGGTTGCGGCTGTGGACACTGGTGCAAGTGGCAATCAGGTCACCGATCCCGGCTAAACCGGCAAAGGTCAGCGGGTTGGCCCCCATCGCCATCCCCAGTCTGGTGATTTCAGCCAGGCCGCGGGTCATAAGGGCCGATTTGGCATTATCGCCAAACCCTAAACCGTCGGCAATGCCGGCACCAAGGGCAATAATGTTTTTCAGGGCACCGGCTAATTCCACGCCGATACTGTCAGGATTGGTATAAACACGGAAGTAGGGCAGCATAAATGTATCTTGTGCGAACTCGGCCACGGTCCGTGACGGAGCAGCGATGACCGTGGCCGTAGGCTGACCCAAGCCCACTTCCTCCGCATGATTCGGACCTGACAGCACTGCCAGCCGGCCGGCCATTGACGGCAGTTCCTCGGCAATAACCTCGGTCATGCGTTTAACAGTGGTTAATTCCAGCCCCTTGGCCGCACTGATGATAATACTTTCAGTCCCTACACAGGGAGCTATCGTGGCTGCCGTTGCGCGAATGGCATGAGACGGGGTGGCTAGTACGATTAACCTTGCACCACCTGCAGCCAGGCTTACATTCCCTGTTACGGCAACCGACTGCGGTAATTTGCAGCCAGGCAGGTATTGTGTATTTTCACGGGTTGCCTCAATGTGGGCAGCCCGCTCAGGTGACCGCACCCAAAGACATACCGACTGGTGTTTCTGCCCCAAAACGGCGGCGAGGGCTGTGCCCCAGCTGCCAGCGCCAATGACGGCTATTTTCATAGTAACTGTCACTTCTCTTTCTTGGGACCAGGCTCGGATTGGCCGCCGGCTTTAATTTTTGATTCTGTTCCCTGTAAAAGACGTTCAATGTTAGGGCGGTGCCTCACAATGACAAACAAGGCAGCTAAGAGACCGAAATAAAAAAACTCATGTCTGATGTGGAGCAGCCACATTGTGATTGGTACTAATAGGGCAGCGATAATCGACGCCAGGGAAACATACCTGGTAAAATAAACAATAAGTGCCCAGACCACAAAAACTATGAACGTCACTTTAGGCGCAATCATGGCGATAACACCGAGCCCTGTGGCCACACCGCGCCCGCCTTTAAACATAAGAAATACCGACCAGTTATGACCGGCGATAGCACCAATACCGCCGCTTAGTTCGGCCAGCGCCGTCCCGCCGATATAGTGGCCTAACAGTACCCCGGCCACGCCCTTAAGGGCGTCTGTGACAAACACCCAAAAGGCCGGTGCCGGCCCCAGCGTCCTGTAAGCATTGGTTGCCCCAATGTTTTTACTGCCGAACTGCCTTAAATCAATCTTGTAAAATTTCCGGCCAATTATCAATCCATTAGGGATTGAACCGATCAGGTAGCTGGTGATTAATACCAGCGCATACTCCATTCTCCCACTCCCTCAGTTTAGTTATTCATCTTTTTCCTTACGTCCGCGAACAACCAGTTTGAGTGGAGTTCCTTCGAAACCAAATGATTCTCTTAATCTGTTTTCTAAAAAACGCAGGTAGGAAAAATGCATGATCTCCGGATCATTGACAAAGAAAATAAAGGTAGGCGGCTTAACATCAGGCTGGGTGGTAAAATAAATTTTGAGACGCCGGCCCCGTTCAGAAGGCGGGGGATTAATTGCGGTTGCGTCTTCAATAACCTGATTAAGTACACTTGTCGCCACTCGCATCGCGTGCTGGTCGGCCACATACTTAACAAGCTCGGTTACCCGGTTAATGCGCTGTTTAGTAAGGGCTGAGGCAAATAATACCGGCGAGTATTGCATAAAGCCTAATTCTTCACGTATGTTTTCGGTAAATCTAAGCGAGGTTTTACCATCCTTGTCAATAAGATCCCACTTATTAACCAAAATGATGCTGGCTTTGCCGGCCTCATGGGCATAACCGGCAATTTTTTTATCCTGTTCGGTAACCCCCTCTTCAGCGTTGATAACCATGAGAACAACATCACAGCGGTCAACAGCCCGGAGTGAGCGGATAACGCTATACCGTTCCACCGGCATATCCACCTTGGCCTTGCGGCGCATTCCCGCCGTGTCAATCATGACATAGGTTTGACCGTCTTTAGTAAAATGTGTGTCGATAGCATCCCGGGTAGTACCGGGAATGTCACTGACAATGACCCGCTCCTCGCCAATAATGGAATTGACCAGCGATGATTTGCCAACATTCGGCCGGCCGATCACGGCCACTTTAATCTGATCATTTTCTGCCGGCTCACTATGTTCTGCCGGCAGGTGTTCTATCACCCGGTCCAGCATGTCGCCGATATTAAGGGCATTGGTGGCTGAAATAGCAATAGGATCACCTAACCCCAGATTATAGAACTCATAGATATCGGCTTCATTTTTCATGTTGTCAATTTTATTTACCACCAGCAATACCGGTTTGCGGGTATTGCGCAAGATCACGGCCACCTCATTGTCTGCTGACGTCAGGCCGGTTTTACCATCGACAATAAACATGATCATATCGGCTTCATCAATTGCCAGTTTGGCCTGATTACGCATTGCCGTCAGAATTTTATCATTTGATTCAAACTCAATTCCGCCGGTGTCAATCATAGTGAAATTACGCCCCAGCCATTCAGCATCCATATAGATGCGGTCACGGGTAACACCCGGGATATCTTCAACAATGGACAACCTGTTCCGGCCGATATAATTGAAGATAGTTGATTTGCCGACATTAGGCCGGCCAACAATGGCAACAATTGGTTTACTCATCGGATACCACCTTGTTATTTCTTAAAATCTAAAAGTACAAAAAGGCAAACCCAAGCTAGCAGTAGTTTTACCTTAATTAAACCAAGCGTATTCTGCTTACTCCGCTTACCGCCATGCCGCCAGCAGCTCTTTTAAATCCTGGGCAAAATAGGCGGTGCGTACCGGCACACCCAGTTCAGCGGCAATTGCCGCCGGTGTGGTATTGTCAAGGAAGACCTGCTCTCCCTTTCTGAGGGCTACACCTGGCACAATAATACCGGTGCGGGGTCCGGGGAGCTGTTTTAGCCTGTCGGTAATATCACCGCCGGTCAAAAGACCGGTAACGGTTACATCACAGCCGAAAAAACTGTTCTCGACCGCAACTACCCGCACCGTAAGATTGGGAAACGACAGCCGGGCTAAGAGCGGCGTTAAAATTTTTTCTGCGGACACGCCGCAGATAACGTCAATGTATTGCGGCTCGGTGTAACCGGCGCCGGCGACAGACTGCTCCTCCCATTCGGCGAGAAAAGTACGGACAATGCCAACACCGTTTTCCAGCTGGGGAAACCCGTCATAATCCTCATAGCCGGGAATTTCCTGATTGGCCGCCAGATAAAATTCATCAGCCAGATATACAAAAGATTCCTGGTTTTCCTGCCGGCATTTTTGCTGCCATTGCTGAACAAGGGTAATTACCTGACAGGCCTCTTCCCGGGAAAATGGTGTTAACGGCTGGCAGTTATCACGGTAACGGGTAAGTCCGACCGGTACAATCGCCAGCGACAGAATTGCCGGAAACATAGCGTATAAATCCTTAATCGTTCTATCCAGTTCCCGGCCGTCATTAAAGCCCGGGCACAAGACAACCTGGGTATGCAGCTCGATCCCCTGATCGGTAAGTTCCTTCAGTTGCTCCATAATCCGGCCGGCCTGTTTCCCCCCCAGCATTTTCTCCCGGAGGCGGCTATTGGTTGTATGGACAGAGACGTAGAGCGGTGATAAATGCAGTTTGGCTATCCGGCTGAGGTCCCGCGGTCCGAGATTGGTCAGGGTGACAAAATTGCCGTACAAAAAAGACAGACGGTAATCATCGTCTTTGATATACAAGCTATCACGCATGCCAGCCGGCATTTGATCAACAAAACAAAAAATGCATCTATTGGCACACTGACGTACCTTATCAAAAACAGCGCTTTCAAATTCCAGCCCCAGCTCTTCATCATAGTCCTTTTCCAGGGCAATCAGTTCCTGTTCACCTGAGTTGTGTTCAATCAGCAATTCAATCTCTTCCTCTGCCAGCGCAAAGCTGAGATCGATAATATCTTGAACAGTCTCGCCATTGACCTCAAGCAGGCGGTCGCCGGGCACAAGGCCTATGTCAGCACCGATACTGTCTGGTTTAACCTTTGCAATAAGCCCCTTATAAGTCAAAATATTCCCCCCTTCTGTTAATATTCCGTTAGCAGCTATATTTTCCCTGCACGCATTTTTATTATCAGTAAAATAAATAGAAAAAGGCAGGCCATAAAAGCCTGCCGCTGAGCATTACTTGTTATCGCCCTCTTTTTCAGACTGACTGGAATCAGGCTGGGTATCACGGCGTTTTTTCGCCTTAGGACCCAGGAAATTGGTAAATTCGGTGGAAGCAAAATTTTTGAGCTTGGCGCCGGCTTCTTTAAAACTGCCGGTACTTAGGAATAAGAATGCGGCAATACCGGCTACTAATAATCCCAGCATCCAGCCCATAGCCTTAGTTGCGCCTGACGCCCCGCCGGCTGCCGAACCGAGGCCGGTATTGCCGGCGGCTCCGGTTGTGCCAGCGGCATTAGGGCCTGTAGGGGCGCTGGATTTGCCTAAAATAGCCGGGACAACATCGGCAAACAAGGCAATCCCTTTCTCGGCAGACTCACGGTCATTAGTGTGGGCGCCTACCTCAAGCAGCATGGAGCGAGGGTGCAAATCCTGGTTATAGTCACCGCCTTTGGCGAAAAAAACTCCTTTTACCAGGCCCGGATGCTGTTTATCAGATGCCGCCTTTATCTGGAGGGCATAGTCTTCAATCTGTTTGCCGGTCGGACCGTATTTACCCACAACCAGCTGGATTTTGCTGACATCCTCACCATTGAGACTGGTTTTATACACCTGCGGGGGGACGGCATCCCGGTGAATATCGAAAACTGCGTCAGGCTGCTCTTTTTTTATCAGGTTCAGGGCCGTCCGGCGCGAACGCTCATAGGCCATGTCATCGTGCGGGTCATGCTTGGCTTCGGAATGAATGACCGTAACGCCTTTTTTTTCTAATGAGGACATAAAAGCATTGCCAACTTTGTAGATGCCGCCTGCGCCCAAGATACTTTCTTTACCATCTGTAGGCACATATGATTCATCGGAATGGGTGTGATAGACAGCTACTTTGCCATTGCCCTCAGCCCGGGCAATGGCCGGCTGGAGCAATGCTTGCAGGCGGGCGATTATGCCGGTATTTTCCTGGTCATACAGAGACAGGTTGATTTCACCGATAAATTTGGCGTGAGCAGTATTACCTTCCACCCGGACCACTTCATAGCGGCGGTTGTTCTCAGTCAGCACCTCATCGCCGGCCCGCATTTTCCAGCCGGTCATATATACCGGGGTTCCACTTTCGTCAACAACTGTTGTATATTGGCCGCTGCTGCTTTCGTCGGCATAGCAGATGGTACTTGCGGTAATCAGCAATATTACCAGCAGTATAAGTATCTTACTTTTCACTGCTTTCACCTCCGGCGTCAGAGGTGTTTTCACCAGCTCCTGCCGGCTGGGAATTCGGCGGCTCGTTTTTTTGGCTTTCTTTTGGCTGCAGTTCTTTACTAAACTCATATAATCCCTCAGGCCGGTTAGGACCCAATACCGGACCGCCCTGCAGCTTTTCTCTGGTTTCGCCAACAAGTTCGGCGATCATTACCGCCACTATACCGGCAATAATGGTGACATCAAAAGCGCCGGCCCCGCCAATTGCAGTAGTTCCCGGAATTCCCAGCCCGGAGAGCGTAATGATATGGACAATATCACTGAGGACAATGCCCAGTACCCCGCCAATAAACGCGCTCCGGCGGGAACGGCCGGCAAGATAGGCAATCAGACCGGCAGCAAATCCGTAGATCAGTTTGGGGTCAAGGTACATATTTTCCGGTTCATAAGGCAAATAACGTGAGCCTAGCGATACTACGCCGGCCACGAGAATGGCGGCAACAATGGCCCGGACCCTTTCCGCAGTTTCATCCGCTTTGTAGATCAGGTACAGGCAGAGCAAAATAGGCAATACCGCGCCACCAACATTAAGTGTAATCTGCATAGGCGCACTCATAATGGGAATGTCGATAAAACTGCCGACAACAATAGCGGCAATAAATAGTAGCGCCTGTTTATCAGTCATCCGCATGCGGTCTAAAATCCGATGGGCTAAGCCAAAGTACACCAGCACGCTGACCACTAAAAGTAAAATCATGCCAAGGGGCATATTCATCATGTTGTTTCACCTCATAGCCTTGTAATGTTGACGCATTAATCCTGGTACCGTGGCACCCCTAAGCCTGTGGATACTGCCGGGATATTTTCCGCAATCCGGCGTTGTCATCAATCGGCATACGTCCGGTATGCCTCCTTCCTCGGCCATGTCTTACGAACAATCTCCGCGCCATTAGCCTGCAGTTTTAAGGTTGTCACGGTACTAGTGTGTGCTGATAACACCGTATTAATACAAAGAGCATGGCCACTGGCCATGCTCTTTGTCATATTTTTTTACGTGTGGCAAAATCCATCGTATTAATACCCCTGGCTGCCAGCCATTCCCGGCTAAAGCCGGTGACAACGAGGGGAACCGACCGTAAATCCCGGATAGTATGGGCTCCTGTCAGCAGCATGTAGCGCTTTATATCGGTGATAAAGTTCTGATACCAGTCGATCGCTCCGTCAATGCCGTTATTTTTAAGCGTCTTTAAGACCGGGCCGGCAATGGCGGCCGCCGCCCCCCCGATGGACAATGCTTTGACAACATCCAGCGGTGTCCTCACCCCGCCGGAAACCACAACATCAACGGCGGACGCGGTTACAGACACCGCTTCCACGGCCGCAATGGCAGTGGGAATTCCCCAGGACAGCATCTCCGCGTCCAGCTTTAACTGCCCCCGGGCTGCTTCAATGGCCAGAAAATTAGTACCGCCTGTACCACCAACGTCAATGGCCTTTACGCCAATATCAACAAGCGCCTTGGCTTGCTCGCGGCCGATACCGCAGCCTACCTCTTTGACGATCACCGGCACGTTGACTTTTTTTACGATTGCTTCGATATGTGACAAATAGCTGCGGAAGTCACGGTCGCCTTCATTCATGATAATTTCCTGACCGGCATTAAGATGAATCTGAATTGCCTGGGCGCCAATCATATCAACCGCATAACAGGCGGCATCAGGGGCGGCATAGGCTCCTAAATTGGCCAGAATTACACCGTCCGGATTAACCCGGCGGACAATTTTATACGATTCGGCTGCCGCCGGGTTTTCAATGGCGGCGTATTGTGAGCCTACGGCCAGCGCAGCGCCAGTCTGCCGGGAAAATTCGGCCAGCTGGCGGTTAACATCGGCAACATCGGCAGCACCACCGGTAATGGCATTGATGATAACCGGCTGGGGCAGGTTTATACCGGCCAGCTGCGTGCAAACGTCAATATCCTGCCAGGCCAGGTCAGGCAAACAATTGTGGAGTAAGTGGAAATCCGTAAAGCCGGCCGCCGCCGGTCCATCATCCATCAGCAGGGAATACTTTAAATGTTCCAGTTTGCGTGACTGCCGTATCATGCCACTTACTAGTCCTCCCGTTTGAATAGATGACCAAACTTATCCCCCAGCGTAACCCCTGATGCCGGCGCCCGGGTTGAGAGGTAGTCGCTGAATTCAGCCCGTTCTTTATCCTGTTCGGCCTGTAGCATGCTAAGGCCGATCCGTTTATTGTCCTTATCAATGCTGAGTATCTTGACCGCTACCTGCTCGCCGGTGCTTACCACCTCTTCCGGATTTGCCACCCGGCGTTCCGCCATTTCCGAGATATGTACCAAACCCTCAATACCGTTCTTGATTTTAACAAAGGCCCCAAATTTGGCCAGTTTGGTAACCGTGCCACTGACGATGCTGCCGATAGTCAGGGTATCGACTGTGGAATACCAGGGATCACGTTCTATATCCTTTAAACTAAGCGACAGTTTTTTTGCCTCAGCGTCAATTTTGAGGATCACAACCGTAACCTCATCACCGACATTGACAATTTCCTGTGGTGTCTTGATGCGTTGCCAGGATAAGTCGGAAATATGGATCAATCCGTCAATGCCACCGATATCGACAAACGCCCCAAAATTGGCAAGCCGGCTGACTTTCCCGGTAATTGTCTGACCAACATTCAATTTGGCCAACAGTTCTTTTTCCCGCGCTTGTTTTTCCTGGGCTAATAACTGCCGGCGGGAAAGAACCGCCTTATGCTTATCCTGATCCACTTCAATCGGGATAGCCTGGAGCGTCTGCCCCACAAAGGGCTCTAAGTTTTCCACAAATTTGAGATCAAGCTGCGAGGCGGGAATAAAACCTCTTACCCCGAATACGGCAGCAGTCACACCGCCTTTTACGGTCCCGGTAATTGTGGACTCAACGGGCTGGCCGGCCGCCAAGGCCTGACCCAGCTTAGCCCAGGCCGTCAGCCTGTCAGCCTGTACCTTGGACAGTTTAACCTGACCATCAGCACTGTCGTTATCCACCACCAGTACCTCAATGACTTGACCCACGCTTACAGCGTCTATGGCTGTCTGCGGGGCTGGATAAGCCAGCTCGGCCAGCGGAATAACCCCCTCGGCCTTATAACCGATATCAACAAACACCTCATCATGGCGGACACCAACAATAGTTCCTGTTACGATTGTGCCGGTTTCCAGTTTAACAACATCAGTCATATTCATTGCTTCCATTTTTTTATATACCTCCTCAATAACCCAATCAGGGGTCGATGCACCGGCGGTTATGCCCACAGTTTGCAGGCCGGCAAACCACTCCGCTTTAAGCTCACTGGCTGATTCAATATGATAAGCCGGTGTACCGGCTGTCCGGCAGACACTGGCCAGACGGGCAGTATTGGCACTGCTTCTGCCCCCAACGATAATCATACTATCAACATTTCGGGCCAGGTTAACCGCTGCCTGCTGCCGAAGATCGGTTGCCGTGCAGATGGTGCGCTCAACTTTACATTCATCACACTTTCCCTGCAAAATGGCAACAATAGCATCAAATTCTGCAGCGGCGAACGTAGTCTGAGCCACTACCCCCAGCCGGGAGTGATAGGGCAGTGCTTGTGCTTCCAGCGGGGTTTCAACAACATCGGCCTCATTATTGGCCCAGCCCAGGATACTTTGCACTTCAGGATGGTGCCGTTCGCCGACAATAACTACCCGGCAGCCGGCCTTTAACAATGCCTGGGCGGCCTGCTGCGCTTTTTTTACATGCGGGCAGGTGGCATCAACTACAGTCAGCTGCTTGGCCTCGGCTTGGCAGTATATCTCAGGACCAACACCATGAGAGCGGATAATGACTTTACCTGTAGCTATGTCTTCGAGCCTGGCGGCGACCCCGATTCCCATTTCTTGCAATTGATCAACCATCTGCGGATTATGGATGATTGGCCCCAGTGTATATACCGGGCAGTTAGTGTCAGCGGCATGCACAGCGAGGTCAATAGCGCGTTTTACACCATAGCAAAACCCCCGGTTTTCGGCTAGATAGATTTTCATAGGTGCCTCCTGCTTGGTAGTCTTTGGTATGCTCGCCTTATTTATTATAAACCCTTTGCGGCTGTGTTTCAAATACAAACCGCCGCTATTTAGCGAAAGCTGCCATAGCGGCGGTTTTTTCCGGTGCCTTATTAACGCAGTAGAGCAATTTAGCTGGGGATATTAGGCTTGGTGGTATCAACAGGACAGGATAGGATTGATATTTCGGTGTTCATGCCGACCGGCTTATCCGTTTTCAGCAAAGTAAGCCAAAGCCGGATGGAATCCAATAAGGTAATTATTACCAGAATGATCAAAACGATACTGATAGTGCCGTTGGTATTGCCAAGGGTATCGCCCCGCTTAAAGAACATTTGTACATTCATGATGCCGGCAGTAATTACCGTGACTGCCAAAAAGCAAAGCGGGGCAAAGGTTACCCAGGCATAGGATTTTTTCGGAGCAATCTTTAAGATAATGGTCGTGCCGATCGCTAAAGCGATAACGGCTAAGAGCTGGTTAGCCACACCAAACAGCGGCCAAATGCTGGCAACGTCCCCGCTATACAGCAGGTAACCCCAGCAATAAGTGACCAGGAAACTGGTAAAGAGAATACCGGGCCACCAGTTTGTTTGTTTAAGAGGGCTATACATGTAGGTTCCCAGAATATCCTGCAGGATATAACGGGCGACGCGGGTCCCGGCGTCAATTGTGGTCAGGATGAATAACGCCTCAAACATAATGGCAAATTGGTACCAATAGCTCATCAGATGTTGCATGCCGCCAATACTGGAAAAGATATGAGCCATGCCGACTGCCAGCGAGACGGCCCCGCCGGGGCGATGGGCAACATCCATCTGTACCAGGCGTGATAATTCGTTTATTTCCACAGTCGGTATTCCCAGTTTGGCAAATACCGCCGCCGGGCTGTTGATGGCGAAATAGTCACCGGGCATGAGCACTACCGCCGAAATCAGAGCCATTACGGCCACAAACCCTTCGGTGAGCATGCCGCCATAAGCAATGATGCGGGCTTGCGATTCAAGCTCGATCATCTTAGGTGTTGTACCGGAACTGATGAGTGAGTGGAAACCGGAGATCGCGCCACAGGCAATCGTAATAAAAACGTACGGCCACCACGGTCCGGGAATAATCGGTCCGCCGCCGTCCATAAACTGGGTGGTCATCGGCATGTTGATACTGGGCTGGACGATAAGGATGCCCAGGGCCAGAGCCAGCACTGTGCCTATTTTCATATAGGAACTGAGATAATCACGCGGGGCTAACAGCAGCCATACCGGCAAAACTGCGGCAAAGAAGCCATAAACAGGCAGGGCAACTGACAATTGCTGTTTGGTCAGGTCAAAGATACCGGCCAAACCGGCCCACGGTTGTCCCGGGCTTAGCCAGTGTCCGGTAATGACTGCCGCCATTACCAGGATAAAACCGCCAATCGAGCCGGCACGGATTGAGCCGGGAACAATTTTGAACATATATAAACCAACAATAATCGCAATGGGGATTGTCATAAAGAGTGTGTACACACCCCAGGGATTTTTAAACAAAGCATTGACAACAACGATGGCAAGACCGGCAAGGGCAACAATGATAATGAAGAAAACCGACAGCGAGGTGGTTATCCCCGTTATGGGACCGACCTCCCGCCGGGCAATCACAGCCAATGACTGGCCATTGTGACGGACAGAGGCAAACAGAATAATAAAATCATGCACTGCACCGGCAAAAACTGAACCCAATAGAATCCACATAAAGCCGGGACCCCAGCCATACTGGGCGGCGAGCACCGGACCCACAAGCGGGCCGGCACCGGCAATGGCCGCAAAATGATGACCGAACAATACCCATTTATTGGTGGGTACAAACTCGCGGCCATCATTACAACGGTAGGCCGGCGTTATATTGTCGTCATTTAAGGCCAGGACCTTGGCGGCAATGAAAGCCGAATAATAGCGGTAGGCTAAAATGTAAACACAAACAGAAATTACCAACAGACTCACTGAATTCATGGAATGATCCCCCTTTCAAAATTTAATTACCTTAACAGCTAACCTCCTTTTTGCAAACTACTCTGTCTATTTAAATAATACAATATACCGGAAAACCTGAGCAATATGTAGCCTGTGAAATGACAAAAAACCAGGATGAAATACATTGGCACCCTGGTCAATAGCACAGCAGTTGTATATTGTTACAAAAATTTATAAGCCAAATAATTTTTTTAGTTTGGGAACCTGTTGACGGCTGACAGGCACATCCCGGCCAAAGCCCTCTAAAATCAGATTGTATGTGCCATTAAACCAGGGAATCATTTCCCTGATCTTTTCAATATTAACAAGATAAGAGCGATGAGTGCGAAAGAATAACCGGTCATCCAGCCGGGACTGGAGATCCTGCAGCGACATATTCGAATAGTAGCATTTATCTGCCAATTGTATGGATAGCTGGCCTTCTGTACAATATACAGCAATGATATCCCTGGTATCTATTACATAGGCTTTGCCATTGTGCTCAATGGCAAGTTTTTGCAGGCTGTGAAGCTGTATACCCCCGGCTTCGCGTTTTTTTAGCGTGGCTGTCCTTGTTGCAGTCAGAAGGCTGCGGACTTTTTCGATACATTTGGCTATCCTTTTGGCGGAAAACGGTTTTAATAAGTAATCTACGGCATTAAGCTCAAACGCTCTGACGGCAAATTCTTCATGCGCGGTGGCAAAAACCAGCAGCGGCACGGCCGGGCCATGAGTAACCTGTTCAGCGGTTTGCATACCATTTAAGCCCGGCATGTCAATGTCTATAAAAATTACCTGGGGCGCAAGCACCGCTGCAGCCCGGCTGGCGTCCTCACCATTGTCAAACTCGCCGATAATTTCAATATCCTCGAATTGTTCCAATAAATAGCGCAACTCGCTGCGGGCCGGTTCTTCATCATCAACCACCATTACCTGTATTGAACGTACCTGGTCAACCATTAACCATAACCTCCGCATCAACGGGAATGTGAAGTACTACTGTTGTCCCCTGGCCCTCCACACTATGAATAATCAGGGAATGCTTAGACCCGTAAATAGCCTTCAGCCGCTCACTGACATTAGTCAGACCAACCCCGGCCCCTTTGCCGTAGCCATATTCCAGTATTTGCTCTTTAACGGCCGGCGGTATGCCAAGCCCGGTGTCGCTTATGGAAATGACAAGCTGCGGCCCGTTTTTATGGGCGGAAAGTTCTACCGTGCCCCCGTTAGCTTTGGCTAACAGCCCGTGCTTAACCGCATTTTCAACCAGCGGCTGCAGGATAAAGGCGGGGATTAATAGGGTCAAGGTATCTGGGGCAATACGCTGCTTAATAATCAACCTATGGCCAAAGCGCGCCTGCTCCAGGGCCAGATAGGATTCAACATGCTCCAGCTCTTCTCTGAGGGTAACAAAATCGCGGGCAGACTTTAGGCTGCGGCGGAAAAACTCACTCAGTTCAATCAGCAGATTACGGGCGTTTTCCGGGTTGGTCCGGCAGAAAGAAACAATCGTGTTTAAGGCATTAAATAAGAAATGCGGATTAATCTGGGCCCTGAGGGCTTTAAGCTCTGCTTTCGCCGTTAATTCAGCCTTATGCTGCAAAGCTGCCAGCTCAAGCTGAGTACTGAATACCTGGCCTAACCCCTGGGCAAACTCGATATCCAGCGCTGTTAGTGCTTCTTCCCGGGCATAATAAATCTTTAGCGTGCCGACCAGATCGTCACGGCAGTATAGTGGTACCACTATAGCCGATTTAAGCGGGCAGGCCGGAACATTACAGCCAATTTCGGCCTGGGTTTGGGCCACCGTGACCTGGCCCCGCTGTAAGCAGGCTTTGGTGAGTTTAGTAAACACCTGCTTGCCTTTAGCGTGGTGATCACTCCCCAGGCCAGAGTGGTTTAAAACCTGCTTCAGATCCGTAATGGCAACGGCAGCGGCTGAAGTCATCGTCAGTATATTCATGGCCACCTTCTCGGCCGATGCCGGATTCAGACCTTGACGGAAATAGGGTAAAGTCGCATTGGCAATATTTAAGGCCTTATGTGTTTGCAAGGCGGCAATCTTAGTCTGATGCTCTCTGGCATTATGCATAATCATCATAAAAACCGCAATACCGATGGCATTAGCCAGCGACATTGGCACAATAATGCTGGCAACCAGTGACTGAGCGGCAGCATATGGTTTGGCAAACAACAGAATAAGTCCCATACTGAGCAGGATAACCCCGACACCGGTGATAATCCCGGTGATCCATTCCGGGTTTTTAGGTTTTGTTTTTATATGGATATACCCGGCCAGCATACCGCCGAGCATGGTTGTGATACCACACTCAGCAGCAGTAAATCCCCCCAGATAAATGCGGTGCAGGCCGCTGATCAGTCCGGTAACAGTACCTACCAGCGGACCGGCTAAGAGACCGGCCACAATTGTACCGGTATCCCGGACATTGGCCAGGGCGCCTTTTATCGGTATGCCAAAATACGTACCGGCAATGGAAACTAAGGAAAAAACAAAGATCAGGGTCAGCTTCTCCCGGTAGGTCGTGTTTTCCTTAAAAATCAGGCGAAATGCCTGCGTATGTGATAGTACATACGCAAAAACGGCAATGATGGCAATACGCTGTACCAATATAACCGATAAATTGTCAGCCAGTAGCTCCAGTGTGCTGTTATCCATACCAATCCACCCGCTTATTTTACAATACCGCTTTCGTTCTTCAGCAAGCGGTCAATCTCACCCATTACCTTACCGCTCAAAACTTCCAGACTAACTTTACCGGCAGTAGCCCTGGACAGGTAAAGTGGTTCACCGAATATCACCCTGAATTGAGGGAATAAATGGCCGTCCCGCAGGACTTTGTTAGTACCGATGATTGCGGCCGGTACAACCGGTACGCCGGCTTTTACGGCCAACATGGCCAGGCCTGGTTCCGGAGCGCCCAAAACCCCGGTTTTGCTGCGTGTACCCTCAGGAAACAAGCCCAGGACCGAGCCGTTTTCCAGCAGGGATAAGGCGGTGCGAATTGCCGTCCTGTCGGCGATACCGCGCTTGACCGGAAAAGCGCCCAGGCGGGAAATTAGCCAGCCCAAAACAGGGTTGGTAAAAAGCTCTTCCTTCGCCATAAAATGAATCCGCCGGGGGAGGGCGGTGCCAAGAACCGGTGGATCCCAGAGGCTTATATGGTTGGCCGCAATAATGACACCGCCTGTGGCCGGAATATTTTCGGCACCAATCACTCGCCAGCGAAAAAAAATCGAGAAAATGGCACCTAATAGCAAGCACAACAATTTATACACATTCCTGTCTCTCCTTGCAAAGCTCCAGTATTTTTTCCACAGTAGCCTGAATAGATAACTCGGTAGTATCGATGAAAACCGCATCGGCGGCCGCAGCCAGGGGGGCAAACTCGCGCTCGCAATCGGCCTTATCCCGGGTTTTGATTTCGTTTTCCAGTTCAGCTAACGCCAGGGTATAGCCTTTGGCCGTTAGTTCCTGCCAACGCCGTTGGGCCCGTTCGGAAATCGACGCTGTTAAAAATATTTTTATGTCGGCGTTCGGCAAAACATGTGTGCCAATATCCCGGCCATCCATAACAACCCCGCCTTCAGCCGCCAGACCGCGCTGCAGTGTGAGCATGATTTCCCTAAGTGCCTGGACTTGTGCGACCCTGGAAACCAGGCGGTTAACCTCCGGGGTACGGATGGCCTCGGTAATGTCCCGGCCATTAACGGCTACTGCTGTTTTACCATTTACATATGTCAGTTTCAAATCAAGGCTGGCAGCCAGAGCGGCCACTGTTTTATTATCAGGTTCAAGGCCGGCCTGTAAGACCTGCCAGGCAACAGCCCGGTACATTGCCCCGGTATCAATATATGTATACCCCAGCTGCTGAGCAGCCAGCTTGGCTACCGTGCTTTTGCCTGCCCCTGCGGGTCCGTCAATTGCAATAATTAAGCGCTTCATAGTGGCCTCCTATTATTCCTGCCTTAGCCCTGTAATAACAGCAAAAAAATCAGGATATGAAATGTTAACACAATCTGCTGCTGCAATCTCAGCCCCCTGCGCCGCCAGACCGGCCACGGCCAGGGCCATGGCCATCCGGTGATCATGATGGGAATAGCAAGTGGCAAAGTCCAGTTGCTGCGGGCCGTCAACAATCAGCCCGTCAGGGGTTTCCGTAATTTTTGCACCTAGTTTGCTTAATTCCAGCGAAACTGCCTTAAGCCGGTCAGTTTCCTTAACCCTAAGTTCTTCTGCCCCCTGCACGACTGTTTGGCCTTCCGCAAATAAGGCGGCTACAGCCAGTACCGGGATCTCATCAATCAGCCGGGGAATAATTTCGGGCCCAATTGTAGTGCCCTTTAACTGCGCCGATTTCACAATAATATCGGCTACCGGCTCACGCCCGCTCCACCGCTCATTCACAACCGCAATATCTGCCCCCATTGCTTGCAAAACATCAAGAATACCGGTACGGGTCGGGTTAACACCGACATTAACCAGCGTAAGCCGGCTGTTGGGAATGACAGAAGCGGCCACCAGCCAAAAAGCAGCCGAGCTGATGTCACCGGGTATATTGATTAAGGCCGGGGCCGTGAGTTTTTGTACCGGGTTCAGGGTAATGGTATTGCCGGTACGCAGGACCGGGATCCCAAAGGTTTCAAACATTCGCTCCGTATGGTCGCGCGACGGCATGGGTTCGATGATTACTGTAGGACTGACGGCATATAATGCCGCCAGCAGAATAGCTGATTTTACCTGGGCACTGGCAACAGGCATGTCATATTCAATGCCTGTAATCTCTGTCGCCGGCATAATGGCCAGCGGTGCATAGCGGGACTGTTCACGCCCCAGTATCTGCAAGCCCATTTTCGCCAGCGGCGTTATCACCCGGGCCATAGGGCGGTTCCGCAGAGAGTAGTCCCCTGTTAAAACAGTGAAAAAAGACTGAGCTCCGAGCAGGCCGGTCAGCAGCCTGATGGTAGTGCCGGAGTTGCCGGCATCAAGTACCGTTGCCGGTTCACTTAAGCCATAGAAGCCATTCCCGGTAACGGTTAGCTGCCCCTCTTCATCCTGCTCCACCGTAACCCCCAGCGCCTGCATACACGCAATCGTTGACCGGCAGTCGGCAGCCTGCAGAAAGTTGGTCACTGTTACCGGCGAATCAGCAAGCCCGGCCAGCATTACACTGCGGTGTGATATCGACTTGTCACCGGGAATATTAATGGTGCCCTTTAATCCCGCCGCCGGGGCTACCTTAATGACTTCTCCCATAATTATCCCTCTTTCCCTGTTTTTTTAGTTTATAATGAACGGCCAAGCGCGGTGGCTAACGGCTTCAGCTCACTCATAAGCTGGGAAAAGTTGCCTGGCGTCAATGATTGCGGTCCATCAGACAAAGCTTCTTCCGGGCAGGGATGCACTTCAATTTCCAGACCATCCGCACCGGCGGCCACTGAGGCTTTGGCCATGGGGCTTACCCAGCGCCAGTTGCCTGTACCATGGCTGGGATCGGCAATCACCGGTAAATGGCTCAGGTGTTTGACAACCGGGATCGCGGTCAGGTCCAGGGTATTGCGGGTATAAGTCTCATAGGTGCGAATGCCCCGCTCACACAATACCACTTGATTATTGCCGCCGGCCATGATATATTCAGCGGCCATGAGCCATTCTTCAATCGTCGCCGCCAGACCGCGCTTAAGCAATACCGGTTTTTTAGTCAGGGCTACTTCCTGCAATAGCACGAAATTTTGCATATTGCGGGTGCCTACCTGCAGCATATCAACATATTCGGCGATCAAACCCACTTTGCGCGGGTCGGTTACCTCCGAAACTATTGGCAGTCCGAGCTCACGGCCAACGGTTTTAATAATTTCCAGACCTTCCATCTCCAGTCCCTGAAAGGTGTAGGGTGATGAGCGTGGTTTGTAGGCTCCGCCCCTCAGCATCGCTGCCCCGGCTGCTTTTACACTGACTCCTGTCTGATAAAGCTGGTTATAACTTTCAATGGCACAAGGCCCGGCAATAATGGGAATCCTACTCCCCCCAAAGCAGGCCTTGCCGACGGTGACAGTCGTGTTTTTTTTCTGAAACTCCCGGCTGGCCAGCTTATAGGGTGTTTCAACAATAACAACCCGGTCTACCCCGGGCATTCTTTCATATAGCTCTGGCTGGCAGGCTGATAAGTCTCCGCTGGCCGTAATCATTGTTTTATCCGAACTGGTTATCGAATGACCGTCCAGACCAAGTTGGCGGAGTTTGTCCAGTACCCGGTTAATTTGATCTCTAGTGGGCGCGTTCATCATTATAATCATTGCAGGCCTCCACGAATATCCAAAAATGTATTATTTATATTCCCTGCCCAAAGAATTTTTCCCTCTAAAGTTAGTGTTTTAATGCCGAATTTCTGTTAATATTTCAAATTTCAGCCCTGCCGGCAGTTAATGCTTGAAAACAACCTTGCCCACCACAATTATATTATTTTTGCTTTCCAGCATAATGCCGTCGACCGGATTTACGATATTACCAGGATGGGTATTAATGATAAACTGTACAGGCGTTTTTATTTTCGCAGCATCTATCTCAATATAGTCGCCGTCATAGACGGTCAGTTCGACATTCCCTTTGCCAAACCGGCCGCCTGTTTCTCCATTTACCGTAACAATTACATCATCACTGGCCGGTGGGTTAATCATGCGAATCGTTATATTCTGACTGGGCCGCAGGGTGCGGATGGACCGGGTGACGACCTTGTTCACGACATTCATTTCTTTAGCCGGGTTAGGCCAGGGAATATCGGCGGCATACATGATCGCCGGCGATGTTATTTGATCCCCTTCCAGCTTATCCACCAGGGAAAGATATTTACGCGCATCACTGCTTAAAAGGAGCGTCTGCACAGTTAACAGCAAAACAACGGCAATTGTTGCCAGCCGTATTAACCAGCGATCAACAGTAAGAAACTGCTGGCGGCGGAACTTATGATTCCGGTTTTCCATACCACACCCCCCTTGGCGGAGTTATAATTACTCCTGCATAGCCGCATATTTTCCGGCCACATAACCGGAGGAAAAAGCTGCCTGCAGATTAAAACCACCGGTATAGCCGTCAATATCAATAACCTCGCCGGCAAAAAACAGGCCTGGCAGCAGTTTGGATTCCATCGTGCGTGAATTAAGCTCTTTGGTGCTGACCCCGCCGGCTGTTACTATTGCTTCAGCCACAGGCCGTGTCCTGGATATTGTAAAGGGCAGATGCTGCAATATATGAAGCAGACGCAGGCGTTCTTCTTTCGTAATCTGATGGACAAATTTATCCGGGTCAATAAAAGACAAATCAATGATTACCGGTATTAGCTTGGCCGGCAATAAATCATGCAGGGAATTTTTCAATTGCCGGCGGGCGAATTTTGTAAAATCCCGCTGCAGGCGCTTGTCCAGGGTTTCGGCAGACAGGGCGGGTTTGAGATTAATCTCAAGGACCACTTCCGGGGCGGGCACTGCCGCCAATAGCTCGGAAACTTTTTTACTCAGGGATAAAATAATCGGGCCTGATAAGCCATAATGGGTAAACAGCATTTCGCCAAAATCCTCAGCCGCTTTTTTGCCATTGCCCAAAACTGCGGCCGCTACGTTTTTCAGCGACAGGCCCTGTAATTCCCTGATCCAGTTTTCTTCGACCTCAACCGGCACCAGCGATGGTTTAATGGGTATGATCGTGTGCCCTGCTGCCTGGGCCAGGCGATAACCATCCCCTGCAGAACCTGTGCCTGGGTAGGAGGCTCCCCCGGTGGTTATGATGACAGCATCGGCCAGATATTCTCTGTCGGTTGTGGCGGCACCGGTAAGAGCACCGTTGGCGAAAAGCAGTTTTTTCACAGTTTGTCCCGTTTTTACGGCAACATGTAGTCTGGCCAATTCTTTAGTAAAGGTTTTAATAACATCTTTGGCCTGGTCGCTAACCGGAAACACCCGTCCCCCGCGCTCTACTTTCGTTGGCAGGCCGGCCTGCGCAAGCAAATCAACAATATCCTGATTGGTGAAGGCATTAAACGCGCTATATAAAAATGCACCGTTACCCGGCATATTTTTTACCAGTTCGGCAAGTTCACAATGATTGGTTAGGTTACAGCGGCCTTTACCGGTTATGAGTAGTTTCCGGCCAACATCTTTCATTTTCTCCAATACCGTCACTGCCGCACCGTGCCGGGCAGCGCTGATGGCAGCCAATAACCCGGCTGCACCACCACCGATAATGAGCACCTTCTTCATCCTGGTCACACTCGCTTTCCAGAAACTCTGTATAGTTAGAAAAACCCTTATTTATCATTGAAATAAGGGTGAAAAACTTAGCCGTTTTTTTTCCTGCCAAGCAATTTAAGTTCTTCTACCTCCCGGGGCAGCAACAGGCGGTACTGCCCCCGGCGAAGCCCTTCCAGCGTTAAGAAGGCATATTGAATTCGCTTTAAATTTTTCACAGGGTAGCCGATCGCCTCGCACATCCGGCGGATCTGTCTGTTTTTTCCTTCATAAATGATTATTTCCAAAGTGGTTAGCTTTTTCTCCCTGTCAATATCCACTATGTTAATCTTGGCGGGGGCGGTAACCCCGTCTTCCAGCTTAATACCCACCCGCAGTTTATCAAGCTTTTCTTCCGGGGGAAAGCCTTCGACCTTAGCCAGATAAGTTTTGCTGATCTCATGACTGGGATGAGTTAAGGCGTGGGTAATATCACCGTCATTAGTCATAACTAACAAGCCCTCGGTGTTATAATCCAATCTGCCGACAGGATAAATGCGTTCGGGGATTTTGGCAACAATATCGGCCACTGTTTTACGGCCCTGCGGATCTTCCAGTGTTGTTAGCACGCCTTTGGGTTTATTAAGCAAAAGATAAACATACTTTTCGGCTTTTAACAGTTTACCATCAACCGCAACCCGGTCTCGCCGGGGCTCAATCTTAGTTCCCAGCTCAGTCACAACTTTCCCGTTGACTGTAACCCGGCCGGCGGTAATGATTTCCTCCGCATCCCGCCGGGAAGCAATTCCGGCGTGGGCAATCACTTTCTGCAAACGTTCCAGCATAGAATTTGATTCCTACTTTCCTGCATAAATTATTCCTGGATAAATTGACTAAAATCTGCCTGTACTTTACAGGTGCGTACCCGGCTATTGTTTCTGGTTAGCCGTTCACAACTGCCGCAGATGCCTTCACCACAGCACATTGTGGTATTATTGGTAGCTGCCATAGGCAGATTTACTCCGGCCGCCTGCATGGCCGCAATAATGCCGTAATGCTGACTGTCAGGACCGGCACTCACGATTAACTCAGGACAGGCCTCCGGGTCAGCTAAGATTTCAGCCAGGGCATGCATACCAAACTGCCGCATTGATGTTACTTCCTGTACCTGAATACCGAGTACGGCCAGCTCAGCGGCAATAAACACAGTGCCTATTTTACCTGGTGCTAAAATAGCCTTAACACTGTTGCCGTTTGTAAGCAGCTTCCGGGCTATCGGCACGGCCGGCGGCTGCCCCATCCCCCCAGCTATTAATAATATTTTACCATTATCTACATTGTCAATCCAGGGCTGACCAAAAATACCGTTAAAATACGGACCACGAACCAATACCTGCCTGTTGCCGTCAGTAAATAAGCGGGAGGATTTGGGGCCTGCACCTTCGATAACTACCTGGATGTTATTCCCGTCAACCTTCATGACACCAACCGGAAAATGATAGAATTGCTGGTCCGACGGCCGGCGCATGAATATAAAAGAACCGCATTTGGCCAGCGATTGGGCAAGGGCAGGCAGCACCTCAATTTCCAACAGGTATGTATGTTCAGCAATCTTCTGCTTAATGATAAATTCTGTATCAGATTCCAGCCGGACCGGGCTGTCAGCATCATTGGTCCAGCGGGGCTTTTTTTGCTGCCACTGCTTTTCGTATAGTATGCACACTCCGCTCCAGTTGCAATCACATACCAGTTCACCTTTTAAATGACTGCAAAATGTGCAATGGTTAGTCTGAGACAGCAGGCACGGACAATAAGGTGAGTTAATATCTATACAGCTCATCAAAAGTTTGTTTAACATATTCACACCTCCTATACCAAGCAGGTATTATAGATATCTGTTAGATTGGTTTTTGTTACGCGGTCATTAACTTCTCCCCGCTGCGAAGAATACAGCTCCAGCTTTTTCATGCGTTCAAAATAAACAGAGCCGGAAAAGGTATACCTGAGTCTGAGTCCCTCTTCGGTAGTCATTTGCTCATGAATAAAGGCAATGAAATCACCGGCAGCCAGTTCGCTTGGCAATTCCAGATACTGCATGTCGAGACAGCAGCGTACCGCATTATGTCCTGCCAATAAGCCGGTGACCACCGCCTCAGTATGCCCAACCATAATGCCTGCTTTTTCGCCGGCACAGAATAAGTTGTCTACTCCGTCTACTTTCAAAGAGTGACTACAGGGGGCCATTCCCAAGTACCGGATCGAGTTCCCCACACCGCCTGAATAGGGGTCCTCATACCGGGCCCGTTCCAACCCGGGGATTGTTCTTAATGCATCCAGGGGGAAAAACGGCGTCATTAGTTTGGCGTGGCCGGTATCAATAAGCACAATATTTTCGGCATAATCGGCAATGGCATACTGGGAACACGCCTTTTTGCCAAGCATGCCGGTTTTTTTCAGATTTTCCGGCAGGGGGATAACGACCATGCCCTCTTTTTCGAGCTGATCTTTAAGTTCCGGTCGCAGTGAATCTTTATTTATTTTGCAGGAACCGCTCATTGCTCCGTAGGAGCCGTCAGCCTTTTTCCCAATAATTTCTTTAACATCGGCCTTAGCTGTAATGCTTACCCGTGGGCCAAAAGTCGGACAGCGGAGAATGCACATCGCACAGCCGTTGCCGTATTTTAAGCAGTTGCCCATTGGTCCGGAAGTGCCGGTTGTATCGACAAAAGCATCCCCTTGAATTATTTCATCATTATCATTTACAAGGTATTGGATTTTTTTACGATATTTAACAACATTTGCTACCCTTGTTCTGCTCCTGACATCTATACCATAGTTCTGCAGTATCTTTTTTACCAAAGGTTCCATCGTAGTTACATCATAAAAGGAAGCATGACTATGTCCAGGAAAATGTATGCCCCGGTGTCGGCTATTGGCATCCATAGCTACGAATAAGTCCCCGCCACCCATAGCAATGGCTTCTTCAGCCGCCGTAAACCGTCCGTTATTGCGAAATATGCCGCCAACCAGACCGGTGCCCAGCAATAAGTCGGTGCGCTCAAGCAACACCACCTGCGCTCCGGCTTTAGCCGCTGCCAAGGCTGCTGCACAACCAGCCCAGCCACCGCCAACCACTACCACATTAATCATGGACTACCCCTCCAATTCCCTGCTTTACATCACATTACAGTGTATTCGGGTACTTACTATCTGCCACTGGTCACGGCATAGAAAAAACTGGTAACAGTTCGTTACCAGTCAATGGGCAAAGAGGAGCTGACAGATATAGACGGAAGCCAGGAAACTGACGACATCGCCGGACACTCCAACCAATACGGCATACCGTGGATTGCTGAGCCCCACGGCCCCAAAATAAACGGTGAGCACATAAAAGGTCGTATCCGTACTGGCTAGTACCGTAGAGGCAATTCGCCCAATCAGCGAATCCGGCCCGTATGTATTTAACAATTCAGTGGCCAGCCCCAGTGAACCGCTGCCGGACAAGGGCCGCATGATGGCCAGGGGGACCAGGTCCGATGGTACCCCCAGAACATTTAATACCGGCCCCATCCAGGCCACGCAGGCCTCCATGGCACCTGAAGCCCGAAAGATGCTGATCGCAATCAGCATGGCCACAAGACAGGGCAGAATGCGGATCGCGGTATGAAAGCCCTCCCCTGCGCCTTCAATAAAGGCCTCATATACTTTAACTTTTCGTAAATAGCCAATAACCGGGACGATAAGCAGTACGCCAGGAATAGCCCAGACTGACAGCTGTTCGCATAATTCAAGCAGCACTAAAACACCCCCTTGTTACCGTTTCCATACTGCCCGGCATAGTCTGTCGATAACAAGAACAAAAATTGTGGCGAGCAGGCTTACAACAAGGGTGGAGCCGACAATTTCCGTGGGATTAACTGAACCTGCTGCTGACCTTAAGGCGATAATTGTTGCCGGCACCAGGGTAAACCCGGTTGTACATAAAGCCAGCAAAGTGCACATAGCCGGAGTCGCCGTATCTTTTTTGGGGTTGAGGGTCTGCAGTTCCTGCATAGCTTTAATTCCCAGCGGTGTTACAGCGTTGCCGAGCCCCAGCATATTGGCGCTGATGGTCATGATAATTGCGCCCATGGCCGGGTGATTCCGGGGTACACTGGGAAATAAAAAACCGATGATTGGCGTCAATATGTAGGAAATGCCCCGGATAAGTCCTGATAACTCGGCAATTTTCATAATTCCCAGCCACAAACACATGACTCCAATTAGATTAATCGTCAGCTCTACCGCACTTTTAGCGGCGCTGATGGCACTTAACGTGACAACTTCAATCCGTCCGTTCAGGCCAGCATAAAGGATTCCACTTGCCATAAGCAGCAACCAAATTACGTTAATCATCATCCATCACCCATTATGATGGTATGAAAGATTTTATTAAGCTAGTACTTCAACTTCCGTAAAAACGAGAATAGTTTGCGTATAGATTTTTTCCTTAGGCATTACGGAATACCAGGGACAGGAACCCCCACACAGAGCTCCAGAGCAGTCCAAAAAAGGATTTCTTTTCTACCGACCGGTCAGCTACCAGGTCACTGCTGGCAACTTCTATATTATTATACATGACTCTTACCGTTCCTAATTTTTGCCCTGAGGTAACAGGGGCATTTAGCTTATTCGGGGCATCGATTACCGTGGAAAACTTGTCATGTTCATTATCTGCCATAGGTATAGTGATATCATTGGTTGCCAGCAGCTTAACATCACTTGTTTTACCTTCATTGATTCTGACGGTCTTTAAAATATCGCCCTGATTAATTACAGGCACCTGTTTAAGCTGCGTAAACCCATAATCCAGCAGCGTGATGGAATCATCCCACATATGATCGCTGTCTAAGACTACGACAACTAACTGAATTCCATTCCGTTTAGCGGCTGAAACCAAACAGCGCCCGGCCGCATCTGTGTAACCTGTTTTTACCCCGTTGGCGCCGTCATACAACCATAACATTTTGTTTTCATTGTATAGATCCCGGTCATGGTCTTTACCGGGCCAGGGAACAACCTTGTGCTGGGTGGCAACAATCTGGGCAAACAGCGGGTTTTTATACCCATAGGCTGTAATTTTGGCCAGGTCGTACGCCGTAGAATAATGGTTTTCGTTTGGTAAACCGCTGCTATTGGTAAAATTACTGTTTACCGCGCCAATGACGTGGGCCTTATCTGTCATTAATTTAGCAAACTTTTCTACAGAGCCTGAGATATGTTCAGCTACTGCCACTGTGGCATCATTGCCGGAAACCAGCATTATGCCGTAGAACATGTCGTGCATTGTAAGCTGTTCACCCTGGGTGAGCCATAGTGAAGATCCTTCAGTACTGGCAGCATTCTCGCTGGCGGTAACCACATCGTCCAGTTGGCCGTATTCAAGCGCTGTAATCAGAGTCATAATCTTGGTGGTACTGGCGGGATAGCGCCGTTCTGTCGCTTGTTTTCCATATAGCACTTTTCCTGTAGATGCTTCCATTACAATGGCTGACTTTGCCGTTATTGCCGGCAGGGGTTCGGATGCGAGGCCGGTTGCGGGTAAAAGTACCAGACACATCAATAACAATCTCCCAAGATTAGCTAGTTGTCCCATTCATCCAATCCTTTCTGTTAGAATAAACCAAAGATTATTATATAATTAAATTCTCCTGAGGTCAAAACTATATATTTTCCATATTTATCAAAAAAGACTTAACCGGAGAGAAAGCTTGCTTTCTCGGGGGATTAAGAGTCACGGCAGCTTCCGCTCCCGGCCGGGAGCGGAAGCAGTGTTGGCGGCATAAGCCAAGTTTTCTAAGCTTGGGCAGTACAATAAATATCCTGGCATTATTTTGTCTGTATCCGGGGATAATATTATCAAATTTAAGGAGGTGTACAGGATCATGGAAACGCTTGATATCAAAACAGCTTTACGTACGACCCTTACCCAAAAGCAGGAGTTGGTACGTGATTATCAATCCTTTGCTGATCGCGTTAATGACAAAGAGGTAGCAAAAATGTTTAAGCATTTTGCCGAGGCGGAAGCATTGCACTCTACACAGATTAAAAGTAAACTGGATGACCTGGCCCAATAGATTACATTATTAAATTTATATGCAAAAACCCACACCGGCATGTGTGGGTTTTTAATATTCTCTTATTTACTACAGGTGAGTTGAGGATTGATGAGTAGGCTGCGTTTCCGCTGTCTCGGCCAGCTGCTCAAGCTCGTCATCTTGGTCGCCACCAAACATGTTTTCAATCTTGTTCATAACCTGTGGCACCATATCAATAAGACGGTCATAAAGCAGGTTACTCTCGACAGACATAAACCGTACCCCGTTCGTTGGCGAACATACCAAAAATCCAACTGGTTTCACACTAATGCCGGCGCCGCTGGCACCACCAAACGGGTGGCTTTGGGCAGTTGTTGTTTCTTCTGCCTCATAGTCACCGCCACCAGCCGCAAAACCGAACGTCACCCGGGAAATAGGAACAATTACCGTTCCATCCGGAGTCTCGACAGCATCGCCGACAATAGTGTTCACATCGACCATACCTTTAATACTCTCCATAGCGGTTTTCATCAAGCCCTGTATTGGATGCTCAGCCACTGCGAGTCGCCTCCTTATACAATGAATTTGTTAAAGTTGCCATAGTTGCAGTAATAACTTTGCCAAGTCTTATTCTTAATATACACTGGAAATCAAGCTGGAGCCGACACTGACCATATACCGGTATGATCTTAATAGCAGGTTTGGCATCAAGCTTTAGACGGGTGTTAAGAGCGGTGAGCAGGAACCCCTGCGCTGCGCCAAACACCCCCATCATTAAGCCGGTAAAGGCGGCGTCATCAAATCCGTACACAATTTTGATATCAATTTTTTGGCAGTGTATCGAAGATACCAGATTGTTAATATAATAGCGGTAAGTACGGATATACCGGTTAACCCCCCGCATCAGTTTGTGGAATTTTCGGGGGTTTGTCAAAAAAAATTCGGCCATTCTTTTGACAAATCGCTGCTCACGGGCCACATAAGTCTCTGTTCCCCCCGCGGGGGCCTTAATTTTTGAGGTGATCCAGGGTAACTCATTATATTGGACAATTTCAATTACCGGAATCTTAATTGTATAAACAAACAGCGGTTTTAAGGCATGTAGCGTGATCGCTAAATGATCGTCATCGTTGTGGCGGCAAAGATAAAGTTCAATATAAACATTGATCCGTGAAAGCATAAATAATAAAATAATGCCTGCTGCAATTATCATTAGCCAGTTAACCATGCTTTCACCCCTTTATCAGATCTTATTAATTTATGCACTTTTCTCATCAATATACAGTCTGTAAATAAGAAAACCGCTGACGCGGTCTTTTGGCTGGGCGCAAAATCAGATAATCCTGGAATACACCTGGAATACAAGGGAACGCTTTTTCCGGTAAAGGCCGGGGGTTACCGGGGGTGCGGGGGCGCCGACTCCTTGCTCTAGCCGGCCATTGACCTTGATTCCCCTTGTTTATAAGGACTTTCAGCCTCTCAAAACTTATAAATTCTGATACATTAATAAAGGCAGTCATGTGACTGTCTTTATTCTGCTGAATGACTTTCCGGCAGCAGGTTGGCAATAGCCGGCAGGTCTCCGAGACTTTTTAAGCCAAAACATTGGAGAAACTCGGTTGTTGTCCCATATAATATAGGCCGGCCGATGGTCTCTTTGCGGCCGATTTCCTTAATTAACATCCGGTCGGAAAGGGTGGTGATAACCCGGTCGGAGCTTACGCCGCGGATACTTTCTATTTCCTGTTTGGTTACCGGTTGTTTAAAAGCCACGATGGCCAGGGTTTCCAAAGCGGCCGTTGATAACCGGGCTTCCTGTATGGCTGCTAATTTATTTATAATATCGAAAAAAGCAGGTTTAGTGCATAACTGGTAGCCGCCGGCTACTTCAACAATGACCAGGCCCCGCTCGGCGGCAGTCATCACTTTCAGCATATCAGCAATTAGTGTATGAACCTGTTCAACCGGTAACTGTAATATCCCGCCAATTTTATCTGCCGGCAGCGGCTGCCCGCTTGCGAATAGCAAAGCTTCGATCGCCCCTTGTAACTGCAGATCAGACATAGGCGCTTCACTCCTCTAATTTCAGATGGATAGGTGCAAACGGCTGCTCCTGACAGACACTGACCTGTTTTAAGCGGATAAGCTCCAATAAAGCTAAAAATGCAGCAATGGCTTCGGTGCGGGAGCCTGTCCGGAAGATTGCTTTGTTAAACTCCAGCTGCCCTTTATTACTTCTCAGCAAAGCCATAATATCGTACATTTTATCTTGTACACTGAACTCTTCGGGCGCAATTATCGCAAAATCAGGCACCGCGCTTTCCCACAGCGCGGCAAAGGCCTTTAACAAATCATGCAAAGAAAGTCCTGCAGGCAGCGAAAACTGTTGGGTGAATTCCTGCGGCAGCCTGGTAAAATATTTATCCCGTTCCTCGCCAAGCTGACCTAAAACTGCCGACAGTTGTTTAAATTTGCGATATTCAACCAGGCGTTCAACTAATTCCAGCCGGGGATCAGCCTCATCAGCAGCCGCTTCACCCGTAACCGGCCGCGGCAAGAGCAACCGTGATTTTATTTGCAGCAGGGTCGCGGCCATAACCAGGAATTCGCTGGCAATTTCAATATTAAATTCTTCCATTGCCGCAAGGTAAGCAAGATATTGCCCGGTAACCTCCGCTATCGGAATATTATAAATGTCAAGCTGATGTTTTTCAATCAGATGCATTAATAAGGCTAACGGTCCTTCGAAGGTTTCCAGCTTAATCGTATAATCGGCCATCGGCTGTCAGTCCAGGTTCATAACGGCCCGGACTTCTGCCATGGTGGCTGCTGCCAGCTTGCGCGCCCGCTCGGCGCCATAAACCAGTATTTCTTTAATTTTAGCCGGATTACCTGCCAGCTCTTTGCGGCGGCCATGAACATCAGCCAGGGTTGTAGTCATTTTTGCGGCCAGGCGCTTCTTGCACTCCACACAGCCAATGCCGGCATTGCGGCATTGGCCGGCAATTTCTTCATAGTCGGGGCTGAAAATTTTATGGAACGTGTACACTGTGCATATTTCGGGGTTGCCTGGATCGGTCTTTTTGACCCGTTGCGGATCGGTAAGCATTTGTCTCACTTTGGCCTGCAGCTCGTCCGGTTCGGCGGCATAGGGGATTTCATTCCCATAGGACTTACTCATTTTCCGGCCGTCAATCCCCGGCAGCAACGGGCTTAAAATTGGCTGCGGTTCAGGAAATACCGGTTTGTACAAATTAGCGAAACGGCGGACAATCTCCCGTGCCAGCTCCAGGTGTGGCAGCTGGTCTTCTGCTACCGGTACCGCGTTGGCTTTATATAATATAATGTCGGCAGTCTGCAATTCAGGATAACCTAAAAAGCCGTAAGTGTTGATTTCTTTACCCATATCACCTAATTGCTGCAGCTTGTCCTTATAGGTGGGCACCCGTTCCAGCCAGGATAACGGCGTCATCATCGATAAGAGCAGGTGCAATTCAGCATGCTCTTTCACATGCGACTGCACAAAGATGATATTTTTTTCCGGATCAAGACCGGCGCTCAGCCAGTCCAGGGCCATACATTCTATACGTTCCGGCAGCAGACGGGTATCTTCATAGGAAGACGTGAGTGCATGCCAGTCAACGATGGAATAAATACAATCATATTCATGCTGGAGCTTAACCCAGTTATTAAGCACCTGAAAGTTACCCATATGAAACTTTCCTGATGGCTGCATACCACTGAAAATGCGTTTCTTAGTCAATTGTATTTCCTCCTGTTACAAAATTGTCATAACAACTACATCGATAATAAAGGACAAACCTCTGGCGAGGGGGTCAATAATCACACCAATCACACCAATATAGACCAGCGCCATCAGGATAAACGGGCCATACTGCTCCAGCTGATCAAATATATGGCCCTGACGGCCTGGCAATAGGCTTGACAATACTTTTGATCCGTCCAGCGGCGGGATTGGTAATAAATTAAAAACAGCCAGAATGATGTTATAAGTATAGGTCAGCCATAAAATCTTAACCCAGTCGCCGCTTAATAATTGCAGTTTAGCCAAAATACCGATAACAAAGGCAGTGATAAGGGCTAATATCATATTGGAAACCGGTCCGGCCAGCGAGACCATGACCATCCCCTGACGATAGTCTTTAAAATGGCTGGGATTAATAGGCACCGGTTTGGCCCAGCCAAACTTGAACAGCCACAGCATCAGCAAACCGATCGGGTCCAGATGGGCAATCGGATTCAGCGTCAGCCGCCCCATGAACCGTGGTGTCGGGTCGCCTAGGGCAACGGCAGTCCGGGCATGGGCGTATTCATGCACAGTCAAAGCAATTAACAGTGCCGGTATTCTAAATATCATATCGGCGTCAAAACCAAACAAATGGAGTCCCCCTTATAAATTCAGTCAACGTACTACTAAATTATACTAAAAAAGCTCTGAAAAGCAAAATGAAATACTTGATTTTTTCAATACTAAAAACACCGCAATATGTTCAGAATAAGCATAGGGTGCTTTCAGCAATATCGCCCAGCATGAAAGGAGGGTTATACGAGTGCCAGCTAAAATGAATGCGGCTATTGTTGTAGTGATCTTTCTGCTTAGTTTGAGCGGCTGCGGATTATTATCAGAACCTGCTCCCAAACCGGAAATTGGTCCGGCCGGCAAACCGGTGGAGTCGAAGCCCAATCCCCCGTTTTTAGAACGGTTTCAGGCCGCGCCCACTGAACTTTATGATTTAGAGTCAACAGCCGGGGTTGTATTTGAAGGTATCGCCAAGGCCGACTGGCCCCAGGCCCAGGCCGGTATTGATAATCTGCAGATTTTATGGCAGCAGGCTAAACCGGCAGTGGGTGATAAAAAAGGGGTAAAAGAGGCCGAGGAGGCCATTGGTAAACTGGCGACCGCCGTTAATGGGCAGAAAGCAACCGCCGCCTATGAAACCCTGATTAAATTTATGGGTAGTGTTGGCGATATCGGCAAATCTTATAAATTATCCCCAATCGCCGATATTATTGCTGTCAGTAATTCAATCCGTAATGTTAGTTTTTATGTGGAAGACAATGACTGGAAAAAAGCAACTGCGAAAGTGAAAGAGCTTCAGGGTACCTGGGAGCAGCTGAAGCCCAGCATGGAGCAGATAGGAATTTTAGGCGAAATCACTAAAGTTCACTCCACCGTAACACAGCTAAAAGATGCCGTTGATGCCGAGAATAAGGGAGCGTTTATGGAACATCAGGCGAATATAAATGAGAGTATGGGGCGGGTCCGGAATTTTTTTCGCGGTAAATGACAGCAGCCGTCTTGGTTTACAGGAAACCAAGACGGCTGCTGCTTATTTTTCCGGTTGTTTTTTTTCATCCTTGCTTCGGTTGTTTTTTCCGACGCCGCCACTGTTTAACCTGTCATTGTCCTGCGGTTGCAAAATAGCCGGGCGCAATATTTTGCTGGGAATGGGTAACCGGAACAGGACCTCCTTCATGGCACTAAAATTAAAAGGCAAGGCCGGCCATAGATAAGGAACCCCGAATGACCGTGAGCTTAATAATAAGAGGAATACGGCCAGGACACCACAGGCAAAGCCCGGTAATTTAAACAACATAACCAGCACGATCAGACTAACACGAAACAATCGCATCGCCATGGCAAACTCCATACTTGGGGTTGCAAAAGCGCCTACGGCTGCAACTGCGGTATAAAATATGATTTCGTTACCAAACAGGCCTACTTTTGTGGCAAATTCACCTAACATAAACGCCCCGATAAAACCTAGCGAGGTTGCCTGGGCTGTAGGTACATGCACGGTGGCCATCCGTACCAGTTCGATACCAAATTCAGCTAAAATAAACTGGAGGCCAAGGGGAATTATCCCCGGGTCACGGGGCCCCAAAAAAGCGAGGGACTCAGGCAAAAGCTGCCGGTTAAGCACCAGTGCCAGCCACAACGGCGGCAGAATGAGTGAAAGCATCACCCCTGCCAGTCTTACCAGCCGCAAATAGGAACCGACCACAACATTCTGATGATACTCCTCAACATGCTGGACATGATGCCAGAAGGTTGTGGGTAAAATCATAATATTGGGTGAAGTGTCAACAATTAAACAAACATGTCCCTCTAAAAGATGAACGGCAGCCACATCAGGCCGCTCTGTGTACCTGACCATCGGCAGCGGATTCCATTTACTGCCGCCGACAATATATTCCTCGATGGCTTTTTCCGCCATGGGGATGCCATCAATATTAATATCATTGATGCGTTTCTTTACTGTCTCAACAAGATCAAGATTGGTAATATCCTTAATATAACAAACCGCAATATCACATTGCGAACGTGTTCCAACCTTAACTATTTCAAAGCGCAGATTAGGATCGCGCAGACGACGCCTGATCAGGGCAGTATTAAACACGATTGTCTCTACAAACGAATCCCTTGACCCCCGCGTTACTTTCTCAATATTTGATTCTGCCGGTGCCCGGACCGGATAAGAACGGGCATCAAGAACCAGGACCTGACTGGCACCGTCTACGAAAAACAGGAGCTCACCGGATAGCAAACTGGTTATAGCATCATTCATATTATCAATCAATTTGGCTTGGGAATGGGTAGTGCGGTGATAAAACAGTTTTTCCATTGTGTTGATTGTTAATTCTTCTTGTTTGTATACTGTCAGTTCTTCAAGAACATTCGACAATACAATATCATTTGTCATGCCATTAATAGAAAATGACGCCGCCCGCTTCCGTCCTACCCTGAATTCGCGAAAAACAACATCAAATGTTTCGCCTACACCCAAATAGTCTTTAATATAATTTATATTATCATCAATCTCTTTTGCAATTTTTCGTTCATCAGCCATAACTAATGCCACTCCGTTTCAGTATCTCTTCAATTGCCTTACGGGTAATGGGGGCGCCCCGGCTTAAATCGTCGTGCTTATCCATTTTGCCAATATCACCGACGCCGATGATAACCGGAATTTCAACATCATTAAGCACATCAACAGTATCGCCGGTAATAACCGGTTTACAGCCACATTCTTTTAAGGTTTTGACTTCCCCTTTTTTATCAACAGAGACATCAGTCATATGGCCCTGGCAATCAACACAGGCATCGGCCTGAACCCCGTCGATACCGGTTGTGTTAGAAGCCACAGCCACGGCTCCTAATACTTCAATATCCGGATGGCTGGCAACGTATTCGAGCGCCCGCTCCCCTTCCGCTTTCTCCTTATGCCCTTTATCATCAAACATGACCAGTACAGGATCAAACGGCACTGTTTTTAACAGTTCGACAATGGTTTTGCCGCTAATCGGCGTGGGGTTGCCGGCGGAGGCGGAAATACAGCGCAACCCCAGGGAGGCGCCGATATTTTCCACCGCATGCTGGGCAACCCGGTCACCATCGGTAACGAGTATTACGCGGATTTTGTTAGTGCTCTCTTGCGGTTTAGTCAATGATTACACCTCATTACTTTTGGCTATTTTCTTCCCCTAATAGATTACTGATTTTATTTGCAATCTGCTCACTTTCACTGATTACCTGCTTGAGTTTTTTCAGACTTGCTTCCAGTTCGTTGGAAAGCTCATACTGGGCCTGGGCCAGGACCTGGGCGGCTGTTTGAACGGTTATACTATTAGGATTACCCTTGCTGTCTTGCTCGCTTTGCTGATTTTGTAGCTGGCCTGTACTTTGCTCCTGCTGCTGTTGGCGCTGGTGTTGGGCCATGCCCGGACTTTGCCCGTTGCCGCCGCCCTTGCTTTCCTGACTGTTATTTTGCAGGAGTATACTAAATAAATTTTTTAATTCCTGAGACACGGCAGCCTCTGGCTTTGAACCTGCCTCTTGCTGCTGACTTTGTCGTAATGGCCTGGCTTTATGCCCTTTATTGGGCTGCGATGACTGATCCTGGCTGTCCGGTTGACCACCGGCATTTAAAGTTGTCTGTAAGTTTTCCAGTTGATTATTGATTTTGCTTAATAAATTCATTACTTCATCAGTATTGTTTTTCTGGGAGTCCTGTGAAATTTTGGCTTGGGCTTGCAGCAATCCTTTGGCCAGGTCGGCGATTAAGGTTTCATCCTCCACTTGCGACCGCTCCTGATTTTGCGATTGACCGGGTTTAATATAACTTGAGATTTTACTGGAAACTCGCTTGGCCATATTTATCACCCCATGCTTTACTTGAAAAGACTAATGAGACTCAAAACCAGGGAAATGACGGCAAATCTAAGGTTTGTGACAGCAAGCGGCTGTTTTAGCACAGCTGTTGGCTTGATTAACTGCGCGTTGCTGACAAACTGAATGCCCCCGGCTGCTTTACTGACAAGGAAATTGGCCAAAGGACCGCTGCAGGCAAACAGCAGGCTTTGTAGTTCACTGAGATTGGTCATTGAAGCGGAGCTGAAAGCTCCGGCCGTAACAATCTTTTCAATATTTGCCGCCAACAAAACTGCCATAAGGATTTGACCGGTGGTGTTTATCACTGCTGCCGCCAAGGCATAATGGGGGTACCGGACCCCAACGATGATGATTGATATAACCAGGCCTATCATGTCTATTGCCAGCATTTATCTACATCCCCGCCTATCCTTTGGGATTAAAAACAATAGCCACGAGCAGGCCGAAAAATACGGCAGCGGTAATTCCGGTAGCTGTGGCCTTCACGGCCCCGCTGAAAATTCCCCAGAACCCTATTTTATTTATTTCTTCAATTGTCCCCGCAACCAGGGCATGCCCAAAGCCCGGCAAGGGAACCATTGCTCCCGCACCACTCATATCCACTAAGGGCTGGTAGAGCCCCAATCCACTTAAAATACCACCTAAAACGACAAACAACACCAAAACATGAGCTGGTGTCAGCGGTGTGAGATCCATAAGCAATTGGCCAATCACACAAATCAAACCACCGATGACAAAAGCCATTATGTATGCCTGCAAAGGGGTTACCTCCTTTATATTTACCCTATATTTCCACGGCTACGGCATGGGCAATACAGGGGATTGATTCTTTTTGCTGATATGATGTCGTACTATGCAAACTTCCCGTGCCGACAAGCAGAACTTTGCGTAATTTTTGACGTTTTAACATCCGGTAAATGTAACCGGCAAAGACCACGGCTGAACTGGCGCAACCACTGGCGCCGGCATGGGCATCCTGCTCTTGCCGGAAGATCATGCAGCCACAATCTTCGTACACGGCGGTTAGGTCAACGCCTCTTTCTTTAAACAATTCAACAACAAGAGCCTTGCCGACACTGCCCAGATCGCCGGTGTAGATCATGTCATAATAACTGGGCTGCCGGCCGGTATCATCAAAGTGGCTCCATAATGTATCAGCTGCTGCCGGCGCCATTGCCGGTCCCATCGCATTGGGATCTTTAATGCCGATGTCAATAATTTTACCCACTGTTGCCGTTGTAATTCGCGGTCCATCACCGGCACCCGAAATTACAAGTGCACCTGAGCCTGTTACTGTCCACTGCGACACTAACGGCCGCTGGACACCGAGCTCTGTGGGAAAACGATACTGCCGCTCGGCCGCATCATGATGACTGGAGACGGCGACAGCAACCTTATTGGCGAAGCCGCCATCAATGAGCATGGACCCAACCAGCATGCTTTGGGCTAAGGTTGAGCAGGCGCCATACATTCCCAGAAAGGGGCGCCCGACATTCCTTATCGCAAAATGGGTACTCATTAATTGATTAAGTAAATCGCCGGCAAGTACATAATCGACATCATTCACACTGCTTTGATCTTTCTTGATTGCTGTTTTTAAGGCCCATTCCATCATGCTTGACTCACATTTTTCCCAACTGTCATTATCATCAAGATTATCTTTGAGTATGTGATCATAAAACTCGGTTAAGACACCCTCGCCTTCCATGGGGCCGACAATATTGGCCGCGCTGGTAATCACCGGTGGGGTTGTAAAAACAATACTTTGCTGGCCGCGTTTTTTGTTCATCCTATCCTCATTCCTCTATAGTTTTATCCAGTACATAAAACCGATAATTACTGCTGTTGAAATGCCGTACACCAAAACCGGCCCGGCAATAATAAACATTTTTGCGCCTATGCCAAAAATATAGCCTTCGCGCTTAAACTCCATGGCCGGGGCGACGATGGAATTGGCAAAGCCGGTTATTGGCACAATTGATCCGGCCCCGGCCCGGCGTCCCAGCTCATCATAAATGCCTAAGCCTGTGAATAAGGCACTTAAAAATATTAAGACGATGCTGACAGGACCGGCAGCCTCTTTTTTGCTTAAACCGGTACTGACAAAATAATTTAAAAAGAATTGTCCCAGTACACAGATCAACCCACCGACAATAAAGGCCCACAATATATTCTTTACTAGCGGCGGTTTTGGCTTTAGCTGCTCAAATTTCTCCTGAAATTTTTGCTGTTCGGCCTGACTGGTTTTGCTGTCAAACATGGTGCACCTCCGTCATGGGGATTCTATCATTTATATTCTGACCATAGCTAAACTGATTAATTCATATAATGACAAAGAGTGCCAGCGGCACTCTCTGCAATACACTGTTATTTAAAGTTAGTGCTGAACCTGAAAGGCTACTTTTACATCTGCCTTATATTCAGCTATGTGACCGTTATCTACGTTGGCGGTAAAGTTAGTTACTTCAACACCCAAAATAGCGTCAACAGTTTTAGCGGCCTCCAACACGGCATTGTCGACAGCATCAGTCCAGTTGTGGCGGGATGTTCCCACAAGTTCAATCACTTTTACAACCATGATTAATACCCCCTAATACTGATTATGTTTGCTTAACAGTATTAGTTTGTGCAGGATTTAAATTGTTATGCCAAAGAAAAACCTGTTTAGCTTTAATAGGTGTTTTCTTGGGCAGATCGGCTTCAAAATACAGCCAGGCCGCAGTGCTGCCGGCCATCAGTAAAAAGAACACAAACAAGTAAATAATACCTTTGATTTTCAGCTTACTAATCACACTATTATTCATTGTTTATCACCTCTGAATCTATTATGCCCCAAACAACGTATTTTTTATTAGAAAAACTTGGCTCAGGCAATGTCCCGGAGGACATTGCCTGAGCCAAAGATTTTTCTTATCCCTTGGCTCAAAGCATTAAATGATTAAAGTCTTGGTGGGGTTAGAAAAACTTGGTTTATAAAAACAGACCTCCACTAAGAGGTCTGTAATAATTCGCGGATAATTTTTAATGCCTGTTTTTCAATCCGTGATACCTGTACCTGGGATAAGCCGATAAAGTCAGCAATTTCGGCCTGCGTCTTATCATTAAAAAAGCGCAGATAGATTACAGTGCGTTCTTTTACCGGCAACCGGCCCAGCACCTCTTTCAACGCCAGTTTATCAAAATAGGCGCTATCCTGACCATCTGAGTGGATCAACTGGTCAAGCAGATGAATGGTATCACTGCCGTCACTGCCCTGAAAAGCCTGCTCATAGATTGATACCTGGGGCTGAACGGCTTCCAGGGCGGACACAATTTCCTGCGGTGCCAGCGACAACTCCCGGGCAATCTCGCCGATGGTTGGTTCCCGGCCTAAATCACCCTGCAGCTTTTCCTGGGTTTTATGAACACGATAAGCCAATTCTTTTAACGGGCGGCTGACTTTGATTGGGTTGTCGTCCCGGATAAAACGGCGAATCTCGCCGATAATCATCGGCACTGCATACGTAGAAAATTTAACGCTAAAATTGAGGTCAAAGCGCTCAATGGCTTTTAACAGTCCGATACAGCCAATCTGAAACAAATCATCCCATTCATAACCGCGATTGGTAAACCGATGAACAATACTCCGGACTAAATTTAAATTATTCTCCAGAATGCGTTCGGTAGCTATCTCTTTAACCGCAGGCTCAGCCGACTGAGCTTTGAGTAATAGCTCTTTAAACTCTTCCTCATTGAGCATATGTTTCACCTAATGCTCGGTGACTGGCGCAAGCATTTTGGCCATTCTCACCGTTGTACCCTGCTGTAATTCGGATTTAACCTCAAGCTCATCCATAAACGACTCCATAAAGACAAACCCCAGACCCATTCGCTCCGGGTCGCTGGAATAGGAAGGCTGACGGGCTTCTTCCACATTGGCAATTCCCCGCCCGTAATCGATTACCGTAAATTCAAGCTTATCCGCATACAGGATCATCGTTAATTCAACATACCTGCGTTCCTGCGTATCAGCGCCATATCCATGAATGACTGCATTAGACACTGCCTCGGAAACAGCAACTTTAATTTCATCGATGTCAGTAAGCGTCAATTCAACCTGGGCCGCAAAAGCTGCTGCTGCTGCTCTGGCAAAACCAACGTTTTCATTGATACTTAGAAGCGAGAGGTTTATTTGATTTTTTATTTTCGCATCCATTGGCATGGCCCCCTTATAGCAGCTCTAAGGCTTGTTCTTCTGATTTGTGAACAGTTAGAATCTTCATTAAACCGGCTAATTCAAAAATGCGCTGGACATTCGGTTCCAGATGGACAGCAAGCATTTTCCCGCCAAGCTGGGTGATTCGCTTGTAACGTCCCAGAATTACCCCCAAACCTGAGCTATCAATAAAATCGACACCTTGTAAATTAAGTAAGATATGCTTAGCTCCGGTCTCATCTAATTCTCTGTCAACTACTCCCCGAAATTCATTGGCCCCGCAAACGTCAAACTCCCCCTCCGGCCTGATCACGAGGACGCCTTGTTTCATAACTGTAGTGACTTTCAACAACATAACCTCCTACTTTCACTTTATAATTAAATAATTCGCCAAAAGGAAATATTTTCCTGCAAAATCCACAAAAAAACTGTGGAAAAATTTACCACAGTTTTGAATATTCCTAATAGCCTGGTTATCTGGATAAATTAAACATATTGGTAAGCATATCCTGAAAAATTCTTATTAACCCGGCTTTTTCTATTGATTTTTCCGCAAGCAAATCAACTTTCCCCATTTCTTTACCATCTTGCAGGACAATTAACTCCCCGCATTTCTGGCCCTCTGCCACCGGGGCATTCACCGTTGATTCTGCTATTATCTTTTTTTGCAGATTTTTATTTTGCCCCTTACCGATAATTAAATTTAAATCCTCGGCGGCAACGAGCTGAATTTCCTTATCTACCCCTTTGTTCACCTTGAGCCGTTCAACAACTGTACCTTGTGTAACAATAGGTACGGCGGAAAAATTAGCAAACCCCCAATCGAGAAGTTTCATGCTTTCCCGCAAATGTGACCGCGGTTCGGGGGTGGCAAATACCGCGGCAATAAGCCGCAGGCCGTCGCGTTTGGCAGTACCCACGAAGCAGTATTTTGCTTCTTCTGTCCAGCCGGTTTTTAACCCATCGCCGCCTTTATACCACCATAACAGTTTATTAGTATTTACCAGCCAGTTCTTGCCATCTCTGAGCCAGGTTTCTTTAATACCGCACATATCCATGTACAGTGGATGCATGACAGCTTCCCGGCCGATTAAGGCGGCGTCATAGGCGCTCATATAATGCTCGGTTGTTGGCAGACCATTGACATTGTTGAAATGGGTATTGGCAAGTCCCAGGGTTTCTGCCCGCTGATTCATAGCCTCAACTGCGGCCGGCTCACTGCCATAGATATGCTCCATTAAGGCAACTGCGGCATCGTTGGCACTTACGACCGCTACCGCTGACAACAAGTCTTTTACTGTCATCCTTTCACCAGGTTCCAGCCAAATCTGGGAGCCTCCCTGCCGCCAGGCGTTTTCACTGGCATTAACTTCATCGGCAAGATTTATCCGGCCCTGTTCTACCGCTTCGACCGCCAGCAGTAAAGTCATAATCTTGGTTACACTGGCCGGGGGAAGACGCTTATGGGGATCTTTCTGAAAAAGCACAGTACCATTCTCATCCATAAGTACAGCCGACACGGCACTAGTATTTAACTGGGTGCCAGGCTGCGGCTGTTTGGCTGTTGGTGCTGGCGCACTGAAAGCAGTGGCAACACTCAAAACAAAGAACAGTAACGTTACCAGCGCGATTTTTCGAATCACTGAAAACACTCCTTTCTTTTAAAATTATCATCTCCCATATTAAAACTGCTTAAACAGGGAATTTAAAACAAAAAAAGCCTGACATTTGTCAGGCGAGCTGGAATCCCTGGGAAGTAACGAGTCCTATTATTACCGGCGAAATTTCTCCCGGCTGCGTAGCAACACGCACCGCATTTTTTATAATACCTGCTGCTGGCTGCAATTGCAATTCAGTATTGCTGTACAGGGTGGCCAGCGGCTGGTTGGGGCCGACAGGCTGGCCCAGCCTGCAGGTTAAAGCCACCCCTGCCGCCAGGTCGATGCTTTGCCCCTTATGCTCCCGTCCGGCCCCCAGCAACATGGCTGCATAACCAATTTGCGCCGCATCGATCTTGTCAACAAAGCCCTGGTGATCACTGGTAACTGCGAGGTGATAACGGGCTTGCGGCAGCTTACGGCAATCGTATACGATAGATGCATCACCACCCTGAGCGGCGATCAACTCACCCAATTTGGCAAGGGCCTGTTGGCTGTCAATCAATGCTGCCAGCTGCTGCCGGGCCGCTGCCGGTGTAAGCGCCTTACCGCCCAGTACCAGCATGTGTGAACCCAGTGTCAGACAGACTTCGCGCAGCGCCGGTTCACCGCGTCCTGATAATACCTCAATAGCCTCTCTGACCTCTAAGCTGTTGCCGATAGCCGTGCCCAGCGGCTGCTCCATACTGGTCAGCAGCGCAATTGTTTCTCGGCCAACCAGTTGGCCGATACGTACCATCGTTTCTGCTAAGGTGATAGCCGCGGTTTTAGTTTTCATAAAAGCGCCGCTGCCAACTTTGACATCCAAAATAATCTTATCAGCGCCGGCGGCAATCTTTTTGCTCATAATTGATGAAGCAATCAGGGGAATGCTCTCGACTGTCGCCGTTACATCCCGGAGGGCGTACAACTTGCCATCCGCCGGGGCAATCGTGGCAGACTGGCCGGTAATGGCAATATTGTGTTTTTGCAGATTCGCAATAAACTCAGCCCGTTCCAGCGTGGCCCTGAAGCCCGGAATCGCTTCCAGTTTATCAATGGTACCACCGGTAAATCCCAGCCCCCGGCCGGACATCTTGGCTACAGGCACCCCGGCCGCTGCGACCAGCGGGGCCAGTATCAGCGTAGTCGTGTCGGCTACCCCGCCGGTACTGTGTTTGTCCACCTTGATACCGGTGACCTGGCTGAGATCGACCATCTCGCCGGATGTTGCCATGGCCATCGTCAATGTAGCTGTTTCCCGGTCTGTCAGCCCCTGGAAATAGACTGCCATCAGCCAGGCTGCCATTTGATAATCAGGCACTGTATCAGCCGTATAGGCTTTAATCAGGTGGCCAATCTCGCTGTCTGCGAGCTCCAGCCCATCCCGTTTTTTGGTAATAATATCGGTAACACGCACTAGTACTCACCTCAAAAAAGGTCATTTAAAAAACTTTGGCCAAACGCCGGCGGCGGCAGGTTAAAGTTAGCAGCTACCGTGGCTCCCACGTCGGCAAAGGTTGATCTTACCCCTAAATTGACGGGGGCGGCTTTTTGTGATAACCCGTGGTGATAAGCCAAAACCGGCACATATTCGCGGGTATGGTCAGTCCCCGGCCGCGTGGGATCACAGCCGTGGTCGGCTGTAATGATCAGTAAATCACTGGCAGCTAGCTCAGACTTGAAAACGTCCAAAGCCCTGTCAAAATCTTCAAGGGCCCGGGCATAGCCGGCAACATCGTTGCGATGACCGAATACGCTGTCAAAATCAACCAGGTTGGCCATGATTAAACCGTCCGGCAGCCTCTGGGCGGCCAGCTTGGTAAGAATCTCCATACCGTGCTGATTAGATGTTGTCGGGTAAGACTGCGTCAACCCCCTATGGGCATAAATATCAGCAATCTTACCAATGCCGGTAACAGCAAAACCGGCCAGCTTCAATGCATCAAGCACTGTTGCCGCCGGTGGTTCCAGACTATAGTCATGGCGGTTGGCAGTCCGGAGAAAGCTGCCTGGTTTGCCTACAAACGGTCGGGCAATAATCCGGCCCACAGCATGTTCATTAATAAAGATTTTCTCCCTGGCAATCCGGCATAACCCATATAACCGCTCCAGGGCAATCACCTCTTCATGGGCGGCAATCTGACAAACACTGTCGGCCGATGTATACACAATCGGCTGGCCTGAAAGCATATGCTGCTCTCCCAGTTCGGCAATAATTTCAGTGCCTGAGGCGGCTTTATTACCTAAGATACTATACCCTGTATAAAAATTAAATTTTTCAATAATTTCCGGGGGGAAACCGGCCGGATAGACGGGAAAGGAAGTAAACAACGGGCAGCAGGCTAATTCCCAGTGACCACTGGTAGTATCTTTGCCTTTTGATAATTCCGCCATTTTACCAAAAGCAGCTGCAGGACGGGCGACTGGCTGGACACCGGCAATGGGTTCAATGAGCCCCAGCCCCATATTTGCCAAAACCGGCAAATAAAGACCACCAGCGGCAGCGGCAATATGTACCAATGTATTGGCCCCGGTATCGCCGTATTCAGACGCGTCAGGCATTGCGCCGATACCTACACTATCAAGAACAATAACATATATTCGTTTGAACAAATCCTATAGCCCCTCTTTGAACAATTTATTTAATATATTATGCACGGGGATGGGTTTTATCATAAACTTCTTTCAAGCGATTTTTAGTTACATGGGTATAAATCTGGGTTGTCGATATATCGGCATGGCCCAGCATCTCTTGGACTGAGCGTAAATCTGCCCCATTTTCCAGGAGATGGGTGGCAAAGGAATGGCGCAGGGTGTGAGGGGTTATTTCTTTGGTAATGCGTGCTTCCATCGCATATTTTTTAATAATTTTCCAGAACCCCTGACGGGTCAGTCTGTTACCATGGTGGTTTACAAACAAAGATGATTCTTCATAAGTACGTACCAGCTTTGTCCGGCCTTTGCCGATATACTCCTGTACGCACTTGGCCGCAATTGAGCCTAAGGGCACAATGCGTTCCTTGGCCCCTTTGCCGTAGCACTTAATATAGCCCATATCAAGATTTACGTCAGAAATGTTCAGGGATATTAATTCCGATACCCTGATGCCGGTTGCGTATAGCAGTTCAAGCATAGCTTTGTCTCTAAGGCCGGTAGGCTGAAAGGTATTAGGCTGTTTTAACAATTCTTCAACTTCGCTGATCGAGAGAATCCGGGGCAGCTTTTTTTCCAGCTTGGGCGATTCCAGGTTTACGGCCGGATCTTTTTCAAGATGGCGTTCGCGGACAAGATATTGATAGAAAGACTTTATCGCCGCAAGATTACGCGATATCGTTGAAACAGCCCGCCCCTTTACCTGGAGACTGTTAAGGTAACTCAGGATGGTGTCACGGTTAGAATTTCGTAAAAAATCTAATTGACTATTTTGCAAATATGTTTGGAATTGACGTAGGTCCCGCCCGTAGGATTCTAACGTATTTTGAGCTAATCCCCGCTCGACTGCAAGATAGTTAATAAATTCATTAACATACGATTCCATTTTATTTTACCACCCTTTTTTCTTCCCAATTTCGAGCCGACATTCAGTATCTGATCTAGCTACTTAATTCAACATTCAACAAGAAGTTTGCTTTTCCTTTATTTGTCTATAATCTTTCGTAAAGTTTTAGAGTTTTTTTGTTATTGCCTGCCAACTGCTGTCATACTGTGAGCTGGCCAGACTGCCGGAAACGATAACCCGTAATGGTTTTTCCAGCAGATGCTGGTCACGCAGTTTCAAGCCGGGATTATTTAACTCCCAGAACATCGTCATTAATTTCGGTAGAATGTAGAAAATAATAAGCGTTAAGAGGACGATTTTTACATATAACTTGGACTTTTTTATGATACTGCGCAGAGAAAACGTCACTACCATCCGCCTCTACTTCCCTCCTCCCGCCCTCCAGTATGCATTCCGGCTTAACTTAATATCATACATATTCGTTAAATATCAGGATTATGCGTAAATTAGTAAAGGTTACGCTGTTTCCTGAAAAAGGCGGGTCGCTTGGCGTTTTTTCAAAAAACGTTTGGCGACACGCCTTTTCTTTGTTACCGCATAATAAGCTGGGCTACTGTTTTCATAAAAACCGGTGAAACATAAACCTCTATCAGCGCGGCGCCGATCATAACCATAAGCATGGCTAAGCAAAACAGGGAATAGGCTATGGAATTATAAAGTAAGTTAGCCTTATTTTTATTGCGTCTTACCAGCATCAGGGAGAAGGATGTTGCTGACACCCCGGTCGCTAATAGGGCGGGAACCGCGAAGAAATTATGGGGCAGTACCGACACCAGGGCAAATAACAACCCTTTCATGATGTACTCATTCACTAAGAACCCCACCGTAAAGCCGATAACAAAGCCCCGCAGGCAAACCATAAACAACACAAAAGGGATACCGACAATAGTAAAGCCTAACAGCCACATGATAACGATTACCTTGATGTTACTGAGTAATACCCCGGCCAACAGGGCCTGGGTATCGCCGGCAGCAGTCTGCGGATCAGTCAAGCCCTGGAAGAAAACCCGCAAATAACCGACAAGCTCGGCTTTTTGTTCATCAGGCAGTGTTTTTACGGCCATAGCGCCAATGACTATCCCGATAACAAAAATAAGAATCATAAAAAAATAAGCAACAATATTTGCACGGACATAAATGGCAGTATTCTTGCGAAGCAGTTTTAGCATGCATGTACCTCCCGGCCAGTACCTGCTACAATATATGTCCTGCTAACACTGTTTAGACCTATTTGTCCCTTAGGTTTTAGCCAGTCGGCCGTAGATGCCGCCGCCGCCGGCGGCAATAGCCGCTGTTCCGGCCCGGGCCCGCATAATAAAAGCCGTTATTTTTGTACCGGCTATCTGATTTAATTCGGCCCGGCCGGCCGTATGGACAATCGCCATTTCGGTCTTAAACTCAGCCAGCAGCCGGTCTTTAATTTTTTTGCCCAGGCCGGGAATAAACTCCAGCGGCACCTGATAGAAATAGTCCGGCCGGTGTAAAGGATGCTGCGGTTTCAGGTAATTGGCAATATGATTAATACGGTCATATACGCCGGTAATCAGACGGGGGCTGTTACATTCGGGGCAGCAGGTGCCGTCGCCGTCGCCGCCGCTTGTAGCTATAAAACCACAGACCGGGCAAAAAGTGCGGTGGTATTTTCCTAACCGGGGATTAAGGCCATAGTTGGCTCTGACCTGCCGGCCGGCTGTGCGGGCTAAGGCCTGAGCCACTTCACGAAACGACAGTTCCAGCAATGAAAAAATATTATATTCCCGGGCGATTTTATCCAGGGAGTGAGCGTCGGAATTGGTGATAAAGGTATAACCGGCCAGTTCGCCAATCCGGTCAGCCAAATCGCTGTCAGCACTCAGTCCCAGCTCAATCGCGGCCAGCCGGCTAAGTTCCTGCTCAGATAAAATTTGCGACAGTCGTGTACAGCAGGCACCATATACGCTTTTGTGCGGCGTAAAAACATGGGCGGGGATAATAAGCGCATCGAAGCTACCGGCAATAGCAATCAGTTTTTGCAGGGGCATATGGGCATTTTGGGAGCTGAGGCTGATATTGCGGATAAACTGGCTCATATAGGCCGAAAACGCGGCCATTGTCGGCAGGTCGGGGATAAAGACCAGTGTATGGGCCAAGCCCCCGCCCTCCTCCCTGGTTTCGATTTCAGCGCCAAGGAGGAGCAGTGTTTTCTCTTTATAAAGATACCCGCCGTTTGGTACCGGCACCAGCAAACCTTCGGCGGTCAGTTTTTTTATATCGGCCAGCACCAGGGGGGACAGGGCATCAACAATGCCGATGATATTCATCCCTTTACGGTCGGTTGCTTCCGACAAAATGCCGCGCACGGTTAATTGGCGGGAGGTAGGGATTTTAACCCACTTACCGCTTTCGCTCATGCCGACATGAATATGCAAATCGGCAAAATACTGTTTAAGCATGTACCGGTATTCCCGCCAGATATAAGGCAACTAAACTCTTGGCATCACAGATTTCTCCCCTGGCAACCATCCCGGCAATCTGGTGCGGGGTATATTTTTCACTGTTAATAAACTCATCTTCATCCGGTTCCTGGGCTGATTCAACCAAATCCTCAGCGAGAAAGATATGGATGATCTCATTGGAAAAGCCCGGTGTTGTATACATTGAGGTTAATTTGCGCAGTTTATTGGCGGCAAAGCCGGTTTCTTCCGCCAGTTCTCTAAGGGCACAGGCTGCCGGTGTCTCACCGGGATCAAGCTTGCCGGCAGGTACCTCCAGCATTACCTGCTGCACAGGATGCCTGTATTGCCGGACGAGGATGACTTTACCATCGGCAGTCAGCGCGATTACCGCCACTGCACCCGGATGTTCAACGACCTCTCTGGTTCCGCCCTTGCCATTTGGCAGCAGGACCTCATCGCGGCGTAGGTTTATCACTTTTCCCTCGAATAAACGCGTTGAGGTTATCAATTGTTCCTGAAACTCTGTTTCCGTGTGTGGCATACCAGCGCCTCCCTTAATCAATTTGGCATATTTTTTAAATACCTGCATATATTACCTCCAAAGGGAGGGATGTCCAATGCAAACTATTTCCCACAAGGGCTTCTATTTCAGCGGTAAAATTAAAGACTTGCTGAAAGAATTGCACAACCTGAGCAAAGAATATCACACCCTGCGGGAGGTTGTGCTAAAAAAACGGCAGTAATTAGTCCATCCAGGGATAATGTGTATAGGGTTTGAGAATAAACAGGGGTCTGCTGCTGTGGACAGAGGGTGCAAGCCAGGCCGGGACTACCACCCATTTGACAGGCAGGTCCAGGGCGGCGGCGGCCTGCTCAATAATAGGCAGACCGGCGTGTACATGGGCTGCCGTTGTTTCAGCACCAAGATTGGTATTGCTGACCAAGCCGCTGATGGTAAGGCGGGAAACCTGTTCGATCCGCCGTAGTGTGCTCATGATGCCCGCAGCGGTGCCGGTAAAAGGCCGGCGGGTATTAACAACCAGCAGGGCCTGATAGCTGATCTGGTCGAAATAGCGTTTCAACTGACCTAACGCAATGGCTGATTCACCGCCGCCGGCATCCATGACTACCCTGGTCGTGGTTTGGGCAAATATTTCAATCAGATTGTGGGGCATGATTGGCAGATCGGCATGAGACAAGCGCGGATCAGGCGCAATGACTTTGACGCCGTTTTTTTCCAGCAGTTCGCGGTTTTCCCTGGTCCGAAAATAAGGCTTGACCAGATCCATATCGACAATGGCTGTTTCCTGGCCGGCCTGCTGTAATTGCAGTGCATAATTAACGGCGATTTCAGTTTTGCCACTGCCAAATTCACCCACAAAAATCGTTAGCCGATTATCTTCCATGCGATTACCTTCTATTCATAGATTTTCGCTTCTTCTTCCCCGCGCAATATCCGGAGTGCGCCTGCCGCCAGGGCGGCACATTCATCCTCACCGGGGTAGAGCAGCACCTGACTGATAAACGCCACCCGCTCACAAATCATATTGGTCAGCAGCCGGGAGTGGGCCAGACCACCGGTTAGGACAATGGCATCGAGCCGGCCCCGGACTACGGTGGCCATAGCCCCGATCTCCTTGGCTATCTGATAGGCCATAGCTTCGTAAATAAGCGCGGCCTTAGTGTCGCCGTCCATAATACGATCCTCAATCTCCCGGCCGTCATTAGTGCCGAGGTGAGCAACCAGACCCGCCTGCCCAATCAGCTTCTTTTTAATAGCCGCCAATGTATAATCGCCCGTAAAGCACATATTCACTAAGGCGTGGGAAGGTAAGCCACCAGCGCGTTCCGGCGAAAATGGGCCGGCATCATTAGGATTTGTTACATCAATCATGCGCCCGTTCTGTTGGATTCCGACCGATATGCCGCCCCCCAGGTGAACCAGGATTAAGGTCAGGGCGTCGTAGGTTTTGCCTAAATCCCCAGCCACGCGATGGGCAACCGCTTTTAGATTAAGGGCATGAAACAAACTGCGGCGGGAGATTTCCGGCAACCCGGTAATTCTCGCTACCGGCTCCAGTTCATCCACACTCACCGGATCAACAATAAACGCCGGAATCCCCGCCTGACCGGCAAGGCCTCTGGCCAATAACCCCCCCAGATTGGAGGCATGTTCAGTTTGTACACCTACCTTTAAATCCGCGGCCATCGTTTCGTTTACCCTATAGGTACCGCTGGCCATCGGTTTCAAAGGACCGCCGCGCCCCACTACCGCGGCTAAATCACAAAGCCTGATGTTATGAGCGGCCAGCGCCGCTTCCACCAATTGACGCCGATAATCATACTGATCATAAATCTGCTCAAATTTCTCCAGTTCTTCCCTGCTATGACGTATAATCTGCTCAAACTCTTTTTGCTGATTACTGTATACAGCTATTTTCGTTGAAGTTGAACCGGGATTAATTGCCAATATTTTATACTGCTCCAGCATTATTAGCCCCCAATATCCAATTTTAAATGACAGCAATATTATTTTATTCAGTACCAGCAGAAAAAATCCTGCAATGCACAACAACAAACCTTGCCGGCAATGTGCAGCAAGGTTTGTTGTTGTTTTAGGGTTAATACTTATCTAACTGGCTCTCATTTCCATGCGCAGTTTATCAGCAATCATTGCCATAAATTCAGAGTTAGTCGGTTTGCCTTTATCCAGTTTGATTGTATAGCCAAACAGCTTATTGATCATTTCAATATTTCCCCGGTTCCAGGCAACCTCAATCGCATGGCGGATGGCCCGTTCGACCCGGCTGGGGGTGGTAGAGTATTTTTCCGCAATCATCGGATAAAGAACTTTCGTTACGGCTCCCAATAGTTCTACTTCGGCAATAATCATCATAATCGCATCGCGCAGATATTGGTAACCTTTGATATGGGCCGGAATACCAATCTCCCGGATAATGTTTGTCACTTCCACATCCATAGGCCGGGTTTTGACGACCTGGGCAGTGGCGGCGGCTACCGGCCGGACGGTAATGAAAGTACCGGCAAGTTGTCTGATGCGGTTAATCAGTACGTCCATGTTAAATGGTTTTAACACATAATAATCAGCACCCAGTTCTACTACCCGCTGCGTAATATTCTCCTGACCAAATGCAGTCAGCATGATAATCTTCGGGCGCTTGTTCGGGGAAACATTAATACGCTCCAAGACACCAATTCCGTCTAAATGCGGCATAATTATATCTAAAACTATGACATCCGGAGCTTTTTCTTCAATGATAGATAACATCTGCTCTCCGTTAAAGGCTACCCCAACCAACTCAATATCAGGCTCTCTGTTAAGACATTCCTGTAAAATCTCCGAAAACTCCTTATTGTCGTCAGCGATAGCCACCTTAATTGTTTCTCTTGCCATTACCATTGGAATCCTCTCCCTGCTAAATCGTATAAATTACTATATTTTATCTATTCGACAAACACGCACCATTTCCTTCCTTGTTTGGAAAAAGAATCCATTTTATTTTTTTCTGAAAATCCAAATCGTATCTTAATTATATAGATAGCCTGAGAATGTGACAAGTATTTTTAATACTGTAGCTGTCAGGCCGCGGCGGACGGAGCGGCGCTAGCAGAAAAACTGCCAGAAAACGTAAATAGTTTTCTGGCTGAATTGCGTTCTTTTTTCGGGATTATACCGCTTTCCATGAGCATCCAGTCCACGAAGCAGCCATAACCGCTTGTTGGATCATGGACAAAAACATGGGTAACGGCACCGACTATTTTACCGTTTTGAATAATGGGACTGCCGCTCATACCCTGGACGATACCACCGGTCTTTTCGATTAATTTGGGATCAGTTACTTTAATAACCAAGCCTTTGCTTTCCGGTATTTCCTGTAAATTTATTTTCTGGATTTCAATACTGAACTGTTCAATTGTCTGTCCGTCAACTACTGTCAGCATTTCCGCCGGCCCTACCTGCACCTGGCTCATAGAAGCGATCGGAATTGCCTGGGGATATTTCTCATTCGGCAGGGTAGCGGTTAATTCGCCATAAATGCCAAAAGGGGTATTTTTATTAATATGTCCCAGCAATTGATCTTCTTCAATAAATACGCCAATCTTCTCTCCGGGATGGCCCCTGGTGCCGTGTTGAATGCCGGAGACGGTGGCCAGCACGATCTTGCCTTGTTCGCAGTCAATCGGCTGGTTTGTGTCACTGTCAGTAATAATATGACCGAGAGCCCCGTAGATTTTTGAATCCGGTTCATAAAAAGACAGGGTGCCAACGCCGGCGGCACTGTCGCGCACAAACAAACCAATTCGATAACGTTTGGTATCATGACATAACGCCGGTGACACATTAATATGTTGCTGTCCTTCTGCGCGCTTAATCAGCACATCAATGGCGCGGTTATTTTTCCCGTTATCATCAATAATTTCGGCTACCTGTGTGTCGCTTTGCACCGGAATGCCATTAATGCTGATAATGACATCGCCTACTGTAATGCCGGCATCTTTGGCCGGTGTTACATACTGGCCCTGCATATTGAGGACCGGTGAATTACCGACAACAATGACACCTTGGGATCGCAGCATGACACCAATCGAATGTCCGCCTGGAACCAGCCTAACGGGCGGCAATACATCCACCTGCACCGTACGAAAGGGTATTATTCCAAACAGCTTAAACTCGACAGTGGATTGTCCGAGTTTGACAGGTTCAAGCGATACCGGCCGCGATAAGGCAATGATTGGTAAGGTTGCATGGGTTTGGACCCGGATACTGCCACCATCATGCCTGACGTTAACGGTCAACGGAAAATTTACATCAAATAAGGCTGACTCACCTTCGATAATCCGGATATGCACGGGAAGACCGTAAATACTGCGGAATTGGGGAGAAAGACAAAATGCAAAGATTGCGCTGATAATTAATACTGCCCAAATCAGCCTGCTGCTCAATAGCCGGTTAAATCTTGTCATATTTTCTTCCATCACTCCCTATTACATTCTTCCCAAATTTCCCACTCAGCCTTTCATTTGCTTACATTTTGTTCAACCGGTTGCAAACTTAAAGTTTCCCGAATTCAAAGGGGATTATTCCGGAATTATTAGCATTTATTGACTTGGAATCTGATTTTCGGCCTTTTAAACAAAAAAAATAGCGCAAGCTCACGCTTACGCTTTATATTTCCAATTTGCTTTTTTTTTCATTGACTTTTCTAACATCTGGGCCGCATTCTCCAGGGAAAGCTGGGTTAAATCGCCTGAGGCCATTCGCGCCAATTCTTTCAATTGACTCTCAGGGGTCAGCCGGGTTACCCGGGTTACTGTCCTCTCTTCGGCAATAATTTTTTCGATGTAAATATGGCTGTCGGCCATCGAAGCAATTTGCGGCAGGTGGGTGATACATAAAACCTGTTTATCGAATGCCGCAATTCTGGCAATTTTTTCCGCCATCTTTTGCGCGGTTTGGCCGCCAATGCCGGCATCAACTTCATCAAATACCATAGTGGCCGTTTCCTCACGTTCGGCGCAAACCGTTTTTATGGCCAGGGCGAGCCGCGACAATTCGCCGCCAGAGGCAACTTTCTGTAATAACCGGGGTTCTTCTCCCGGATTGGCCGAAAATAGAAAAACGACATCATTGGCGCCGGTTGCTGAATATTGGTCATTGCGTTTAACATCGACGATAAATTGGGCTTTAGGCATCCCCAGATCACCCAGGTGGCCGGAGATTTGCCGGCCCATTTCCGCTCCTGCCAGCTGCCTTAGCCGGTCAAGCTCATTGGCGAACTCTTGCATTTGCCGCTTAAGTTCAGCTTCCTGCTGCTCAAGGCTGTTTATTCGTTCATCATAATGCGTAATGGCCGCCAATTCCTCAGCCGCCTGCTCAGAATACGTCAATATCTCCTGGACGGTTGCCCCGTATTTTTTTTTCAGCCGGTGGATGATATCAAGCCGGTCTTCCAGCTTAGCTAGCTTAGCCGGGTTAAAATCCATATTTTCACGATAATCCCTAAGTTCACCCATGGTTTCTTCCAGCTGGTACAGTGCTTCAGCTACAATCTCCACCTGCTGATTAATGGTCTCATCAAAGCGGGCGGCCGACGCCAGATCCCTTTTTATATCAGTCAGGCAGGCTATGATGCCATTAAAGCCTTTATTTCCCTGACTCAACAGCATGTAGGAACGGGATACGGCGTGAGAAATTTTTTCGGCATTAGCCAGAACCTTAACCTGGCTTACCAGCTGCTCTTCTTCATTTGGCGCTAAGGCGGCAGCGGCAATCTCCTGCGTTTGCCAGGTAAGCATCTCTTCGCGCTGCAGGCGTTCCCGGGAATCCCGGCTGATGGCGGCTAATTCATTTTTAACTTTTTGCCATTCCCGGTAAGCACTGCGGTATTGTACAAGTTTGGTTTTTATGCCGGTGGCAAAAGCATCGGTAAGTTCCAGATGGGTTTCCGGCTTTAACAGGGCTTGATTTTCGTGTTGACCATGCATATCCACAAGTTTTTCACAAATTTGCCGCAGCATGCCCAGCGTTGCCTGGCAACCGTTGATATGAATAGTATTCTTGCCATGTTTGCTTAAGCGGCGGGCAATAATTACCGTGCCGCCATCATCAACAGCAATCCCCTGCTTATCCAGAAAGGAGTGCAGGCTATCAATACCTGCTATGTCAAAAACTGCCTCGATACGGAAATAATCAGTACCTGAACGGATAGAGTCACCGGAGGCTCTGCCGCCAATAATGGCTGACAGGGCATCGATTAAAATGGATTTGCCGGCCCCTGTTTCTCCGGTCAGGATATTAAGACCAGGTACAAATTCAATATGCGCCTTATCAATCAGGGCAAAATTGACGACAGTAAGTGACTTTAACATGATTACCTCTCCTCAAACCACGCCGATTCCACTACCCATGAGCGACCGGAATTTAGCAATAACCTGCGGCACAGCCTCCAGTGGTTTTACAAGGACAAAAATAGTATCATCACCGGCTACTGTGCCAATAATCTCAGGCCATTTCACATAGTCGATCGTATAAGCCACAGCCTGGGCGGTTCCCGGCAGGGTGCGGAGAACGACAATATTCTGACTGAAATCAATGGCAACAATCGAGTCCCGAAACGTTCGCTCCAGCCGGGCCTGGGACATAATGACATTTTGTTCGGGGGGAAATGCATACCGGTACCGGCCATCCCCTGTCGGCACCTTAATCAGCATAAGCTCTTTAATATCACGGGAAACAGTTGCCTGGGTAACATCAATACCATGTTTACTCAGAGCCTCAGCCAGGTCTTCCTGGGTTTCGATTATATAGCGGTCAATAATCTCTTTCGTCTTTGAGTGCCGCAAAGCCTTCAAGCTATCCACTCCTTTTCTTCTCAATCAGATATAGAATTGGCGGAAAGTTCGTTTGGTTTACCATTGACCAGCAGGCAACAGAAAACTTTTTTTGATCAATAGCAGCCAGATACTGATGCAATTCCCGTAGCTCCAGCCGGCCCTGCTCATAACCGGGATAGGCCGCGATTGTCATCAGACCTTCGGTATTGAGCAATTGCAGCGTTTGCGCAATTGCCTGGATGGTTGTTTGCGGCAGCGTGCTTAGTTTATGATCGCCGCCCGGCAGATAGCCCAGATTGAACATGGCTGCGTCTACCGGCTGTTTTATGTAGCGGGTTATATGAGCGTGACTGTCCAAAACAAGGTGAACCTTAGCCGCTACTTCATATTTGGCAAGCAGCTCCTTTGTGTTCGTGAGAGCCTGGGATTGAATATCAAAAGCCCAGACAACAGTGGCAGCAGGAGTATTAGCCGCCAGAAACAAAGTATCTTGACCATTGCCGGCGGTAGCATCAACAACCAGACCGGCAGTGGCCAGCCTGGGCTTCAGCAGCCGCTGCGCCATCATAACGGCATTAACCACTTGCATGCTGGTCGCCTCGCCGTAATTTAGTACGCAGTTTCTCATAATAGCTCTTGCCGGTAAACCGGATGAAGCGGGCCCGAAAAGGGGAGCGCCGGACCACTACCGTATCGTCTGGCAGCAGATTATACACGGTTTGCCCGTCTACGGTAAGGACAATATCATCATGAGCCGCCTGCATCCGTACTTTAATTTCTGCATTTTCGGAAATAACCAGGGCCCGTGAATGCAGTGTATGCGGGCAGATTGGCGTAATAACGATTACTTTCAGTTCCGGGTTAATAATAGGCCCGCCTGAGGATAACGAGTAGCCTGTTGAACCGGTTGAAGTGGCAATAATCAGGCCATCGGCAGGGTAGTCGGCCGTCAGCTCTTCATCGATAAACAATTTTAATTTTATCATGCGTGAGAAGCCGCCTTTGGCGACAACAACGTCATTTAAGGCCGGTGAGATGTAAATAGGACTGCCATTGCGGATGACAAGGGCATCCAGCATCAGGCGTTCTTCGATATAATAATCACCGCCCAGCAACCTGTCTAAGGCAATATTCAGATCAGGCACCTCAATCTCAGTTAAGAAGCCAAGGTTCCCCATATTTACACCACAGACAGGAATACCGAAGGGAGCAATCTCCCGGGCAGTATGTAAAAGTGTTCCGTCCCCCCCCAGGGTAATGCCGAAAGTAATATCATTTTTTACACATTCCATTTTTCCGGCCAAATGAGTACACTTAAGTTCCAAAGCAGCCTCTTCCGGCAGCACCACGTTAACATTGCGTTCCTTAAAATACTGCACAATCCAGCCCAACACTGTACTGATACTCTGTTTTTTTGTGTTGGGAAACAGCCCGATAGTCAACACCTCGTATTCCCCCGTTATCCCGTTAAATTGGCATGAGCCTCAGCCACTACGGCAGCAATACCAGCCTCTTCTACGGCAGCAGCAGCCGGATAATTCACTAAATATAAAAGGTATTCAATATTGCCTTCTGGTCCCTTAACCGGTGAAAAAGTCAGTCCCAGCGGTACCAGTGCGAGCGACCCAGCCATATTCACGACATTGTTGATAACTTCACGATGAACCGCCGGCTCCCGGACAACCCCTTTTTTGCCGACTTTTTCCCGACCTGCTTCAAACTGTGGTTTAATAAGTGCGACTACTTCCCCGTGGGGAGCGAGCAGTGTTTTAACGACCGGCAGCACTTTATCAAGCGAGATAAAGGCCACATCAATCGAGACAAAATCTAATAACTCCCCCAAATCCGCCGGTGTGACATGGCGGATATTGGTACGTTCCATGTTTATTACCCGGGCGTCGGTCCTAAGGGACCAGGCTAACTGCCCATACCCAACATCAATGGCATACACTTTACGAATGCCGTTCTGGAGGGCACAATCGGTAAAGCCGCCGGTTGACGCGCCGACATCAGCCATTACTTTCCCCGCTAAGTCCAGGTTAAACCGCGCCAGTGCTTTAGCCAGTTTAAGCCCGCCGCGGCTGACAAAGCCAATATTGTCCCCGTGAACAATAATTCTGGCGGTGGTAGGCACAACAGTACCCGCTTTGTCTGATTTTTGGCCGTCCACAGTCACCAGTCCGGCCATAATATAGGCCTTGGCCCGTTCACGGCTGACAGCCAGCCCCTTTTCAACCAGTAATATATCAAGACGCTCTTTGGTGCGTGCCCCTGTCATTTCCTTACTCCAAACTGACGGATAAAAGCCTCGGCACTGGCAGCAATGCCCTGCGGATCTAAACCGTGCCGGGATAGTAAGTAGTTCCGGGGCCCATGCTCGATATATTTGTCAGGTAAGCCCAGCCGTAATACTTTTACCCAGTTAAGCTGCTGGGCATTAATATATTCAAGCACGGCTGACCCGAACCCTCCTGCCAGCACATTGTCCTCGACTGTAATTATTACACCTTTATCCCTGGCCAGCCGGCGGATCAACTGTCCGTCCAGGGGTTTGACAAAGCGGGCGTTGACCACACCGGCCTCAATGCCTTTGGGAGCTAACAGGGCCGCGGCCTGGCAACAGGCGGCAGCCATTGTCCCAATGGCAAGCAACACCAGATCTTTTCCGAGCAAAAGTTCCTCAGACTTTCCTAGTTCAAGCTGCGTAAAATCAGGTTTACTCTCTGCACCAACGCCGCTGCCGCGTGGATAGCGAATCGCCACCGGGCCATTAAGCTGCGTCGCCGTATAGAGCATATGCCGGAGTTCATTTTCATCTTTAGGCGCCATCATGACCATATTCGGGATATGGCGTAGGAAAGAATAGTCAAATACACCGTGGTGAGTGGCACCATCTTCGCCAACAATCCCGGCCCGGTCCAGCATAAAAATTACCGGCAGATTCTGCAGGCATACATCATGCAGGATCTGATCATAGCCCCGCTGTAAAAAAGTAGAATATACGGCAACCACCGGTCTTTTACCCTGGGTGGCCATCCCGGCCGCCAAGGTAACGGCATGCTGCTCGGCAATGCCCACATCAAAAAAACGCTCAGGGAATCTTGCCGAGAATTTTTTTAAGCCGGTTCCCTCCGGCATAGCCGCCGTTATGGCAACAATATCAGGGTTCTGCTCGGCCAGTTTTACCAGGGTATCGCCAAACACCTGGGTATACGAAGGGGCCCCCCCGTTTTTTATTATCTCACCTGTATCGATACAGAATGGTCCAACCCCGTGAAACTTATCGGCATTACATTCTGCCGGTGCATACCCTTTGCCTTTTTGCGTAAGTAAATGAATAAGCACCGGGCCTTTAATACTTTTGGTCTTGTCAAGCACATCCAGAATTAAAGGTATGTTATGACCGTCAATGGGTCCAAAATAGGTGAAGCCTAATTCTTCAAATAACATTCCCGGTACCAGCAGATATTTCAGGCTGTCTTTTACCCGTTCGGCAGTTTTGGCAACACTTTCCCCTATGGCCGGAATCCGGCGCAGTAAATATTCAATATCATGTTTTACCTTGGAATAGGTGGGCGCAGTACGCAGTTTTGCCAGGTACTCCGACATCGCCCCCACATTTTTGGCAATCGACATTTCATTGTCGTTTAAGACCACCGTGAGATTAATATTAAGGTGGCCGGCATGGTTGAGGGCTTCATAAGCCTGACCGCCGGTCAGTGAACCATCGCCAATGATACCGATAACATTATAGGTATCGCCTGACATATCACGCGCCAGCGCTACGCCTAAGGCTGAAGATATAGAGGTGCTGGAATGCCCCACACCAAAAACATCATGCTGGCTTTCACATCTTTTAGGAAAGCCGCTGATGCCCCCGGTCTGCCGGAGGGTGGAAAACTGGCGGCGGCGACCGGTTAAAATTTTATGTACATACGCCTGATGTCCCACATCCCAGATAAATTTATCATTGGGACTGTTGAATGTCCTGTGCAGCGCCAGTGTTAATTCAACAACACCTAAGTTAGGTGCTAAATGTCCGCCATTGGCGGATACAGTATGTATAAGAAGCTCGCGGATTTCACCGGCGAGCTTTTCTAATTGCCCTAAAGAAAGACTTTTAAGGTCTTGTGGCCCGTTAATGCCATCAAGCAATGTCCCCAAACCAACTTCCCCGCTTTCCCTGACAGAAGTCATAATGCATGAATGTATTTTCCAAAACATATTATAGCATAGTTTAGGACTAACATTCATCTACAAAATACATAAAACGCATAGGCTATAAGAGTACCGTGAACGGCTCCGCCCAGCACCTCGAGTGGTGTATGCCCTAATAACTCTTTAAGTCTGGTGTCCCGGACTTTGTGTTCGACCCGCATTTCGCGTACTAATTTATTAATAACTTTGGCCTGCTTGCCTGCTGCCCGGCGTACGCCGGCCGCATCGTACATGACAATGCCGGCCAGGACGACCGCTACCGCAAACAAACTGGATTCCAGCCCATCTTTAAGGGCTACACCAACAGCCAGGCTGACCACCAATGCCGTATGTGAACTGGGCATACCACCGGCACCGACAAGCCGTTCGGCATTAAATGATCCGTGGCGCCAGTAAGAGGTTATTGTCTTTAATACCTGGGCGGTAAACCATGCGGTAATGGCAGTCATTAATATAACATTTTTCCCGATTCCCGCCATAAAATCGAACATTATTTACACCTCAGGCTTCACGATTGATTAAATATTCCACTAAGTCGCGTAAAATTACAGCTTCAGAGCCAAAATCCTGTAAGCTGAGCAAGGCATTGTCTACGGCCTGCTGAGCCAGGTGTTTAGCGCCGTCAAGCGAATACAGTGTTACATAAGTCACTTTCTGATTCCTCATATCACTGCCCACCGGTTTACCAATCTTGTCCTGACTGCCAGTTACGTCAAGCATATCATCTGTAATCTGAAAAGCCAGACCGAAATGTTCAGCATAAGCAGTCAGTGCTGCCAGCTGATTTGGGCTGGCATTGGCCAGCATAGCTCCTGCCCGCAGTGCGGCCTTAAATAACGCGCCGGTTTTGGCCTGATGGATAAACTTCAGGGTATTGGCATCAACCGTTTGTCCGGCCGAGGCAAGATCGACCGCCTGGCCGCCGACCATACCGGCGGCACCGGCAGCAACAGCTATCTCTTTGACTACATTAATCAATGTTGCTGCCTGAACATTAGGCTGGGAGAGCATTGTGCTGAACGCGGCTGTTAATAACCCGTCCCCAGCTAAGATTGCCATGCCGTCACCATATATTTTATGATTGGTGAGTTTACCACGCCGGTAATCATCATTATCCATGGCCGGCAAATCGTCATGAATCAGCGAATAGGTGTGAATCATCTCCAACCCGCAGGCCACAGGCAGATAATCAGCGCCGCAGCCGCCGGCAGCATCGGCTGCCGCCATCAGCATAATCGGCCGCAGCCTTTTGCCGCCGGCAAACAGGCTGTAGCGCATTGCCTCAAAGATAATCGGCGGGCAGGCATCAGCCGGAGTGTAACAGGCCAGCGCCTCTTCCAGCAAACTTACTTTTTGCCGGCAATAATGACTTAGGGAAAATTGTTTTGTCATAGCAGTCAATCAGCCTCCACCAGATTAAGCGGTTTTTCAACAAGCTTGCCTTGTTCCTGCTGCAGAATTTTATTTACCTGGGCTTCGGCAGCAGTAAGGCGTTCAAAACACAGTTTGGCATAGGCAATACCTTCGCAAAACCGGTCTAAGGCATCCTCCAGCGGCAGTTCACCTGTTTCCAGTTGCTTTACAATTACTTCTAATTTGCCAAGAGCGTCTTCAAAACATACATTACTTTGTTTATTACCTGCTTTATTAGCCATTTTTCTCCTCCTTTACCCTAACCACATCGACATCCAGCCGCCCCTGCCGCAAAACAATCTCCAGCCGCTGACCGGCTATGACCTGACCGGCTCCGGTCACCACTTGTCCCGCCGGTGTACGGACCAGACTGTAGCCTCTGGCCAGTACCGCCAGCGGATTAAGCACAGCGAGCTTTTCTGTATGTATTTTCAACACATGCTGTTTTGCGACAATGATTTTTTGCATTGCCTGGCCTAACCGTTCCGTGTATAAATCGGTAAGCTGCTTTTTGTCAGCCAACAGTTTTTCCGGCTGCAGAAATACTTTGTTATCGCGGAGCTGCTGCAGCACTTGCCGCCGGTCTTTCAAATAAGTCCGGATATTGTTCTCCAGCATGGTTTGGAGTGTATGGATATAGCGCTTCAGCTCATTGACATCCGGAACAACAAGTTCAGCAGCCTGCGAAGGCGTTGCGGCCCGGCGGTCGGCGGCAAAATCGGCTAAGGTGTAATCTGTTTGGTGACCCACCGCCGACACAACGGGGATGACCGATTCAGCGATAGCCCGCACTACCTTTTCATCATTAAAGGCCCATAACTCTTCGATCGAGCCGCCCCCGCGGCCGGCAATAATAACATCGACATTAGCCAGGCGGTTAAAAGCCTGGATAGCCTGGACAATTTGTCCGGGCGCCTCCAGTCCCTGAACCTGAACCGGAAACAGAATCAGACACAGGCCAGGATGGCGCCGGTTGGCAACGGTAATAATATCTCTTAGCGCCGCTCCGGACGGCGAGGTTACAAGCCCCACCGCTCTGGGCAACAGCGGCAGGGGCCGTTTACGGCTTTCCTCAAACAGGCCGGCTGCTGCCAGCTTTTCTTTCAGCTGGTTAAAGGCAATACTGAGTTCTCCCAGGCCGTCAGGAATTAACTGATCGGCGTAAAGCTGGTACTGGCCGTCGCGTTCGAATATAGTCACCTGGCCAAACACGACTACCTTAAGCCCATCGCGCGGTTCAAATTTTAAAAACTGGGCCCGGCTTTTAAACATAACCCCTTTTATCTGTGAACCGGCATCTTTAAGGGTAAAATAGCAGTGGCCCGAATAGTGACATTTAAAATTAGACAACTCGCCCCGGATAGCAACTGAAACCAGTTTCGGGTCTTTATCAAACAGACTTTTAAGATATTTGGTAAAATCGCTGACAGTATATATATTGCTCATATTCATACCACCTGATTTTATTTTGCATCATATTTTTAATTAGGAACCAGACAAACATAATAATAACCTATAAATACAAAAAAAACCAGACATAAGTCTGGGTAAAGATTTTTAACCTTTAAAATCGGGCACCGAAATAGCGCTGAGCTAAATATCCGCTTATCCCCCCCACCACGAACCAGAAAAAATATCCGGGCGGAATAAGATGACCAACAACCGAGCCTATGACTGCACCGGCAAGAATATAGGGAACCATGGTGTCACCTCCCGGCATATGAATTTGTGTATCATATGCCGGAGCAGCTGCATTGGTGAATCTGCAGCTGTCAGGCGTTGAAGGCAGCATAAGCAGCACCGGCTGCATTGTCCGGACTATACCTGTTTTCAGGAAAATAAAGTTTTGCCACCCCGGGGCGTTCCAGCTGTTCTGACAGGTAGTGCCTGATAAAGCGGTTGGCCATTACCCCGCCTACCAGCAGCACCTCTGTAAGGCCGGTACTTGCGACTGCCTGCTTGAGCATAGTCATTACCGCTGTGGCAATGCTAAGCTCCACCCCGGCAGCAATTGCTCCTCTGTCAGTACCCTGGGTTACTAATTTGCGGACATGAGTCTCGGGGCCGGCAAAACTAACGGTGGTGCCGCGGACACAGACCGGTATTTTTACTGCGTGGCTGCGGTCTTGTGCAGCCAGAGCCTCCAGGTGAGGCCCGGCGGGAAAAGGCAGCCCTAATAAAACGCCCACACGGTCTACCAATTGTCCGGCCTGAATATCCTGACTGCAGCCAATGATCTCTATCTTTAATCTCTTGGCCTGTTGGGGACCGGCCGCGGCTGATACCCGCATAAGCTCAGTAGTGCCGCCCGATAAGTGAACCGCCAGAAATTGTGCTGATCCCGGACCACCGGCCGACCAAAGTCCGGCAAAAATATGGCTTTCCTGATGACTGATGCGCTGAAGGGGAACATTATGGCTTAGCGCTAACACCTTAGCATAGCCGTCACCAACCAGAAACGCAGGCATATAGGAATCCGGCAACGGCCGGGGATAGGCGGAAACCGCGATGCCTTTGAAGGCCACAGGCCCGGGAAGCTCCCGGCAGGCTTCAGCAAATAGTTCCGGCAGATTGCGGGTATGCTGAAACACCATTGCCGATTGCTGAAGCCCCCGGCTGCCAGCCTTAACCTGCAGAATTCTCCGGCAATCGGCAACTAACTGGCCCGCCTCATTCAGCAGCGCTACTGAACTTGTATAACAACTGGTATCTATCCCCAGGAAATAGCTCATGCCAGCCCTTTATTTTTTACAATTGATCCTAAAATACCATTGATAAACCGGCTGGACTCCTCAGTGCCAAAGGTTTTTGCCAATTCCACAGCTTCATTAATGGCAACGCCTGGCTGTAAGCGCTCCTGACTGTATTTCATTTCATAAATAGCCATCCGGGCTATATTACGGTCAACACCGGCCATGCGTTCAATTTTCCATTCTTTAGATAACTCAGATATGTAGTCATCAATAACGGCTAAATTGCTATAGGTACCTTCAACCAGTGACTTAGCATAGAGCCTGGTATTCTCATTAACGTCTTCCCGCTCACTAAATACAGAGTTGAGTGCTTCATCATTGCTGACACCCGCGTTAAAATCCAATTGAAATAATGCTTGCACAGCCATCTCACGGGCCTTTCTACGGCTCATAAATTTCCTTCTTTCTAAGCGCCTACCGATTGTAACCTGGAGGTAGCAGCTTATCCAAAATTTCCATAATATCTTCTTTTTGGTCAATGCGTTTGCCTACAACATAACCGGCAATTACGCATAAAACTACAAATAGTGTACGAAAAAAACCAAAAGTTATAACCAGGATGCCAAATATAAAGCCAAATAACACCCCAAGAAGTTTACCGCTATGGTGCTGCCAGATTTCCTCCAGTAGTTTGGAATTCACAACTGTCACCTCTATTCAACACGCTGTTTCGCTTTAAAATCATTGCTGATATTATCCACCGTAACCTGAACGTCAGCCAGCTCGATCCCTACAGTGTTTTTTATATACTCATGCACACGCTGTTGAATTTCACCGGCCACAGTCGGCACATGGCTTTCCGGGCTGACTACCGCTTTTATGTGCACGGTAATGCCCTGGGGGGTCAACGCCACCTTTACCTTGATGCCCCGTACACCCCGCAGGTGACGGACCGTTTTTTCCACCAGATTCTCGACCGCAGTCAGGGAAATATGTACATCACCAATTTCATTGTGATGGACAATGGTATCTTTGGCTTTACGGGAGCGAAGGCCGGCCAAAAGCAGTCTGATGCTAACTAATAAAAATACCGCTCCCACCAGCGAAGCTTCCCACTGGCCATAGATATGGCCAATGCTTGTCCACGCCAATTCCAATGGAATAAGGCGTAAAGACAGGAGAATGGCGGCGAATGATAAAAAAGCCAGTAAAAATGTGTAAATAGACAGGATAATGCGGTCAATAATCCCCATAGCGTTCGCTCTCCTTTCTTTTGGCCTCTTCCCGTTATCTTACCCTAATGTCTTCTTCTTTATCGTCCAGAGCAAAGCCTACACCCTGAACATGAATATTCACTTCCACAACATCAAGGCCGGTCATAGATTCAATGCCCCGTTTAACATTTTCCTGGACTCTCAGCGCGACATCGGGGATACGCACGCCATATTCAACGATAATATATAAATCCACTGCCGCTTCCCGTTCGCCGACCTCAACCTTAACTCCTTTGGAGAGATTTTTTTTACCCAGCATCTCGGCAATACCGCCGACTAAACCGGCACTCATGCCCGCCACGCCGGTAACTTCGGTGGCCGCAAGCCCGGCAATAATGCCAACAACCTCATCAGCGATCCTGATAGAACCAACATCATTATGTTCTGTTTTTTCCATCCGCTCTCTCTTTTCCATTTCCCACCCTCCCCAAACTCTTTACTATTACAATGTATTACAGGACCGGATATCTTATAACTATATTATTATACCAAGCTTTTTCCATTTTTACAAATAGGTGAAAAAAAGCGGAGAGAGTCTCTCCGCTTACGGTTTAGCGCTTACCGTAACATCCTCAGGCTTAACCCCGGCAATACGGCAAATGACTTCCGCCACCTGGATTACTTCCTCCCGGGACAGTGCGGTTGTTTTAACAACAGCACTAACGGAGTTATCCCGGATAAATACCAGTGCATCGCCAAAGCCTTTGGATTTGATTAAGTTTTCCATTTCTGCTTCCCGCTGCTTTTCCAGAGTCATTTTTAAAATCGTTGCCTGCGCCTCCTGTTTACTATCTTCGGTTTTAGCATCTTTTATAATCTCCCGCAGGAGATCGGACCGTTCGCTTCTGATCTTATCCCTTTCCAGCCGGTATTCAACAAAAAAGTCGGGAGCCATTACCGGTACAACCTGCTCGCTGACCGCTTTTGTCACCTGCATGGCATTCGATCTGTCCGCCCGGGCGGTACGCATATCCTGGGCGTAGTTCCAGGCGCCGCTGATAAGCAGGGAAAGAATGCCGGCGGCCACTATAAAGGCAGCAAGTTTTCCTATTTTATTTATAGATAATACTGAGAATATTCTCATACTCTTACCCTCACTTTCTTTGCGGCAGTACTGTAATTTTATAGGAGGGGATACCTAACCCTGATTCCACAGCTCTGGTCAGATTAGCCTTAACTGTTGAATCAAAAGCCCCTTCCGCTACGACCAGCACGCCTTTAATGACCGGCTTGTATTCCCGGACCATCACCGGCCGGTCGGCACCGCTTTCTTTGCTTAATAATACCTGTTCGGACTCTTTAGTTTCGGTGGTTGTGCGAATTCCGCCCGTATTGTCCTTTTCCTGCACTGTTCGCGTTTCCTTGGTAATATTTTTGGCCGGTTCCTGCAGCCCCCCTGTTTCTAGGGTTACATTTACGGATACGGCCCCGGCCCCCTTGATCTGGGCCAGCAAATTTGAGAGTTTGCCCTCCAGCACCTCTTCATAGCTGCGGGCGGCCGGAGTGCCTTTGGTAATATCCGCTGCGAGCGAGGGCTGAGTTTTTGCCGGCAACGGTTCATATAACCCCCCGATTAACAGCAGTACAATCCCCAGTAGTCCGAGCCAGATGAGCCTGGCATTAATGACACCGTCTTTCAATAGTTGACTGGGGACCGCTTTTTTGGCTCCAGACAGCCATCCTTTCAGCGAAGTTCCTAACGCTCCCATACCTCTCTTACCTCCTATTGTATCTGTTTAACCTCAACCTGGCTGGACTTAAGCTGGTATAACTCGGTCACCATCCTGTTTACTTTGTTTATTACTGCCGGCGGCAGCTTATTGGACTCCTTGGGTATTTCAGCAGGTTTTTCGCCAATCGTCACTTTGGCAATTTTGCGCTCATCAGCGGCAAACCCTGGTTCAATATACACAACTACATTGTTGATTTTGCCCATCTCTTTACTACCCGGCTGTGTTTCGGCAATGGCTACTGTTACCTTGGCATTGGCTACACCGTCGATCGCCATTACCATCGCCCTTATTTGCTTGGACAGATCCCTGGCATATATTTCCCTGACCAGCTGATTACGCTTACCGGCAGCCTGCGTGCCGGCACTTAAAATTTCTGTATCAGACAACGTACTGCCGGCCTGGGCCAAAGCCGGAATTTGATCTGCCGACAGCCTGTCTTCTAAAACGCTGATTATCGGATTTAAAATGGCCAGCAGAATAAACAAGCCCATAATTACCCTGATAAAGCGCTGCATGCTGCTATTAGGCAGCAAAAGTTCCAGAAACGAGGCAAATAACACCACATAGATAATACTTTTCACCCAGACAGTAACAGAATCTATCATATTATCCCCCACCGCCGCCGTTTTTTAACGCAGCATCATCGCCACACTGCCGGCACCAATAATCATAGTAACTATTAAGAAGAACATTAAGGCAACTGTTAATAATGCGCCAAACACTAACAGCAGATTATTGCCCATGGCATCCAGGCACCTGGCCATTTTTTCATCACCCATAGGCTGAATCAGGGCCCCGGCAATCTTTATTACCACAACTAAGGAAATAAGTTTAATAAGCGGCAGTGCACAGATCAGCGCAATGGCCAATACACCGAAAATGCCAACGGCATTTTTTAACAACAGCGAGGCCCCCATAACCAGTTCAACAGTGTCGGCAAACATTTTACCCACTACCGGTATAAAAGTGGCAGTTGCGTATTTGGCCGTTCTCAATGTCAGACCGTCGGCAACACTGCCGGCTACCCCCTGAATGCTGACAATACCGATAAAAACTACCAGCACTAAGCCCAGTGTCATCATCCCGGCCTGTTTCAGCACTCCTGTCAAATTACTAAGCTTGTAGCTGCCGGACAGATAATTTACGCATTCTAAGACAGCCGTCAGGAACAAGAGCGGTAAAACGATATCTTTAACAATCACGCTGGTTGCACTTACTACCAGGAGCATCAGCGGGGTCAGCAGCGCGGCCGAGGTTAGAGCCCCTACCCCGGCTAAGAGCGAGAGTAATAAGGGCAGCAGCGCTTCCATACAACCAACCATGTTGCTTACTGTTTCCCGGGCAAGTGTCAGTCCCTGATAAAAGGCACTGAGGGCAATCACTGACAAAAAGATAAAACATACACTGTAGGCCAGCAAGGAAATTGCTGATTGCTCAAACGAATTTTGCAGATTTTGCAGCAAGGCACACAATACGGCTAAAAATAATAACTTGCCCAGCAGGTGAATATTTGTGGCTACTTCTTTAAAGAAATAGGAGAGCAGCTTATTGGCAATGGTTTCCCAGTTGAAGGTCAGGCCTTTGGTGGCAATATCCTTGATTGTTTCAGTACTCAGGAAGGGAATTTCCTCGGTAAGCTCTTTGTTAATTTCCTGAATAAACTGATTGATGTGATTTACTGAGGTACTTTCCAGTAAATCAACGGGTAAATCCGGTCCGGCATCAGTCGCTGCCCAGGCCATATTGCCCCAGAGCATACAGAGTATCGCTGTAATTATTATTCTTTTCACATGCATTCCACCTTAAGGAATGAGTCTCACAATCGTTTCCAGGACCAAGGCAATAATCGGTATAGCCATAACCATAATGAGAATTTTACCGGCAAATTCGATTTTACCGGCCACTGCACCCTCCCCGGCATCCCGGCACACCTGGGCACCAAATTCTGTAATATAGGCAATGCCAATAATTTTGAGAATCGTATTTAAGTACATTTGACTGATATTGGCTTTTTCTGATAAGTCCCGGAATAAATCCAGCACCACATTAATCTTGCCAAGCACCATGAGAAAGATGATGGTCGACAAGGTTAGGGCCAGCTGCACGGCTAGTTCCGGTCGCTGTTGTTTGATGATTAAAATCAGCAAAGTAACGACAAACCCTAGCCCGATAATTTGTATGATTTCCATGGCGTGTACACCCCTTAGAACAGCTTAAATACATCCTGAACAGTATTAAACAGTCGGCCTAATAGTTGTACTACCCATAACAACACCAGGGCAAAACCGGCAAGGGTACATAAATGAGCCATATCTTCTTTACCAGCCTGCTTTAATGCAGTATGAAAAACGGAGATTAAAATACCCACGCCGGCAATTTTAAACAACACGTCAATTCCCATGTGCTCTCCCCCCTATTTAACTCCCTATACTAAAACGATAACCACGGCCAAGCTGCCGCAAACCCCTAAGTAACGATACATTCGGGCATTTTGGTCACAGATTTTTTCTGCTTCATATTGTATTCTGGACAGCTGTTCATGGACTAAGTCCAGGGATTTGTGCTGTTCTTCCCGGTTCATGCCCCCTAAATTGGCACTAAACACAGCGATAATCTCCCGTTCCGGCTTACTGAGAACAAGCCGGTCGGTTTCTGTCAGCGCCTGCAGCATGGCGGCCTGGGGCGTAAGCCAGCCTTTGCTTTTCAATAATTCCGCCATCGTATGAAACAGGTCGGCTACCGGGCCGGTAATGCCGCCGGTACACTGGGACAGAGCCTCAGGCAATGGAACAGCCACGTAATTAATGTGAGATTTAAGGGCTGATAAACAGCTGATGAGCTGTCTGATCTGCCGCGGCCGTTCCACATAACGGCCAGCCAGGCTAAAGCCGATGCAAGTCCCGGCTATAACCACCAGCAAACTGCCGAGAATCTTTAACCACATACGTTCACCTCATTTAAACAGGCACCTATTGCTTTTTTATGCCGGGAATCGAGGATTTCCTCAATCGTGCCAGGTCCTGACCGGTTACTGAGAATAATGTACCGTTCAAAAACCTGTTCCTGGATTAACTCCCCCACATAAGGGCGCTGCTGAAATTCAGCAATTGTCCGGCTGTGGGCGGTAGCCAGGACTTTTACGCCGGCACAAACAGCTTCCCGTACCGCCAGAGCGTCTTCCCGGCGGCCTAATTCATCGGTGGCAACGATGTACGGGGCCATAGACCTGATCAGCATCAAAAGCCCACTGGCTTTGGGGCAGGCGTCAAGCACATCAACACGCGGCCCTAAATCGACAGTCGGTATCCCCTGTTGACAGGCCGCTATTTCAGACCGCTCATCCACCACGCCTATTTGTACACCGGCTATCCCCAGCAGCGGATTGCCTGTACTCAATTGCCTGATTAAATCCCGCAAAATTGTTGTTTTACCACAACGGGGCGGTGAAATAATTAGGGTACTGAATACTTCATTATGTTCTTTGGCTGTCACAAACGGCAGAATACGGTCAGCACAGCCTGTTATTTCTCTTGCTAAGCGGATATTCAGAGAATTGATATGCTTAAGTGTCCTGACTGTTCCTTCCATGGTTATTGCCTGTCCAGTCAGGCCAACCCGGTGACCGCCGGCGATTGTCAGATATCCCTGTCTGACTTCTTCTTCAAAAGCATAAACCGAGTTTTTGCATATCAGCTGGAATGTTCTGTTTACATCCTCACTGGTGCATTGATACAAACGGGTTTTATGCTCTGTCTGCACGGTAATATCCTGGCTGCCTAATACCAGTTGCAGCGGCTGATCAGCCCGGATGCGAATCTCAGTGACCTTGTTCAGCATACTGCCGGGTAAGGCCGCAATTAGCCGGGCAATATGAGGCGGTAAAACAGGATAAATATGTTCGTTTAAAGAGGTTTGAATATTTTTCATAAGTCTTCATCCTCGTTCATTAGTAGGCGACTTGTCTCAGGATTTATCGCTCCTTTTCTTTACATAGATATGTGATAAGAAATTGGTTTATGACAAAAAGAAAGACTTAGCTTATGCTAAGTCTTGGGTGACCAAGTATGTTATTACACGCCGGGATGCATGATATGACCAGAGGCTCGCTGGTTATAGCGGTTATCAACAGTGATATCCAGTTCATTATCATACACTATTCCGCCGCAATACGGGCAGGTAACCTCAATATCTTCCTCATCATCTAATATGCTTGATTCGAAGGTAACCATTTCATGGCAGCCAGGGCAAGCCATTTCGACCATCTCATCATCGTCATCATCGTCATCATCGTCTAGATCGCCATCATCATAGCCGTCATCATCTACATCTTCTTCATATATTTGTTCTTCGAGGTCAGTTAAATCTTCATCAATCGACTCTACATAGTCCTCAAGCTCCAACTGCGCCAGATTAACATTTTGGACTTCGTCGGCAAACGATTCAAGCACGTCAATAATATTAAGCAAAACCTTGCCTTCTGAGGAATGTTCGTTAACATTAAGACCTTGTGTCAAGCCATGTAAATAAGCAACTTTCTCTTTAAGGTTTCTCATAAAAATACCCCCCCTTTAGCTATGTTCTTAGTCTTAGACACTATTTCTAGTATGTCCAATGCTTATTAAAACATAACTTAAGGAGGAGTTTTTCCGGTTTAATCGTTGTTAGGCCCGTTCGATATAGTCGCCGCTGCGGGTGTCAATCCGTAAAACTTCACCGGTATTGATAAAGAGCGGCACCCGGACAACATGACCTGTTTCCAGTTTTGCCGGTTTAGTCCCGCCGGTGGCGGTATCACCCCTGATGCCGGGATCGGTCTCGACAACCGTTAATTCTACTGACATCGGCAAATCAATACCGATCACATTACCCTGGAAAAATAATACCGCTATATTCATATTTTCTTTTAAGAATTTACGGGCGTCACCCATTTGTTCCCCGGACAACGCAATCTGTTCAAAATTCTCATTATCCATCAGGTTGAACATGCCGTCACTCTCATACAGGAATTGCATTTCACGCCGTTCAACATGGGCCTTGGGTAATTTTTCGCCGGCATTAAAGGTGCGTTCAACCACTGCACCGGTACGGCCGTTTTTTAGTTTAGCCCGGACAAATGCGGCCCCTTTGCCTGGTTTTACGTGCTGGAAGTCAACTACCTGCCAGACATCGCCATCAATTTCAACTGTTACCCCTGTCCGAAAATCATTGCTTGAAATCATTAATGATAAGCCTCCCCATTGTTCTGTCAATTAGCCTAATTCTATTAAGTCCTTGCTGCTAGCAGTAAGAATTTTGCAGCCATCAGCAGAAACAACCACTAAATCTTCAATACGTACGCCACCCCAGCCTGGCAGATAAATTCCCGGCTCAACCGAAACTACCATACCTGCAGCCAGTTTAATGTCGCCGGTCGGTGACAAACGGGGCTCCTCGTGAATAAAAAGACCAACCCCATGCCCTAAGCCATGCCCAAAGTAATCACTATAGCCAGCCCTGGCAATGACCTCCCGGGCCGCCTGGTCGACCTCCCGGCCGGTTTTACCGGCCTTCACCGCGTTAATACCAGTCAGCTGGGCCGTCAGTACAAGCTTATAGATTTCGCGCTGCCTGGCATCAGCAGTACCGGCCACAACCGTTCGCGTCATATCGGAATGATAGCCCGCAAATACCGCTCCGAAATCAATCGTAATGAAATCACCGGCTTCAATTATTTTATCTGACGCCCGGCCATGCGGCAAGGCGCTTCTTACCCCTGAAGCCACAATTGTAGCAAAGGCCGGTTTCTCTGCACCAAGCCTGCGCATCCGGTATTCAAGCTCCAGGGCAATATCCAGTTCGGTTATTCCCGGCTTAATCATTGGCAATATTTGATTAAATGCTGAATCAGCAATCTCCACCGCTTTGGTGAGAAAGGCCAATTCTGTTTGGTCTTTAACAATCCTCAGCCCATCAAGTTTTACAGGTGATAGTTTTTGCTCACTCAGGCAATTTGCTAACTTTTGATAAATCTCCCAGGTTATAAAATCGCTTTCAAAACCGATGCGGGTCAGCTCAAGCTCCTTCACCGCCGCTGCCAGCGAATCATAAATCACTGCCCCGTGGCGGACAATTTGATATAAAGCAGCCTGCTGTTTGGCTTGTTCAACATATCTGAAATCGGTTAATAATCTGGGGGCCTGGGTCCTGCTGATAACCAGCATTCCCGCTGAACCGGTAAAACCACTAAAATACTGGCGATTCTCCGGTTTGGTAACAATAATGCCGTCAAGACGGTGTTTTATCATAAGTTCATAAAGAGTGGCCAGACGCTGCTGTATCATCGCTTATGCACCCCTTATCAAAGCGTAGGCCGCTTCTAGCGCCAATAGATAGCCTGTTGCGCCAAAGCCGGCTATCTGGCCTACTGCCACCGGCGAGATTACTGAGTGCTGACGGAACTCCTCCCGCCGGTAGATGTTGGATAAATGTACTTCAACAGCCGGAACGTTTATGGCTGCCAGCGCATCCCGCACCGCAATGCTATAGTGCGTAAAAGCTGCAGGATTAATAATAATACAGGCAAAATTAGCATGAGCCTGCTGAATCGTGTCAACCATAATACCTTCATGGTTAGTCTGGATAATCGTTAGCTCGATTCCCAGTTCTTTGGCCCGCCGGCTTAACAAGTCATTAATATCGTCAAGTGTAGTCCTGCCATATACTTCAGGCTCACGTTTCCCCAGTAGATTCAGATTAGGTCCGTGCAGGACCAGTACTCTCATGGTATACGCTGCCACCCTATCATCTCCAGCTCTTTATCCTGTAACCAAGCTATTGCCAAAAAATACATCTGTACACTAGCTTTTACATTTTAGCATATATTTTCTTGTTTGACTACTAAAAAACTTCTGCCTGCGCCTTGGGGCTAAGGCGTTTCCCTTACTCTTTTACAATGGCAGTGGCTATTTCCCGGAAAATCGGGGCAGCAACATTACTGCCTGACATCCCCTCCTCCACAAACACCACAATTACATATTCCGGGTTTTTAAGCGGGGTAAAACCGGCAAACCACGCATGATTAATCCCCTGCCCGGTTTTATTTATCCGCCCTGTTTCGGCTGAGCCTGTTTTGCCGGCCGAACCAAAGCCGTCCACATAGGCGGCCTGACCGGTGCCATATTGGGTAACGGCCCCCATCATTCCCCGCACTCTCTCCGCAGTCTGACGGGACATAACTCTTACCCGCGGCTTGGAATCGTGAAAGTTTTTAACAGTTAAACCTTCCTGGCTGGTAAGTTCGCTGACAATATAGGGATCAACCTTAATACCGTCATTGACGATCGTGGCCACAGCTTGTGCCAACTGTACCGGTGTCGCTTCACAAAAACCCTGACCAATGGCCAGATTAGCCAAATCGCCCGGATAAAGCTGGTCGGCTTCCGGCAAATTTCCCTCACTCTCACCAAAAAAATCAAGCTTAGTCCGTGATCCAAAACCAAGCTTTTGGGCCATAGTAATCAAATTTTCAGCACCTAACTGTAAGGCTATGTGAATGAATACCGGGTTGCTGGAATGGGCCATGGCCTCAGTTATTGTCAGCCGTCCTTTGGGTGCCTGTTCATAATCCCAGCCCTGAAATCTGATATTATTAACATCAATATAGCCGGGATCAAAAAAGACATCATCCATTTTTACCGCTTTACTCTCCAGAGCCGCCGCCGCCACTACCAATTTGAATACCGAGCCGGGCTGATAGGAGGAAACGGCCCGGTTAAGCAGGGGGGAGCTGTTCTGCTCCAGGTACTGGCTGAGATGATTGGCATCAAAGGCCGGCCGTGATGCCATCGCCAGTATCTCGCCGCTGCCGGGGCGCATTACTATCACGGCGCCTTTAAGAACAGTACGGTTCATAATAGCTTCCACATTTTGCTGAATCTGCTTATCAATTGTCAGTACAACATTAGTTTCTCTGGTACCTGTTGCCAGTTTCATTCTTTTATAACCTAAACCAGGTATCAGCTGCTGGCCGGCATCAACGATAGCGGCTACATATTCAGGCTGACTGCCCCGGAGCAAAGCATCATACATACTTTCGATCCCGCTAACCCCCCGGTTATCGGCAGAATTGATATAGCCCACCACATGCGCCGCCAGGACCCCGTGCCCATAACGAACCTTCTCCGCAACCGCCACAATACCTGGCAGCTTCATATCATTAATTTGTTTGGCTGTACTGCTCTCCACACCGGCTAGCCGGAAAGGGTATTCGTTGGTGTTTAAACGTCGCAAACCGGCGGCCAGCAACGCCGGCGGCAGATGGACAACATTGTCAATCTTACTAAAGGCAATTGCAGTTTTGTCTTCAATCTGACCCGGAAAAACAACAATACTGTACTGCTGGGAGGTATTAGTCAGCGGTATATAATTGCGGTCCAGTATTTCGCCTCTGGCAACATCCACAGGCAGTTCCTGAACGCGAATGCTGAGCCCTTCCAGGGCCAGCTGCGGACCGTGAATAATCTGGAGATAAAACAACCGCAAGACCATCAGACTGGAGAAAACCAAAAAAAATAAAACCAATTGATAAATACGCCGGCTGGAATAAGCCATATTATCACCTGCTAACTAGTCATTAGTAGGTATAGTATGGCTTAGAGTGGCAACAGGTTATTCAGCGCTCAATATATTGAACGCTGACCGGGAGATGGGCCAGTATCTTATGCACTTCACCGGCTGTATCCGGTGTTGCCCGGATAACCAGGATACCGGCAAAACGGTCCAGTGTACTGACTACCCCCAGATATTCGTATCCTTCCATGACCCGGTTAATAAAATTAACATTCCTGGGTTCCACTTGAATATATATCAGATTACTCATGACTGGGCTCCGTTTTTTCCGGTCTGCGCAACATAGAATACGGTACCACCGGCCTGCTTAACGGCATTGTCACCAGCTGCTGGGGATGAGGGGCCACTGCAATGGGAATACCGCCAGTGTCAACCATCTGCGTAATCCTTTGCCGGAAGTTTTCCTGTCCGGGCTGCATAATTTCAATCTCTTCCCCGACTTTTATATTGTTGCGCTGTTCGATTACCGCCAGGCCTGATACCGGATCATATTCTTTAACTAAACCCACAAAATCATGGGTTTGGGTATAACTTGAGGAGGTATATATCTGGTCTTGGGCCGATGTTTTATTGAAGTAAAACCCGGTTGTGTATTCCCGGTGTGAGACTTTCTGCAATTCCTCCAGCCAGCATTTTCTGATATGAAAATCCACCGGTGAGCTGGCGTAGGAATCGATGGCTTCACGGTATACCTTAACAACCGTAGCCACATAATGAACACTTTTCATCCGGCCTTCAATCTTAAAGCTGTTTAAGCCACTGGCAACTAACGCCGGCAGGTGAGTGAGAAGGCACAAATCTTTCGAATTAAAGATGTAGGTGCCACGGTCATCTTCCATTACCGGCAGGTAGACTCCCGGGCGGTTTGCTTCCATTAGATGATATTGCCAGCGGCAGGGCTGGGCACACTCACCCCGGTTAGCATCACGCCCGGTCAGGTAGTTGCTTATGAGACACCGCCCGGAATAAGACATACACATCGCACCATGCACAAAAGCCTCAAGCTCAACATTAACTTTCTGCCTGATCAGACCTATCTCCCGCAGGGAAAGCTCTCTGGCGAGTACTATGCGCGCAGCGCCCAGCTCCTGCCAGAACTGGGCTGTGGCCCAATTGGTACAGTTGGCCTGCGTGCTGATATGGATAGGCAGCCCCGGGGCTGCCTGCCGGGCGATACGGTATACCCCCAGGTCAGATACAATGATGGCATCTGCCGCCATAGCAGCCACATCCCTGATATAATCCGGCAGCGCTGCCAGGTCGTCATTGTGCGGGAAAATGTTGATTGTAATATAAGCCTTTTTGCCAAGGCGATGGGCAAAGGCAATTCCCTGCCGCATATCATCCTGCCCAAAATTATCACTGAAGGCTCGCAGGCCAAAAGCTTTGCCGCCCATGTACACAGCATCGGCACCGTAAATAAGTGCCATTTTTAGTTTCTCTAAATTGCCCGCAGGCGCTAAAAGCTCGGGTTTTCTCACTGTTTTGTCTCTCCCTGGTAATAGGATACAGCCATGCCGTCACCAATCGGCTGGATTGTCGTCTTAAACCGCAAGTCATTAGTAACAAAATCCAGATAAGCCTTCAGGCGTTTAATAATAGTACGAAAACGCCGGGGGGCAGCCTGCTCATCAAGTACCCAGCCTCTAAATAATACATTATCGGCAATAACGACAGCTTCCGGAGAAAGTTTATCCATCACCTTATATAAATAATCAAGATACTGCCCCTTGGCAGCGTCAATAAATACTAAATCAAATGTACCGGCCAGCCGGGGTATGATCTCGCCGGCATCGCCGGCAATCATGGTTACCGGTGTTGACACCCCGGCAGCAGCCAAAAACTGTTTGGCCACAGCAATCCGGCCTTCGTCCTTTTCCAATGTTATTATCCGTCCGTTTGGCGCCATATTAGCCGCCAACAGCAAGGTTGAATAACCAATGGCTGTTCCGATTTCCAATACAGACGCCGGCTGAGTGGCGGCAGCCACTGCCTGTAGCAGCAGTCGGCCGTCCTGGCTGATGATCGGCACATGATTTCTAGCCGCATAAGCCTGCATTAAGGCTAATACCTGGTCGGTGTCACCCATTACATTTGCACCTGATCAATTGCCGCTAAATGTTCCGCATAGGTTTTGCTAAAATGATGTTTCCCCTGCTTATCGGCAACAAAATACAAATAATCGGTCTTGTCTGCAAACAGTACAGCCTTGATCGCTGCACTGCCGGGATTAGATATCGGTCCTGGCGGCAAACCCATGATCTGATAGGTATTATAAGGTGATATGATCTGAGTGTCCTGAATCGTAAGTTCAGGCTTGGGATAACCCAGGATGTACTGTATAGTGGCACAGGATTGCAACGGCATCGCCAGTGTTAGCCTGTTAGCAAACACCCCGGCGATTACAGGCCTGTCCTCACTCAGCTGGGCTTCTTTTTCAACCAGTGATGCTAAGATAACCACCTCCCGCAGGGAAAGCCCCAGCTCAGAAGCCCGTATTCGCAGGTCTGGTGTCAGTTTAGTATCAAATTGGTTAACCATCATCGTCAGCAGTTCTTCTTCCGTCACACCCTTAGCCACCCGGTAGGTGTCCGGAAATATAAAACCTTCCACCCGGTATTTGCTGTCAGGATTGGCAGTCATATAGGCAAATGGGGCAAAATCTTTGGCAATTTCTTTAAACTTCTCCGGATCAGTCAGTTTTTTCTCAGCTAACAGCAGGGCAATTTGATCGACAGTATAGCCTTCGGGAATGGTAAACTGCTGGTAGGCAGTCTGACCCTGGGAAATGATAGCCAGCATCTGCTGTACCGGCATGTTGGCACTTATCGCGTACTCGCCGGCCTGCAGCATGTTTTCCACGCCTTCAAGTCTGGCCGCGGCCCGGAAAACCAATGTATTTTTAATCAACCCCTGGCTGGCTAATTCTTCAGCAATAACTTTGGTTGGCGTGCCTGGCTTAATTGTAATAAGATGCAGCTCAGCAGAGCTGCCGGCAGGCTGAGTCATCGCCCACCCGATAGCGGCACCGACAATAACTAAGGCCGCTGCAACTACGCCGGTAATGGCCCGCTTTGTAATTGAATGATTTAGCATGATCATCCACTATCCCTCTTTCATCTTAACATAGCTATTATATTATAATATATAATGCCTATGGAGACAAATAGCGCTAAAAAAGAAGCCTTACGGCTTCTTTTTATCCCATCAGAACGTATAACATTCAATGCTGTATAATCTAAGGGATAAGAAAAATCTTTATTTTTCTACTCTTCCTCTTCTTCAAAAACCATTTCTTCGTACGCCTTACGCACCTGCTCAAACTCTTCATCTGTTGGGTCGAGGTAAATTTCCTCACCATTTTCGTCAACGTCAATCCGGGCGATAAATACATCCGTTTCTTCGCCACAGCCGCAGCCGCAGCTGTCATCACTGCATTCGCAGCCGTCCTCATCAACGTCGATTGGGACCAGTATAGCAAAGCGCTTATCACCGACAGGAACAATTATATCTTCGCGATAATAATATTCATTGCCTTCTTCATCAGTCATGACTACTACCGGCTCGTCAAGCTCCATAATATCGTCTTGTTCGTTATCTGCCATTTTTTTCACCTCTTTTTACTCATACGCAATATTATTCTATCCTAGAAAGGATATCCTGTCAAGAAAACCGCTGGCAGGGATGGCTTTGTTCAGGCTAAACTGTCAAGATATCCTTGCAGGATGAAAACCGCCGCCATTTTGTCGATTACCAGCCGGCGCTTAGCGCGGCTGACATCGGCCGCAATCAGGGCTTTTTGCGCGGCTACGGTGGACAACCGTTCATCCCAGAACTTGATTTCAACCTGGGGTGCAGCCCGCCCTAAAGCAGCACCAAATTCTTTTACAAGTTCGCCCCGTGGTCCAATCGTACCATTCATGTTTTTAGGCAACCCAATCACAACAAGTCCGGCCTCATACTGTGTGATAAGCTCGTTCAGCCTGGAAAAATCCTTGGCAGCAGATGTGCGTCTAATTACCTCAACGCCCTGCGCAGTTAGTCTTAATTCATCGCAGACTGCCACCCCAATGGTTTTATCCCCAACATCAAGCCCTAGTATGCGCATAATTCCTCCTGATTATTTACATATTTTACCCGTCAGAATGTATAAGTCCCGATATTGTGGCCTCCGGGATAGAAAGATTATACCCAAAGGCCACCTGCCGAATTTTGCCAATCAAATTATTTTTAAACAGAATTCCGGGCAATAGGCCCCGCAATAGCCGCATAATACACATTGTTCCCGCGCTACCCGCGCTTTATGATTAACAATGGTTATGGCCTGCATCGGACAATGCTGCCCGCATTGTCCGCAACCGACACACCAATCCTCAATCAGCAGCCGGCGGGGCGTTTTAGCCACTTTAACCCACAATTTGCTGTCCGGGGGTTGGCCCGAGAATACTGCCGCATTAAGAACTGCCTCATCCCTTGTCTGCATGCCGACAGCAACTGATGCAATACCAGGCTGAGCCAGCACCCAGGCGAAAGCCTGTTCAGCCTGCTTGCTCAAATGACCGCCACCTAGTGCTTTCATCGCGTATATGCCTTTGCCGCAGCCGGCGGCGAAGCGGATAGCCGCCAGCATTTCTTCGGCTGTGCCGTCAGTAATGCCAATCCCTTTGCTATTAATAAGCGGATGAATTACGTCAATTTCTGCCATCAGCGCCGCCGCCCGTACCACCTCTATGGTATGTGTTGACACCCCGGCTGCTCTTATCAGCCCCTGCTGCTTGGCATCACTCAAATAGGCCAATGCTGCCGCATGTCCTTGCAAAGTCATACGCGAGGTCTGCTCATGCAGCATAAAGATATCGATATAGTCGCGGTTTAACTCCCGGCAGGCCGCTTCGACACTGGCCCGCATGGCCTCATAGGTGTAAGCATAAGCTTTGGAAGCAACAATAATGTTCTGCCCGGTCCTGGTTAACGCCCCCCGTATGTAAGGATAGGTACCATACAGCTCGGCCGTATCAATAAAATTGACCCCTGCGTCAAATGCCGCCTGAATAACGGCAACTCCGTCGGCCAAGGGCCGGTTTGACTGCAAGGGGCCAATAGTAAGTCCGCCAAAACATAATCTGGAAACACTAAGACCTGTCTGACCAAGTACACGATATTCCATTACTTATTTTTAAGATAGGCCCGCACTAACTCTTCAATAATTTCATCTCTTTCCAGCTTCCGAATCAGACTGCGGGCATTATTATGGCTGGTTATATAGGTCGGATCGCCGGATAAAAGGTATCCGACCAACTGATTAATGGGATTGTAGCCTTTTTCCCTTAAGGATTGGTAAACAGCCGTCAGGATTACTTCCGCTGCATTGGTATCGTCATTATTGACTTTAAACATCATCGTTTCCTGAGAAATGTTGGTCATGAAGCCCCCTCCTTCCTTATATTATCTACAAGGTATTACCCTATATATTCTACCTGGGCTGGCGTTTTCCTGTAGATCATTTTATTTTTTTACAGGCAGGCATTAGGCCTGCCTGTAAAAAAGAAAATTTATTTAATCTGTGTCTTGATTATCTGCTCAGCAGCTTTTAAAGCCTCACCGATCTTCGCCGGCTGCTTACCGCCGGCCTGCGCCATATCCGGCCGGCCGCCGCCGCCGCCGCCGGCAATTTTGGCAGTTTCTTTGATAATCTGCCCGGCATGAGCACCTTTAGCAACACAATCGGGCGTGGCCATCGCAATAAAATTAACTTTATCCCCGTTAACAGCGCCAAGTACCACAACCCCGGACTGCAGGCGCTCGCGGACCATGTCGCCGGTTGACCGCAGGTTTTCCATATCTGCTGCCGCTACCTGACCTATTACGACGTTAACGTCATTAAGCACTTTGACTGCAGCCAGGAGTTCCTGTACTTCATTTTTCGCCAGTTTGGTGTTAAGTATCCCTAGTTCTTTTTCCAGGTCGCGCACCCGGGTATTGAGCCCCTCAATCCGGGCGGCGATTTCCTCCGGCCGGGTTTTGAGGGCGACTGCGGCTTCTTTAATAAGCTCTGACTGCGCTTTTAAGTAATCGTGAGCCCCATAACCCGTAACCGCCTCAATCCGGCGCAGCCCGGCCCCGATACCGGCTTCACTGACAATCTTAAACAACCCTATTTCCGCCGTCGCACCGACATGGGTGCCACCACACAGTTCTTTACTAAAATTATCTACAACAACAACCCGTACCTTGTCACCATATTTTTCACCAAAGAGAGCCATGGCCCCCATGCCGCGGGCGATTTCCTGCGTTGTCTCAATAATGCCTACGCAGGTATTGTCCAAAATCACTTGATTAACGATATTCTCCACCTCAGCCAGCTCTTGCTCGGTAACAGGCGCAAAATGGGTAAAATCAAACCGCAATCGGCTGCTGTCAACAGCTGAGCCGGCCTGATTGACATGTCCGCCTAATACTTGTTTTAAGGCGGCATGCAGCAAATGAGTTGCCGTATGGTTCCTGGCAATATGACGGCGTCTTTCATAATCAACCACTAGTTGCAACGCCTCGCCTGTTTTTAACAGCCCTTCCCTGATCTGACCGACATGATAAATCGTGCCGTCAGGGAGTTTGCGGGTTGTGGTCACCTCCATCTTGCCCAGCGGGCTGATAAGCACACCCGTATCGCCGGCTTGTCCGCCGCCTTCGGCATAAAACGGACTAACATCAAGAATAACAGCGACTTCATCCCCGTCAAAGGCTTCTGCCACAACAATGCCTTCTTTTAATAATAAAACCAGTTTAGCCTGTTCAGCTTCCGGGTTGTAGCAGAGAGATTCTGTTACCAAACCTGATAAATCGGGAATAACTGTTTTTTCGCCGTTGTCCTGGCGGGCAGAACGGGCCCGTTCACGCTGCCCGGCCATAGCCTGATCAAAACTCTGTTTATCAAGCATCATATTATGTTCACTCAGGATTTCTTCGGTAAGCTCCCAGGGGAAGCCGTAGGTATCATACAGCTTAAAAGCGGTTGCCCCGTCCAGCAGCGTCTCACCGGTCCGGGCAAGTTCCTGAATCTGCCTGTTTAACAGTTCAATCCCCTGGGCCAGGGTATTATGGAAACGTTCTTCTTCCAATTGGATAACTTTTTTAATATACTCCTGCTTATCATGAATGTCAGGATAGGCCTGGGCAAAAAGCTTGGCAACAATATCAACAATATCGGTCAGGAACGGCTTCTCAATTCCCAGCAGGCGGCCATGGCGCACCGCCCGGCGCAGAATTCTCCGCAATACATAGCCGCGTCCTTCATTCGAGGGTAATACCCCGTCACCAATCATCACGGTCATACTCCGGCCATGATCGGCAATTACCTTAAGCGATACATCCTGTTTGGCCGACCGGCCGTAGGTAACACCGGCAATACCGGCAGCATACTCAATAATTGGATAAAGTAAATCGGTTTCAAAATTAGACCGTTTATTTTGTAAAACTGAGGCAATTCGTTCCAACCCGGCCCCGGTGTCGATATTCTTCTTGGCCAGGGGCGTATAATTGCCGGCTTCGTCCCGGTCGAACTGAGTGAATACCAAATTCCAGATCTCCAAATACCGGTCACAGTTGCAGCCAACGGTGCAGTCCGGCCGGCCGCAACCGCGGTCCTCGCCTAAGTCAATATGGATTTCCGAACAAGGTCCGCAAGGGCCGGGGCCGATCTCCCAAAAGTTTTCTTCCATTCTGATGATGCGGTCCGCCGGTATTCTGATATCATCATGCCAGATGGCAAAGGCCTCATCATCACCGGTATGAATGGTAATCCAAAGCTTATCCTTGGGCATTTCCAGGTATTCAGTCAGGAATTCCCAGGCCCAGGCAATTGCTTCTTTTTTGAAATAATCCCCAAACGAAAAGTTGCCCAGCATTTCAAAAAAAGTATGATGCCGTGCAGTCCGGCCTACATTTTCGATATCGCCGGTCCGGACGCATTTCTGACTTGTGGCAATCCGCAGATGAGGTGGTTTCATTTTGCCGGTAAAAAAGGGTTTAAAAGGAGCCATGCCGGCGCCAATTAAGAGCAGGGACGGGTCATTTTCAGGAATGAGTGATGCGCTGGCCTGAACCAGATGATCTTTACCAGCAAAAAAATCCAGAAACAGTTTGCGCAATTCGTTTCCGGTTAATTGTTTCAACTTCAATCAGCTCCAATATGCTATATTTACTCCATTATTCTGGAATTATACTACAATTTAAGATTTAGTGTCAATATTTGGTGTGGGTTTAGACCAACATCCTGATGCCGTGTTTAATTAATACTTTGCCTACCGCCGCCACCGGCACGCCCAACAGCATGCCAATGATTCCGAATAGCTCGCCGCCGGCAAAAAGAAAAAAAACAACCGTAATTGGATGCAAACCCACATTTTCTCCCAGGATTTTGGGGCTAATGATACTGCCTTCCAGCTGATGAATGATAAAAAATAATAAGCCCACTTTTACGGCCAGTACCGGAGATTCCAGCAAAGCCAGCGTTATTGCCGGTGTTGCCCCGATAAAGGCGCCAAAATAAGGGATCACATCCAGCAAACCAGCAGCAATGCCAATAAGTAAGGCGAAGGGCACTTTAAACAGATATAGCCCTGAACTTACCAAAACACCGACAATGACAGCCACAATCAGCTGCCCTCTGATTACCCCGCTTAATACTTTATCCACATCTTTTAACGCTAACATGTATTCATGGCGCCAGCGGCAGGGAATCAGCAGCGTAAAACCTTCTTTGATTTGCCGCCAGTCGTACAAAAAATAAAATGCTAAGATCGGGGTGATTGCCAGCCCGATAAAATGGGTAACCAAGCCCATTATGCTGTCAGTCAAATCACGGACAAAACCCTGACCGGCCTGTTGTAGTGATAATAGCGCATCATCAATGGCAAGCCGCATTGAATAGGGTAATACAGAGTTGTGATACTGATTCTGGATAAGATAAAATAACTCTTCCACTTTCTTTAATATCTGGGGCAGTTCTTTCGCAAAGCTTTCCAGGTCCCTGACCAAAACCGGAACAAGACGCGCGCCGCCCAGTATCACAATCGTAAATAAAACAACATAGACCAGGGTAATGGCTAATCCCCTTGACAGCCCTTTTCTCTCCAGATAGCAAACCGGCGGATTAAGCAGGTAGGCCAGTATTAAAGCAATAATAAACGGATATAAGCCACTGCGGACAAGCCAAAAAAAATACACAATTCCCAGCAAAAATAAGATTATAATTGCAAGACGGACATGCTTTTTCGTAAAATGCATACCTTCCTCCTTGTCAATAAGAACCCGGCGGCACTACAGGGGCTATACCAGCTGACAATGTAAAAAAAGGAGACCTTTTGGCCTCCCTATTACCGGATATCAATCCAGCTTTTTCATCAACCGCTTGCGCGCCCGGCGCGCGCCCCGCATCAAATCGCGGGTAGTATCGGCAACCGTGTCGGCACTACATTCAAACAGCGGTTTTTTCTGTGGTTTAGCCATGGGACCTATGATGGCGCCAAGTGCTGTTCCTACAAGTCCACCCCAAAGCAACCCTTGCCAAAACTTATTGCGCATCATATCACCCCTTTTGTACCTCTAAATTAACAGTACCCTGCAGCAAATTGTCATATAGTGTTAATGTGCCGTCAGACTCGACATTAAAAATTTTAACATCCTGATTCCGCACCGTAAACTCTACACAACAATCCCAACAATAGTACTGGTCGGCACCCACTTTACCGATTCCCCGCAGCCCGCACACAGGACAAGTTGTCATACCCCCACACCTCACACCTCTTTAGATTCAGGTATAAGAAGATCGGTCATTGTGTCTGGAACGATTAATTTATCCTGACCAACAACTTGTGTTTGCGGCAACGGCATAATTCTGCGACCATAGAGCAAATCGGTGATCAGGCCGTCTGAAATCTCATAAGCCTTTATCTCACCGGTGGTATTGTCATAAATAGCGTCAACCAATATACCTAAACTTAATCCGGTATCAGTATAAATTTGCTTGTCCAGCAAATCCCGCACATATTTTACGGTCCCTGGCATCATTGCCGGTGTTAGCTCCTGAACGGCATAGTTAGCCCGGACCATAATGGCGCTTCTGCCTACGCTGAATAAATCCTCAAACACAATCCCCTGGTCGTTACTGAACCAATTGGCACCGGCCAGGACAATCCCCCGCACGGCCGCCTGTTCCAAGTCAATAATAACTTCTTGTACCTCGCCAATCTGTACACCAGTACCGGTAATCAGCACAGGCAGGCCAAACAATTCGCGTAATTTTTGCATATCGGCCTCCACAACAGATTGTAGTATTAGTATAACCAGAATCGAAGTCTTTATATCATTGGCATGTCTGAGAAAAATTTATCCAGCAAATTACCTGATAATAATGCCGCCGCCAATAACAATATCATCATGATAAAAAACTACCGACTGCCCAGGGGTAATCGCCCGCTGGGGCGTGGCAAACCGCACCTGGACCTGGCCGTTGCCGAGCGGGCTGACAGTTGCCGGGGCAGCCGGCGCACTGTACCGTATTTTGGCCTCTACGGCCAGCGGCTCCGCCAGTTTATCAATAGTGATAAAATTAAGATCACCGGCAATAAGCTCGGCCGCAAAAACATCCTCATCTGAACCAACAACTACCTGGTTGTGTTCCGCATCCAGCGCAACAACATACAAAGGTTTGCCCACTGCTAACCCCAGACCTTTGCGCTGCCCAATGGTGTATAACTGCACGCCCTGATGTCTGCCCAGTATGTTGCCGCTGGTATCGACAATAAACCCCGGGGTCAAAGCAGCAGGGATTTTTTCTTTCAGAAAGGCTTTATAGTCATCATTGGGCACAAAACAGATCTCCTGACTGTCAGGCTTATCGGCAACCGACAGTCCCAGCTCTTTGGCCATTTTTCTGGTGTCAGTTTTGGCAAAGCGGCCTAAAGGCATTAAAAAATGCTGCAGCGTCTGCTGATTAAGGTGATACAACGCATAGGACTGATCCTTGGCAGGGTCTATCCCTTTGCGGAGGATATAACGCCGGCGCTCGTTGTCATACATAATCTGAGCGTAATGCCCTGTCGCAACATATTGAGCACCAAGGGCCAGCGCTTTAGTTAGAAAGCCTTCAAACTTTAGATAACGATTGCAGGCAATGCAGGGATTCGGGGTCCGGCCGGCCGTATATTCGGCCATAAAATAATCAATGACCGTTGCCTGAAACATATCCCGGAAATTAAGAACATAATAGGGAATGCCCAATTTGTTCGCAACCCGCCGCGCATCATCGACAGCTGTGATTGAACAACAGCCCCTGCTGTCCGGATTATCATCAGCCTGTTCTTTTTCCCATATTTGCATTGTTGCGCCTATCACATCATAGCCTTGATGAACAAGAAGGGCGGCAGTTAAAGAACTGTCCACCCCTCCACTCATGGCTACAACCACTCTGGGTTTGACCGCCATTAAATTATCACTTTCCTTTTTTAGCAATGTAATCTTTTATCGCTTCATGCAGCGCATCTGCTGCCAGGTTGGAACAGTGCATCTTGGCAGGCGGCAATCCGCCCAGGGCTTCCGCAACTGCCTTATTGGAAATCTCCAGGGCTTCGTCCAGGGTTTTTCCTTTTACCATTTCTGTTACCATACTGCTGGTGGCAATGGCGGCACCACAGCCAAAGGTTTTGAATTTTACATCGGTAATGATATCATTCTCTACCTGCAAATAGATCCGCATGATATCGCCGCATTTGGCATTCCCCACTTCGCCCACACCGGCGGCATCTTTAATTTCACCTACATTACGGGGATTAGTAAAATGATCCATAACTTTATCAGTGTACATAATGTTTTCTCCTCTCGCTATTTAGTGGTGATGACAACTAGAGCAGGGATTAGATGGTTTAAAGTCAGCGGCACTGCCATAAAGCGGAGACATACTGCGCAGCCGTTCAACAATTTCCGGCAATACCGCCAGAAAAAAATCAACCTCTTCTTCGGTATTGCCCCGTCCCAGGGAAACACGCAGTGAGCCATGGGCCACCTCATGGCTCAGTCCCATCGACAGTAATACATGTGACGGATCAAGTGAGCCGGAAGTGCAGGCTGAACCGCTGGAGGCAGCAATACCTTTTAAGTCCAAATTTAAAAGGAGAGATTCACCTTCTATATATAAAAAGCTAAAATTAACGTTGCCTGGCATTCTCATCTCTGGATGGCCATTAAGCCGGATGTGGGGAATTTTTTCGGTGATGCCGGCAATAATCTTATCACGCAAACCTTTAATAAACACCACTTTTTCATCCATATCCCGCCGTGCTATTTCCGCCGCCTTACCCAAACCAACAATTCCCGGTACATTTTCCGTGCCGGCCCGCATGTTTCGTTCATGTCCGCCTCCGTGTTGAATTTCCTCGACTTTTACGCCGCGGCGGACATAAAGAGCCCCAACACCTTTGCTGGCATGGAATTTATGGCCGGACATGGTAAGCAGGTCGATGTTAAGCTCTTTAACATCAATCGGACAGTTGCCAACGGCCTGAACAGCATCTGTATGAAAATAAATCCCTTTTTCTTTGGCTAGCTGGCCAATTTCTTTCACAGGCTGGATAGTTCCCACCTCATTATTGGCAAACATGATACTAATCAGAATTGTCTTATCGGTAATCGCATTTCTTAAGTCGTCCATGCTGATCATGGCATGCTCATCGACCGGCAGATAGGTAACAGTAAAACCCTGTTTTTCAAGATATTCGCAGGTATGTAGCACAGCATGATGCTCGATGGCGGTAGTAATTATATGATTGCCTTTTTTGCGGTTGCCATAAGCCACACCTTTAATCGCCAGATTGTCACCCTCGGTGCCCCCGCTGGTAAAGATTATTTCATTAGGAGCGGCATTAATCAGAGCAGCCACCTTTTCCCGGGCTTCTTCAACCGCTTTCCTGGTCTCACGGCCAAAAGAATGGACGCTGGAAGGATTGCCGTATTTCTCGGTCATATATTCCAGCATTGATTCAGCAACTTCCCGGTTAACCGGGGTAGTAGCCGAGTGATCAAAATAAATACGTTTCATACTACTCATCTCCTTGTCCCTTTTCTTCATTGCATAAATCAGCAAGCGTAATAGAATCCAGCACCGAAGTGATGCTGTCTCTTACCTTAGCCCAAACACCGCGGGTTACACATATATTAACCCGTGAACAGAAAGTCCTGCTGCCATCATCGGCGAGCAGACAATCCACCGGGGCAATCGGACCTTCCATAATCCGGATAATATCACCGACAGATATTTGCGCCGGTTCTTTCGTTAACGAATAGCCGCCCTGGGCCCCCCGCACGCTTTTTACAAAACCGGCCTTCCTTAATGTGCCCATTAACTGTTCCAGATAGTGTTCTGATATTCCCTGGCGCTGAGCTACGCTTTTGAGTGAAATAGCACCCTGACCATAATGCAAGGCCAAATCATACATGGCGGCAACACCATAGCGTCCTTTTGTTGACAGTTTCACGGCAACCTCTCCCACTCTGATCTTTTCCGAGTATTACGATAGGTTTTCTTTTTTTTAATATACCAAAATTGCAACAAGTTGTCAAAGGTGAATTTGCTTTTATTATTTGCGGTAATAGCAGCTCTATTCTTCGCCATTATTTGGGGCTTTTAGCTGGGCTAATCTTTCTGCAAACCCGGCTTCCCGGCCATGGCGGGTCGGATGATAGTATTGGCGGTGTCTAAGCTTATCAGGCATATACTCTTGCCTAACAAAACCTTCTTTATAGTCATGCGGATACAGATAGCCCTTGCCATTGCCAAAGCTGCGGGCCCCACGGTAGTTCGCATCACAAAGATGGGGCGGCACAGCGCCAAAATCAAGCCGGCGAACATCTTCGAGCGCGGCATCAACCGCCTTGTAGGCCGCATTACTTTTCGGCGCGCAGGCCAGATACACAACAGCCTGGGCCAGCGGAATCCGGCCTTCAGGCATCCCAATAAACTGTACGGCCTGAGCGGCAGCCATGGCCACAACAAGTGCCTGGGGGTCGGCATTGCCGATATCTTCGGCAGCACAAATAACCAGCCTTCTGGCAATAAACTTCACATCCTCCCCGGCTTCTAACATCCGGGCAAGATAGTGCAGGGCTGCGTCCGGGTCCGACCCCCGCATGCTTTTAATAAACGCCGACACAACATCATAGTGATTATCGCCTTTTTTATCATAGGCCTGCAGCTTCTCACCAGCCACTGCCTCGATAACCTCCGGACTTAGTATGCCCGGATGTCCGGGGTCCAGCATGGCTGCCGCCTGTTCGATGATATTGAGTGCGGTCCGGGCATCGCCTCCGGCTATGGCCGCAACCTTAAGCAGCGTATCTGCGGTATAAATCAGTTCCCGCTGCCCCAGCCCGCGTTCACGGTCCGTCAGTGCCTGTTCCAGAATCCGCACAAGCCCCTGCTCGTCAAGGCGTTTGAGACGAACTACGCGCATGCGCGAAAGCAGCGGCGAATTTACCTCAAAATAAGGGTTTTCCGTGGTGGCCCCAATTAATATAACAGTACCGTTTTCAACATAAGGCAGCAGGACATCCTGCTGGCCTTTGTTGAATCTGTGAATTTCATCGACAAATAAAATGGTCCGCCGTTGCTGGAGCCGCAGCCGCTCTTTCGCCCTCTCCACCACTTTCCTGATATCGGCGGTACCGGCCGCTACCGCATTTAAATTTTCAAAATAACAGCCGGTTGTTTGGGCAATAATATGGGTCAGGGTTGTTTTGCCAGTACCCGGCGGGCCATAGAGAATGACTGACGGCATATTGTCATTTTCAATCATCCGCCGTAAGAATTTACCAGGGCCGATTAGCTCTTCCTGCCCAATATAGTCTGCCAGCGTCTGGGGCCGCATTCTAACTGCCAAAGGTCTATTATCGGCTAATTGGGATTCAAATAAATTTGAAGAAAACAAATCCATATTGTTGACCATCCTTTACTGCTTTTGGCCAGTATGTTCGAAATTTTTTATAGCACTCGTAAAATCAATAAACGTAAGTATTCTAAGTATCCACGCAAAAATCCTGGTTGAAAATTTAAGAATCATTAGCAGTTTGATCGGTGACGGAGTTTATCTGAAGCTAAGACTTATAACCGAAAAGCGCAAATATATTTTATCAGAAGCAAGGGCCGGCAGCGCTGCCGGCCCTTGCTTCTGCCTGTGAATATAGATGCGATATTTTTCATATGATCATAAGGTACGGTTATAAAGTCTTTATCAACTTTACATATTTACTGTATTCATCTTCACCCTCAAAGATTATATTTGTAAATCCTTTTTTCTCATACAAATGACGCGCCCTAATATTATCAATATCAACACCGAGTGACATTTCTTTATATCCGATTTGTTTCGCATAATTGACAAGGTAATCGATAATTATGCCGCCAATTCCTTTGTGCCGATATTCCGATTTTACAATCATTCGTGAGAGATAAATCCGTTGACCTTTTATGGTGTAGTCTGGATCTTCATTTTCAAATACAAGCGCCCCTTCGCCAATGAAATCATCATTAACCTTATATACAAAAACAATTCTGTTTCCTGCGACTATTTCATTAAACCATTGTTGAGCATTTGGTTGTTTATCCATATTCCATATATTGGCACATTTTTTATAATTCGAAGGATCCAGTTTCTCAATTAAATATTCCATATTGGCACCACTTTCGTACAATTTCATGGATTTAGTATAGCTGAAATTTCCCGCGAATAATTATTCGTAGCTCAATATTTTATACAGTAACATTTTACCACGGTGAGTTACCTTATTTCCAGTAAATTACCGATTGGTGTGTAATAGTTATTGCAAACGCTGAAGATGACTTACTGCAAGTGCGCAATTATGATAAATCCCGTTCGGCAGTGAAGGCTAAAAAACACGACCATTGTATACCTAAAAACTAAGGATACAACAGTCGTGTTTGCATTCATTTATAAAGCTTGCATTTAATGCTATGTCTTACTTAAACCCGCCTTAGGATACCAAGCGGTTTACCGATAGGCAGGACAACCCGGCCGGCAAACTTGTTAAGAAAAATAGCGCCGCTGGCATAAAAACCGAGGATGCTGATCCCCAGCTCAGACCAGGCTGCAATAGAATGGGCCCAGTGAAATCCCCAGGAATCAAGGGCAAGACAGATTAACAGTGCATCAATCAAAACCATAATCCCGATAAATACCTTGTTTGTATCCAGGGATGCTACGGTCGCAAATACCGAGAAAATGAAGTAACCAAAAAATGCGAATCCCATTTGGCTCACATCAGCCTGGGCAGCAAGAGCGGCCCCAAATACTCCGCCTTTGATCATCCAGGCCATGGCCACACTATACCAGAACAGACCAAAAGCACCTAAAACAGTGGCACCAAAAAGATTATTGTGTTTAAAATCCCAGTATGAGGCAAAAAGCTGAGCCGTGGCTCCTAGGAAAAAAGCCCAAGGGATAAGGAATGCCGTACCTGATGTCCAGCCTAGTTTTTGCGATGCGGCCACCAGTGTTACCATGGCCAGACCAAAGACTCCTAATGGAGTAGGGTCAGCGATAACTTCAGAAATTTTTTGTACTTCACCGGGTGTGTTGCTCATGATATCCCCCTCTATAAAATTTACTCAATAAAGATATCATAAATTATGTGAAACGTCAATTCTTGTCGAGCAAAGTCTTGAAAAAATTTGTAATTTTAAGAATAAGCAGATTAGAGGGCATAAAAAAAAAACACGCTCATTCCCCATCATGCCGTATTGCCTCTGTTTTGAACCTGCCCTCGGCAGGTGGGTGCGCGCCTGGTTATTTTTTGTGTCCCCCCTACAGCAGGGCATACAGGCCATAACCAGAGACAGGCTCCCAAAGTGGATGTGTTGGCTCAAAACATAGACATTACACGCACACAACAGGGGATAAGCGCGATTTTTTTATTCGACTTTATATTATCAAATAAATCACGCAATTGCAAGAGTTTAGGGGTCGGTATATTCTTCCAATATAAAATGTTATTTTTTGGCAGGAACCTCTGATTTGATAAACAATTCCTTTAGCTGCCGCGAACCGACTTCTGACGGCGATTGCATCATCAGCTCCGCCGCGCTTTGGGTTTTAGGGAAAGCAATGACATCGCGGATAGAAGCCCTCTTCGCCATAAGCATCACCAGGCGGTCCAGCCCAAAGGCAATACCGCCGTGGGGCGGAGTACCATATTCAAACGCCTCCAGCAAATGACCGAATTTCTCCGCTGTCTCTGCCGGTGTTAAGCCGATTGCCGAAAATACTTTTTCCTGCAGGGTGCGGTTATAAATCCTGATACTGCCGCCACCCAGCTCAATGCCGTTAAGCACCATATCATAGGCTTTCGCTTTAATCTTGCCAGGTTCGCTCCCCAAATACCGAATGTCTTCGTCGCAGGGCGAAGTGAAGGGGTGATGCATTGCGACCCAGCGCTTATCTTCTTCGTCGTATTCAAACATCGGAAAATCAATGACCCAGAGAAAGGACAGCTTGTCCTGATCAATCAGGTTAAGCCTGCGCCCCATTTCCAGTCTGAGCTGGCCTAAGGCAGCGGCTACAACTTTCGGTTTATCAGCGACAAAGAGCAGCAGGTCACCGGTTTCGGCCTGAGCGGCAGCCGTCATTTTGTTAAGTACAGCTTCATTGAAAAATTTCGTAATTGGTGATTTGAGGCCTTCCTCGGTATAGGCTATCCAGGCTAAGCCCTTGGCGCCGTAAGTGGCAACATAGTCTACCAGACCATCAAGCTCACGGCGGGGAGCATTGGCGTACCCCTTAACATTAATCACCTTGACCTGCCCGCCATTAGCCAGCACCGCATCAAATACTTTAAACCCGGAATCTTTAAAAACAGCTGATAAGTCAATGAGTTCCATCCCAAACCGGAGATCAGGCTTATCTGACCCATAACGGGCTATCGCCTCTTCATAAGTCAACCGTACAAAAGGCGCGGCAATCTCGGTGCCAATCCCTTCTTTAAAGATATAAGCGACCATTTGCTCCATCAGGGACAAGATTTCTTCTCTGTCGATAAACGACATCTCAATATCCAGCTGCGTAAATTCCGGCTGACGATCGGCTCTTAAGTCTTCATCCCGGAAGCAGCGGGCAATTTGAAAATATCTTTCCAGGCCGGCAACCATTAATAATTGCTTGTAAATTTGCGGTGACTGGGGCAAAGCATAAAACTTGCCCGGATTTACCCGGCTGGGCACTAAATAATCCCTGGCACCTTCGGGTGTGCTTTTGGTAAGAATCGGGGTTTCTACTTCCAGAAAACGGTGTTTGTCCAAAAAATCGCGCATCGACTTAGTGACCCGGTGCCTGAGCAGCAGATCTTTTTGCATTTCCGGACGCCGCAAATCAAGATAACGGTATTTTAAACGCAGGATTTCATCAACCTCAATACTATCCTGGATATAAAAAGGCGGTGTTTTGGCCGTATTTAAGACTCTCAGCTCATTACCTTCTACTTCGATCGTGCCTGTAGCCATATTCGGATTAACAGTACCTTCCGAACGGACTTTTACTATTCCGCGTACGGCCAGGACAAATTCATTGCGAACCATTTCGGCCTTGCAGAATGCAGCTTTATTAACATCAGATGAAAATACCACCTGTACAATCCCTGACCGGTCCCGCAAGTCGATAAAGATAAGCCCGCCGTGGTCACGGCGCCGGGAGACCCAGCCGCACAGCGTTACCTCCTGCCCGGTATGATCCTGATTCAGATCATTGCACGCGTGGGTTCTCTTTAATCCCTGCAAGGTGTCAATTGTGTTAATCGTTGTTTCGTAACTGGCTGTTTCTATTTGTGCCATTACTTCTCCATCCCCTTTATTATCATCTGTATCAGATCAGCCCTGTCAACTAATTCCTGGCTACCTGTTGCCATGTTTTTTAACATTACCTTATTTTCAGCCAGTTCATCCTGGCCAATGAGAGCGACAAATTTAGCCGGATATTTATTGGCATATTTCATCTGGGCTTTTAAACTGCGGTTATTGTAGTCCATATCGGCGGCAAGCTTTGCCTGGCGAACCGCAGTTAATATTTGAAACGCCACCGGCTGAATTTCAGCTCCTAACGGCGCAACAAAGACATCAATCGCAGTATTGGCCGGGGGCAAGAGTTCCTGTTTTTCCAAAGCGAGCAGTACCCGCTCAATCCCAATGGCAAACCCGATCCCCGGCGTTGGCTGACCGCCGCACTCTGCGACCAGACCATCATAACGGCCGCCGCCACAAACTGCACTCTGGGCACCTAACGGAGCATACTGTATTTCAAAGGCAGTTTTGGTATAATAGTCCAGGCCCCGCACTAAACGGGGATTAATGACAAAACTGATCCCCGCTGCCGTCAGCAGTTCTTTTACGCCGTTAAAATGGCTGTTGCATTCGTCGCACAAACAATCCGCCATATGCGGGGCACCCTGGGCATGGTGAGTACAGGTTTCATTTTTACAGTCGAGAATACGCATGGGATTGCGCTCATACCGGGACTGACAGTCCGGACATAACTGAGCTAGTTTATCCCGGAAAAACTCCTGTAATTTGAGCCGGTAAACAGGCCGGCACACCGGACAGCCCACAGAATTGACAAATAAATTCAAATCAGTCAGGCCCAGTCGCTGAAGCAATTCCACAGCCAAACTGATAACCTCGGCATCAACCGCCGGCCCCTGGGCACCTATCGCTTCCACGCCAAACTGGTGAAACTGACGGTAACGCCCGGCCTGGGGCCGGTCATACCTGAACATAGGCCCGATATAGAACAGCTTAGCCGGCTGTGGTCCGGCATATAGTTTATTCTCCAGATAAGAACGCACCACGGCTGCTGTATTTTCCGGCCTTAGGGTAATACTGCGCTTACCGCGGTCAGTAAAGGTATACATCTCTTTTTCCACAATATCCGTAGTTTCACCGATACCCCTTAAGAAAAGTTCTGTATGCTCAAAAATAGGTGTACGGATCTCCTGATAGGCAAAATTTCTGCATACTTCGCGCATCATATTTTCCACATACTGCCAATAGCCGCTGCTGTCAGGCAATATATCCCTTGTTCCCCGCGGTCCGGTTGTCAACATAGCTAATCCTCCTTACAGTCACCATATAATCTTGAAAGCAAAGTATTTCTTGTGTGCAAATAAATATCCAGATTTTTTATATAGGCAGGAACATCCTTGGCATTATACGAGCTCTGCAGCCGCCAGGGACCGGAACTTACGGCCTTGGTGCCGGCAGCAGGCCCAATACCGATAATCGTTTGCCGTTCCTCCATAATTTGAATATTATAAAGGCAGTCTGTAGCCGGCTTAGCATAGCCAATATTTTCAAGATTACCTGTCATGTGTTTTTGCCTGTATAAATAATAGGGATGCATGCCAATTTGGGCAATATAATCAGCAGCAATGGCAAGCATGGCCTGCGTTGTTTTCTCATTAGGCAGATTGTGCCGGGAAAGTGCGCCGGCATATACTGAATCCATCAATTTGGAGCCTCGTTTTAAGGCTAATGTATGTAAGGTAATATTCTCAGGATTAAGCCGGGCAATTTGGTGCATGGTGTCGGCCAGATCAGCTGCCGATTCCCCCGGCAAGCCGGCAATTACATCCATATTGATTACCGGTATCCCGGCCTGCCGAATTTTAGCGAATATATCTATTATATCCTGAACGGTATGCTGCCGTCCAATCTGTTTTAAGGTTTTATCCTGCATTGTCTGCGGATTAATACTAACCCTGTTGACCCCATACTGTCGCAATACATCAATTTTTTCGTCATTAAGGCTGTCTGGCCGCCCGGCCTCAACAATAAACTCGCTGGTATTTATGCCCTGGAAACCATGTTTAATCAATTCCAGCAAACCGGCTAAATCAGCTGCCGCCAAACTTGTAGGTGTGCCGCCGCCGATATAGATACTTTCTACCGATAACTTAAATTTTTGCACGATGTCAATAGCGCTGTTAATATCCCGGATAATTGCCTGTAAAAATGCCTCCAGCCGGTCCCGCTGTTCAGGCAGCACGAAAGCCGGGAAGGAGCAATACAGGCACCGGGAGGGACAATAGGGTATACCTACATATACACTTACATTCTTCATGCGCCGGCGGTTCTCAGGATTACTGATAACCGGGCGCTGATGAATGGCAATACCTGTTATCAGGTCAGCCTTGGCCGGCTGAACGGCATAATCCTGTACAAGCTTGGCCGTAACCTGACGATAAGTAAGGCCTTGATCCAGGTAACGGTGAACAAGCTTTGTTGGGCGCACACCCCGCAATATTCCCCAGGGCACCGGATTCTCCCCGGTTAACTTCCGCATCAGCTCAACTACAGCAAGCCGGACCAGTCGTTTGACAAGTCCGGTTACGTCTTCATTGTCTGTACTCTTGGCAGGCGCCGGCGGCAGAGGCCAACACCTGGATTTGGTCAAGACTTCCGGCTCCGTTCCCGGCGTACGGAAGCTAACCGTAATAGTAACGCTTACAAGCTGCTCGTCACAATTGACTGTACCTGTGATCAGCACACTGCCTGCCTTAAGCTCAGCTGACGGAGTTCCTCCCGGCCACGGCCCGGCCTCATCAACACCAAATAACAGCATAGTGTCGCGGACCGCAGGTGCCACATCAATTGTGGTGCCGGCGGCGGCAGTAAAGAAAAACTCCTTAATCTTCACTTTTGTCGCGGCACTCCTGACAATAGCCATAAAACTTAACCTGATGATCAACAATGGTAAAATTGCTGTTTCTGGAGATTACCGTTTCCAGGTCTTCCAGTAAATCACCTTCAAACTCAATTACCTTCCCGCAGGCCAGGCAGATAAGATGGTGGTGGTGATGGGGCGTGCTTGTTTCATTAATCTCATACCGGCTGCGCCCATCGCCAAAATCCATCTTTTGCAGGATATCAAGATCACTTAACAATTCGAGTGTGCGGTACACGGTTGCCAGACCAATGTCGTTTGACTGTTGACGCACAATATTATGAACATCTTCAGCACTTAAGTGTTTATCCCGATTATCGACAAAAACCTGTAAAATAATCTGGCGCTGCGGTGTCAGTTTGTACTCCCTCTCTCTGAATTTCTGACGCAAATTTGACAAATCAATACTCATACAATTCACCCGTCTTTTTTTACTTCATCGATATACCAGAGGTGTCTAAGGATTACCTTAAGCAGCGCGGCAACAGGAACAGCCAGTATCATTCCGGCAATTCCATACAGCTGGCCGCCAATCAACAAGCTTATAATTACCATTATGGGGTGCAAATCAATGGTGTGGCCCATAATATTAGGAACAAAGATATGATTCTCAACCTGATGCAGGATGATATAAAAGGCAACCACCTTAACCGCCAGTAACGGTGCGGCCAGGTAAGCCAGTACTATGGCCGGAATAGCCCCCAGGATCGGGCCGATAATAGGAATTGTCTCCGTCAGGGCCGCCAGTATCCCTAACACAATCGGGTAGTCCACCTGAAAAAAGTACATGCCGGTAAATACCAGGAAACCCATTAAGGAGCTGATCAGAATCTGCCCCCGGATATAGTTGCTCACAACAGCGGCCAGCTCGTCAATGATCTTAATGAGCCTAACCTGCCCAGACCGAGGGAAAAGGGTAATAACCGCCGCCTTCAGGGTTCGCCAGTCTTTCAAAAAATAGTAAGCGAGTACCGGCACAACCACAAGCTCAACAACCTGGGTGGCAAAACTGAATATGGCATTAATGCCGTTACGCACCAAGCCGATGCCATAAGCAGCGGCTCCGCTCATGCCATCCTCAATCAGCAGGCGGATGTTAGGCGGTACCTGCACTGTTTGGGCCTGTTCTGCCAGCAGCAGGATCAGAATTTTAATTCTGTTCGCAAGCTTAGGCAAATCGATGACAAAATTATTGAACTCACTGACAATCGGCTGCAGAACAGAGGTGGCCAGAATCATTAACAGCAGTGCCGCGAGTATAAAAACAAGTAATATGGCAATGCCGCGGGGTACATGATATTGGTGCTTGCCGATGGCGACTGAGGTCAGCATATCGACAAACGGGTTAAGGACAAAGGCCGCAATTACGGCAATAATGAGCGGCAGATAGATAACTGTTACCTGGCTGAGCAGATACAAGCCGGCGATAAAAATAACTATCTTTATCCAAACTGCTGGTGATTTCATCATAGCGGCCGGCTATTGAATAAACGCATTATGGCTGCGTTCCCAGCCAATGCTGGTCCTGGGACCATGCCCGGGCAGGACGGCAATGTCATCGTCCAGGCCCAGCAGGTTTTCTTTAATACTTTTAATTAACTGGCTGTAGGAGCCGCCGGGAAAATCAGTGCGGCCAATCGATTCGGCAAATAGCGTGTCACCGGCAATTAATACTTTATCTGCCAGGAGGCAAATACCGCCGGCCGTGTGACCGGGCGTGTGCAGTACCGTAAATTCAATGTTCCCGATACTGACAGTATCATTGTGGCTCAGCAACCGGTCTGCAGGCTGGCAGACAATACCGGCGCCAATAAAAGTCGACAGATTACGCTGGGCATCAGTCAACATGCCGGCATCTTCATGATGGATCAGGATTTTTGCCCCGGTAGCCTGTTGAACCGCGTTGTTGGCCGCAATATGATCAGCATGACCGTGGGTATTAATGATGTATTCAACAGTAAGGCCGGCTTTAATAATCTGGGCGATAATCGCGTCAGCACTGCCGCCGGGATCAATTACCCCGGCCTTTAAGGTTTGTTCACAATAGACGATATAGCAATTAGTGCCAAGGTGACCTACTTGCAGTTCAATAATCTTCAATAGAATCCACTCCCTGTCAAAACAGACGTTTACTATCCAGCAGTATTGTTACCGGTCCATGGTTGGCTAGCTGCACAACCATTTCCGCCTGAAACTTGCCGCAGGCTGCAGCTACCCCTCTGGCCCGGCACAACTCCACAAACAATTCGTATAGCCCGGTTGCTGCCGGCGGTGGAGCCGCAGTATCGAAACTTGGCCGGCGGCCTTTACGGCAATCACCATACAGGGTAAACTGCGAAACTACCAGTAATTCCCCGCCTATGTCTTTGAGCGATAAGTTCATTTTTCCCACATCATCAGGAAAAATGCGCAAATTTACAATTTTTTCCGCAAGATAAAGGGCGTCTTGGTCTGTATCATCGTGGCTGATCCCGAGAAAAACTGTCAGACCGGTCTTAATAGCAGCTATTTTCTGACCAGCTACCGTTACACTCGCCGCATCGGTAAGTTGAACAACCGCCCGCATCAAACGCCCCCTAAAGGCTGGGTCATGCGGTATACGCTGAATACATCCTGAACCCTGCGTATTTTATTCATAATATGCTCCAGCTGGCTTAGATTGGCAATATCAATATCCATGTTGATAACGGCAATTTTATTTTTATGGACCTTGGCATTGAGCGAGCTCACCGTAATCTTAGCATCTGCTGCCACCATCATAATATCTGACAGCAGGTTTGGCCGGTCCGTACCTGAGATTTCAATAGATACTTTGTAAAGTGTATCGCCGGGAATATCCCAGTTAACTTCAATCATACGCTCGTACTCCTCGGGATTATTCAAAATATTAGGGCAGTCGTCGCGGTGGACAGACACGCCCCGTCCCCGCGTAATATACCCTACGATAACATCGCCGGGAAGCGGATTACAGCATCGCGCCAGCCTGACCATAAGCCCCGATTCGCCCTTTACTAATATGCCGTGACTGGCTTTACTTTTGAGCCGTTTAGGTTTTAGCTCAGCCAGCATTGCCGATACATCGGGCGGTGTAGTGCTTTTTAATTCTTTTTTGTGAGCCTCAATCAGCTTGGACATAACACCATGGAGGGTTACACCACCATAACCCAGGCCTTCAAACAGGTCATCCTCACTGGTAATGTTTAATTTTTTAGCAACCTCGCTTAAGCGGTCCCCTTTTACCAGATCGCGCCATTCATAGCCGAGCTTCTTACTCTCCCGCTCGATCATTTCCCGGCCTTTGGCAACATTTTCTTCCCGCTTTTCTTTTTTAAACCACTGTCTGATTTTATTGCGCGTTTCCGATGAGCCAATCACATTCAGCCAATCCCGGCTGGGGCCGTTATTATGTTTGGAAGTAATAATCTCAACAATATCGCCGTTATTAAGCTTATACTCAAGCGGTACAATTTTGCCGTTGACTTTGGCACCGACACAACGATGACCAACGTCGGTGTGAATACGGTAGGCAAAATCAATAGGAACCGAACCGGCAGGCAGATCAATAACATCGCCCCGCGGGGTAAACACAAACACTTCGTCGGCAAAAACGTCCATTTTTACCGATTCAATAAATTCGCGCGGGTCCCTTAGATCCCGGTGCCATTCTAAAAGCTGCCGCAGCCAGGATAATTTTTGATCAGTATCTTTATTTGCACCTTTGCCGCCCTCTTTGTACCGCCAATGCGCGGCAATTCCATATTCGGAAATGCGATGCATCTCTAACGTGCGGATCTGAATCTCCAGTGGCTGGCCCGACTGGCCGATAACGGTTGTATGCAAGGACTGGTAACCATTTGATTTCGGCATAGCGATATAGTCTTTAAATCTGCCAGGCAATGGCTTCCACAGGGTATGAACAACGCCTAAGGCGCCATAACAGTCTTTTACAGAATCCACGACAATACGGATGGCGGATAAATCATAAATCTCGCTGACATCCTGCTTGTGGTTTTTCTTCATTTTCTTATAAATACTATAAAAATGTTTAGGCCGGCCTTGGATTTCTGCAGCAATTCCAACCGCTTCCAGCCGCTCTACCATCAGCGCAATCGCTTCCGTAACAATTCGTTCCCGTTCCTTACGCTTTTGCTTAACCTGTTCAACCAGCCGATAGTACTTATCAGGTTCTAAAAACCGGAACGATAAATCCTCTAACTCCCACTTGATATTAGACATCCCCAGGCGATGGGCCAGCGGCCCGAAAATTTCCAGGGTTTCCCGGGATATTTCCTGCTGCTTGTGGGGCGACATATATTTAAGGGTTCTCATATTATGCAATCGATCTGCAAGTTTTATCAGCACCACCCTGATATCTTTGGCCATGGCTAAAAACATCTTCCGGTAGTTTTCCAGCTGTTGTTCCTCTTTGGATTTATACTCAATCCGGCTTAGCTTAGTAACGCCATCCACAAGCATGGCAACCTCTTTGCCGAATTCTTTTTCCAGTTTTTCCAAAGTGACATCCGTATCTTCCACCACATCATGCAGCAAACTGGCACTAATCGTAACCGCATCAATCTGTAGATCGGCCAGAATATTGGCAACCCCTAACGGATGGCAGATATACTCTTCACCTGAGACTCTAAGTTGACCAGCATGAGAATTATAAGCCAACTGGTAGGCTTTCTCAACCATCTGTAATGGGGCATCAGGATGATTGGCTTTGATCTTGGCGATTATATCTTCAATATTTGGCTTTTTTTTAGCTTGCACATCACTGCCCATGCCTCACCTCATATCCTGTTGCTGCTGCTAGATATATATCATATTCTATGGTTAATTCAATTAATATTGAACCAGTGAGTTAATGACATACCCATCCAGTTTTGTACGTCCGTTTAAAAACAATAATTCAATTAAAAATGCCAGTCCGACAACTTTCCCGCCTAATTCTTCAATCATCTTGACTGTTGCCAGGGTAGTACCGCCGGTTGCCAGCAGATCATCGGCGATTAAAACCCTGCTGTCCGGTTCGATGGCGTCTTTGTGGATCTCAAGAGCATCCTGGCCGTATTCGAGGGAATAGGTCTGGCTGATGATTTCCGCCGGCAGTTTACCCGGTTTGCGGATAGGCACAAACCCTGACCCCAGTACATAAGCCAACGGCGCACCAATGGCAAAGCCCCTGGCTTCCGGCCCAACCACCACATTAATCTGTTTATCCCGGTAGTGGTATGCCAGCCGGTCAATGGCAACCCGAAACGCTTTTCCATCCTTAAGTAAGGTAGTAATATCCTTAAATTGAACTCCTTGGTGCGGGAAATCAGGTATATTTCTAATTTTCTCCCGTAGATCCATCGCTGAACCTCCCTCAAAACCTAAATATGCTGAGCCAAATACTCCTGGCGTATTCTTTGACTTTCACGAAACGCAGCTGAGTCGGTCAGCTCCAGTTTTTTTGCTGGCGCCGGCTCAATAATCAACTCAGGGGCGCTGTCATTTTGTAACTGCAGGGAAAGCAGGCCTAATTCTGTCAGCACCGTTATTGCCATACCAATAACGTGCTCCGGTATTACACATTTATAATTTTTAAAAACAGCTTTCGCAATATCAGCGGCGGATAAACGGGTGTGCCCCTGTTTATTACACTCTTTAACAGTTAAGTAAACAAACTTAATGCAGTCCCGGTCAGGCGCTATCTTATCCAGAATTTCTTTAGCGGCCCCGGCATTCGACGGCCGCACATCATGTGCTGTCAATTGCAGTTTTTTTTGTCCCTGCCATTCATTATATTTAGGTACAAAAACTAAGTCTATATCATTGTTACAGGCCAAACTGTCGGCTAATTCTCCCTGGTTCCAGGCAATAACGTCATTAACGGCGACATGATTCAGCTTAAGCTTCAGGTGGCGGCCCTGCTGTCCCACAAGCCTTTTCTCGCCTAATTGAATATTCCGGCAGGCAAATACCGGGCTGGGATTACCGAAACCGTAAGGCTCCAGGCAGGTCAACTGTTCAATAAAGGCCGCAGTTATTTCTGTAAGCGGCACACAGGAGTCGATTTTGAGGACAGGAATATAATCGGCGGCCGACAGACTGGCCGCGGCGATAGCAGCTAAACGTTCGCGCAGCCCCGCAATATTTTCAGCCGGCACCGTCAGCCCTGCCGCCTGCCGGTGCCCGCCAAACTGGGTTAACAAATCAGAACACTGGGTTAATGCTTCATACATATCGAAGGCCGGTATGCTGCGGCACGAGCCTTTGCCGCAACCCTCGCGGATGCTGATCATGACCACCGGTTTATAATATCTTTCTACTAACCGTGAGGCCACAATCCCGATAACGCCCGAATGCCATTCCTCGCCGGCCAGTACCAGCACCTTCGCTTGTGCTGTATCCATTGTTGCCAGTTGTTCTTCCGCTTTAGCCAAAATCGTCTTTTCTATTGCCTGCCGGGCAGCATTCTCCTCATCTAAGAGGGTGGCCAGCTTGCGGGCCTTGTCCGGATCATCTGTAGTCAAAAGATCCACACCGGCTGCAGCCTGGCTGACACGGCCTACGGCATTGAGCCGCGGCGCAACGACAAACCCCACGCTCCCGCTGTCAACAGGCTTGCCTGCTAAGCCGCAAACGGCGAGCAAAGCTGTAATACCAGTGTTTTCAGTAGCCGCCAGCTGGGTTAACCCGGTTTTGACCAAAACCCGGTTCTCGCCAGTCAAGGGTACAATATCGGCAATTGTACCAATTGCCACAATATCAAGGTAATCATGGAACGTACTGTCTGTCCTGTTATAATATTGCCATAATGCCTGACATAATTTAAAAGCAACGCCGACTCCGGCTAAATTTTTTTCCGGATACATACAATCCGTCTGTTTAGGATTAATAATGGCCACCGCTGCCGGCAGTTCGGGTGGCGGCTGGTGATGATCGGTTATCACTATATCCAGTTTACCGGCGGCAGCAAGTACCTCTTGTACTGCACTAACCCCGCAGTCAACGGTAATAACAAGTTTCGTGCCGGTTGCTATGAGGTTCGTTAAAGCGGCATCATTAAGTCCATAACCTTCGCTTTGCCGGTCCGGGATATAATATTCCACAGCAGCACCCAGGCGGGTTAATGTTTTATATACGATCGCACAGGCTGTAATACCATCGACATCATAATCCCCGTAAACGGTAATCTTTTCTTGTTGATCGATGGCTCGCCTAATGCGTATGACCGCAGTTTGCATGCCCTTTAGCAGGTAGGGATCGGTGATATACTCGGTCCCGGCATGTAGAAATTCCGTGGCGGCAGTTTCATTGGTAACGCCGCGGTTGATTAACGCTTGGGCAATAAACTTTGATATATTCAGTTTCCGGCTGAGCTCACTTGCAAGTTCAGGTTTAACCGGAAGCAGCCTCCATACTTTTCTAAGCCTAGCCATAAAATAAGTAAAGACCTCCGTAACCGTATCCTAGATAATTGTAGTATACCAGACAATATTTTGCAACTTTACCGGTAAAATCTACTCGCTGTTTGCCTGAGTTTCTGCCTGTGCGCCCTGGCTGGCCCGTAGTTCGCGATTCTCAGCTTCCGTCAGTTGCTGGGCCTGCTGGCATTTACGCAGAGTACGTCTAAGCCGGAACTGGACAAGCATCGACAAGGACAAAATGGTCAATGCCCCAAAAGCAGCTGAACCCAAAATGATAATGACCAACGAGGTTTGAAAACTCCAGACCAAAAAACTTACCGTAACCGCCAGCGAATTTTGCACAGCAAACACGGCCACCAATAATGCAAAAATAAAGGCAAATAATAAATTCCACATCATCCATCACACTCACAATTTGTTTATATGGTAATATTCTCGGAAAAAGCCTAATAATCCTCTACCGTCGATGTAAACAGTCAAATAAAAAGTAAAAACAGGCGAAGGCCTGTAATCTTCAGTAAAATTACACAAAAATATATAAATTAATGAGAGCAATCATGACAGCCCCGCAGACGAATCTAAGCACAGCTACTCCTGTCAGCCGGGACAGTACCTTTAAAACCTGATCACTGCGGGGAAGAAGTGTTTTTCCGGCAATGATCTCCCAGGCTGCCAGTCCCAGTAGCGGGCCGAGTAAAGCATCGCTGGCCAGCATACCGGCAATGTGGGTAACTGCGCTGTTAACACTAAATACCCGGGAAACCGGCAGATCCCGCGTTAGATATATGCGCAGCGCCCTCCCGCCCAGCTCTGCTGTTATTGCCAATACCAGCAAAAACGCAGTAAGCCACGGCGTGAAAGTCAGAAAACCAGTAGCTGCACCATATAAAATTGCCCCCAGCAAGATGATCAGTGTTCCGGGCAGCCGAACAGAAACAGTACTTAAGAGGCCTGCCAGCATAATAAATGTTACTATAAACTTAACCGCCAACAATGATGTACCCCGTTTCGCAAAAATAATACCAGTACCGTTATTGTTACTTGTTGTCTTCCTGTTTATGTAAAACATACGCAATAAAACAAATAAAAACAATCATAACCAGCCCGGTACCGCTCATAAACCGGAGCATCAGATCCAGGCTAATAAAGCTGCCGCCCCAAATCAGCAGCCCGGCTGCCGCCAATGCCGGCCATAACTTCAGTTTGGTCAGGATACTAAGCTGTTTGGCATTAACGAGCATGGCCGGCACCATCGTATTGATGAAGATACACAATAACACACTGTTAAAGACAATTGCCAGCCAGGGGACAAAAATCTGACCGGCAACCGCCGGCAGCGGCATCAGCGCCCCGGTGCCACCGACCAATGCCAAATGGGCCAGCAGCAGCGTAAAAAGACCTTCAAAAAATTTAGCCAGGACGGCAAGGTAAACGCCGGTATAGTTCTGCGGCGCAAAATAAGCTCCGGTTTCTACTACCAGTGCCGAGCGCATGCCGCAGGCGTTATAACCGATAAGCGCCAATACCAGCGTCCAGCTGATATGCTCCAGTGACATTATGTGGGCAAAGGAGGTTATCTGAATACTGTCCAACAGCATTACCAGCATAACACCTGTTGCCGGAATAAATAAGAGCGCTAAATAGTTAGAAAGCCGCAGTACCTCCCGGCCATAGCCGACTGCCAGCAGGGAGCAGCCGGCTATGCACAGGGGAACAGCCGCTATGTAGGGCAAGCCGGTCAGGCTCTCCAGTAAATGGCCGGCAAAATACCCGCCGGTTAAGGCGCTGGCAGGCAGTGACACTGCTAGGACAACGAGTGCCAATACCCGTTTGCCCTGTATACCTAACAACCGTTTAACTACTGCTGTCAATTCCCGGCCGCTCTTTACCCCGATCCAGGCCGATACGCCTGCCACCACTGAGCCAAATATCATATATGCCAAAAATACAGTGGCGTAAATCCCATTGCCCAGCAACGCGGCCATCGCCGGCACAACAGCTATATTGTCACCGGCGATATGCACAATGGCCAGCGACAAAGCCGGTAGTATAACCCCCATATAATCGCCCCCTGCCTTGCTTATATGATATTGCAGAGGTGCGGTAATGGTGCAAAAAAGCCTGAGGCATCTTCGGCCTCAGGCTTTTGGTTACTTAACGCCTTTTGTTTTCATTTCCAGCCGGCGCCAGTCTTCGCGCAGCTTCCATTCAACCCAGATCTGACTGGCGTTGAATATTGAAGAATAGGTGCCGCAGGTAAAACCGATTAACAGGGCCAGCGAGAAATTTTTCGTGGTCTCGCCGCCAAACAGATATAGCGCCCCGGTCGCAAACAATACGGTTACAGAAGTGTAGATCGAGCGGGTCATCGTCTGCCAGATGCTGCGGTTGACAAGTTCCTCAAGATTGTCGCTTTTCTTATAGGTTCGCAGGTTTTCTCTGATGCGGTCGAAAATAACGATGGTATCATTAATGGAATAGCCAACAATAGTCAGCAGCGCCGCCACGAAAGAAGCATCAATCTCGATATGCAGCAGCGAGAAAATCCCCAAGACGATGAACACATCATGAACCAGGGCTGCAATCCCGGCAACGGCAAATTTAAATTCAAAGCGGTAGCTTATATAAACAATCATGAGCGCCCAGGAAATAATCAGGGCAATCACAGCCTGCTGGGTAAGCTCTGAACCAATTACGGCTCCTACCTTTTCGACTCGCAGGACCTCAAAGGCCCCGATTTTGGTTTCAAAACCGGCAAGTACCTGCCGGCGCTCCTCTTCACTAAGCACATGGGACCGAACAAATACATTATTTGATTGTTCTTCCGAGCCTGTCAGCGCCAGTTGAATGGTGCTTCCTTCCAGCTGATAGTCCTTAAGCACCTCCCGGACCTCGGCCACTGAGACCGGGCGGGCAAACTTCAGGTCAAGCAGCGTGCCGCCGGTAAAATCAATGCCAAGGTTAAACCCTTGCATCACCATGGAGATCAGGCCAGGGAGCAGGATGATAAAAGAGATCAGAAACCACCATCTGCGTCTGCTAACAATATCGAATTTCATATCTTTCTCTCCCCCCTACGCCCCGAAAAACTTGCCGTTTTTGATTACATTGGCATGGATAAGCATTCTTAGGATAAACCGGGTCGCCGTAACGGCCGTAAACATACTCAATGCAATCCCTATCCCTAAGGTAACGGCGAAGCCCTTAATCGGGCCGGTCCCCATGAAAAACAGGACGACCGCGGCAATCATTGTCGTTATATTGGAATCCACAATTGTGGAAAAAGCCCGGCTAAAGCCGGCATCCATGGCCGCTCGCAGCGTTTTGCCATTGCGGTATTCTTCCTTAAAGCGTTCGAATATCAGCACATTGGCATCAACGGCCATGCCCATTGACAGGATTATCCCGGCGATACCCGGCAGCGTTAACGTTGCGTTAAGCATCTTTAACGCAACTAATAACAGCAGCACATATAAAACTAATGCTATATTAGCGACAAAACCGGAAACCCGGTAAAAAATCAGCATAAAGATAACAATGGAAACAATGCCGATCACAAAGGCCTGCATGCTTTTGATCTTAGAGTCTTCACCCAGACTGGGACCAACAGTTCTTGTTTCCAGTATATCCACCTTAACCGGCAATGCGCCTGACCGGAGCAGGATTGCCAGCCGTTCCGCCTCTTCAATGCTGCGGTTGCCGGAGATAACAGCCTGGCCATTGGGAATTGCTTCCTGAACAACCGGGTTGGTCAAAATCTGCTTATCCAATAAGATAGCAATATGTTTACCAACATTTTTGGCAGTCACCTCGGCAAATTTTTTGGCACCTTCATCGGTAAATTCTATCGATACTAATTTTTGGCCGCCTTGATCAATCTGGGCTTTAGCATCCTTCAAGTCCTTACCGGTCATAACTACGGCACCGCTTTCATCCTGAAACTCCATTAATGCTGTTCTGCCCAGCATTTCAATGGCTTGCTCAGGATCTTTCACACCCGGCAGTTCGACAATAATTCTGCGATCCCCCTGCCGCTGGACAATTGGCTCAGTCAGCCCCAGTTCATTAATCCGGCGTTCAATAATATGAACAACCCGCTTGATGGCATCATCGTTAACTACTGCCTCGGGGGTATCCGAAGCCTCCAGCACAACATGGGTGCCGCCCTGCAGGTCAAGCCCTTGTTTAATTGACAGGGCCAGTGGCTTCATATACAACCCTGTAACAGCGAGGATTGCCAGAACAACAAACAGAAATTTACTAAAATTTCCCCACCTCAAAGATAGTTCCCCCAATCTTACTTATGTTCTTATGTGCGGCAGCGTTGGCTACAGCAAATCATAATTATTAATAACAAGTTTAAAACGGCAGGCTAAAAATTCGGCCGCCCGTCTGCACATAACCATACGTTGTAAAAAAATTTCAAAATATTCCATGACCGGGCAGATTTCCATGTCAATATTAACATACAAGGTTACGGTGCGGGAAGTTTTATCAACCAGCAGCTTACTGCTTTCGGCTGCATAGTTGACTCTGTCGTGAATTTCAAATTTAGCAAAGTCACGATTGGTCACGCGCGCCCGGTGAACATCAGATTTATCAGCCAGGATCAGGGCGGCGGCAACATGGTTGACGGCATTGCCGCGCTCTTCCTCATGATTGCCGATTGCTGAAATGACTAAGGCAATCTCCTCCGGCGGCATTCCCATGCGGCTAAGGATGGAATAGGCCATGATGGCGCCGGAGCCGCCGTGATTATACCGGTTAATCATATTAGCGATATCATGAAGATAACCGGCAATGGCCGCAAGTTCGCACTCCCGTGCCGGATAGTCCAGTTCTTGTAATACCTTATAGGCTAAGGCCGAAACAATGCCGGCATGTCTGAGACCGTGCTCGGTAAAGCCGAGGCTGCCGAGATATTGGGTGCTGCGGGTAAGATAAACGTTTACTTCATGGTCTGCTTTTAACTGGGCAACAGTAAGGGATTGCTCAATTGTTGCTGCTGACATAGCTTATTCCTCCGTTTATCAAAAAAATCAGCTTTTGCCTGTCCTGAATATCTCGTAGCCATTTTAAATTAATGGCAGATCCAAGGCAAATGCAGTTAATTACATTGTGCCTTCCCTGCACGTAAATATGCCATCTTCAGTAAGTAAATAATTGACTGGCCGGTCATGCTCGTCAGTCGGTACCGTTGCTAAAATTTGCGCTGCCCAGGCCGCACCGATAAGTTCGGCTTTATTTGCTTTGAGCAAAAAGCGGTCATAATAGCCGGCGCCCATCCCTAACCGGCGTCCTGCCTTGTCATAGGCCACGCCGGGGACCACGATAAGGTCAAGTTCACCTGGCTCCAGCAGTTTTAAGGTTGACGGATTAGGGGTCAGAAGGTTAAACTGACCTACAACCAAATCATTAAGATCCGCAATAATGGCCGCGTCCATCAACCCCCTGGTCTCGCGCATATGCGGCACACACACTGTTTTACCGGCCGCCAGTGCGTGTGTGATCACCTGCTCCAGATGGGGCTCATCGGGCATTGCCAGATATAGCATAATATTTTTCGCAGCTTTATATACCGGCCAGTCACAAAGATGCTCAGCAAAGCGTTTACTGCCGGCGGCAACCTCCTCCCGGGTCAGGCCCCGTCTGACAGCTAAAATGCTTTTCCGCATTTCCATTTTGGCATTTTTATTTATTTCCACGCTGCTTTTCCCTCCCTTAAGAAAAGACTTGGTTTTATACCAAGTCCTTAGGTGTAAAATCTTAATGTCAGCAATCTTATTAGGGCTTAGGCTGATTTTGATGGTGGCTGACGGCAGTACGCGACACATCAACTTCAACTTTATCTGCAATTTTTATTGTTACAATTTTTTCATTCAGTGCAGTAATAGTACCGTATAGTCCGCCAATTGTCACAATACGCTCGCCTTTTTTCAGATTGCTTAACAATTCCTGGCGACGCTTCTGTTCTTTCTTTTGTGGACGGTACAATAAAAAATAGAAAATAACGCCCATTAAAACAATTGGCCATGAAGCCTGAATGGCTTGCATAGTTTCGGGTGAAAACGCCGGCATTATAAAATCACCTCCTGTTACTTATTAGGAAGTATATTCCACACAATTGTTATAAATCCTTTATTATTTACGGTAGTGGGACCAAAACTCTTCCCGGAATGCCAAAAAACGGTCTTCGAGAATCGATTTCCGCATATCCTGCATAAAATTTAATAAGAAATGCAGGTTGTGCGTGGTCGTCAGCCGCAAGCCGAAAATCTCTTCTGTTTTCAATAAATGCCTGATGTAAGCCCGGGAAAAGTTCCGGCAGGTGTAGCAGCCGCAGTCCGGATCAAGCGGCTGGAAATCCCGGGCAAATTCAGCGTTTTTAACAACCAGGCGGCCACGGCTGGTCATGACTGTACCATTGCGCGCCACCCGGGTCGGAAACACACAGTCAAACATATCAATGCCGTACATAACTCCTTCCAGCAGACAATCAGGCGTACCTACCCCCATTAAATAGCGGGGCTTATTTGCCGGCAGCAAAGGTACGGTATGTTCCAGCATTTCATACATCAGCGGTTTGGGTTCGCCGACACTAAGGCCACCAACCGCATAGCCGGGAAAATTCAGGGAAATAAGGTCTGTGACACTTAATGACCGGAGGTCCTTATACATCCCGCCCTGAACAATGCCAAACAAGGCCTGATCTTTACGGGTATGGGCCTGCCGGCAGCGTTCAGCCCACCGTGTGGTGCGCTCTGTAGACTGCCGGGCATAGGCATGGTCAGCCGGATAGGGAACACACTCATCAAAAGCCATGATGATATCAGCGCCGAGCGCCATTTGTACCTCAACCGCTTTTTCCGGCGAGAGAAAGTGCTTAGACCCGTCAATATGTGAGCGAAAGGTCACTCCCTCCTCGGTTATCTTGCGCAGCGGCCCCAGGCTGAATACCTGAAAACCGCCGCTGTCAGTCAGGATGCCGCGGTCCCACTGCATAAATTTGTGCAGGCCCCCGGCTTCGGCAACCAGGTCATGGCCTGGGCGCAAATATAAATGGTAGGTATTGCTCAGGATTATGCCGGCCCCCATCGCCTTAAGCTCATCAGGTGACATGGCTTTCACCGTGGCCTGGGTGCCGACAGGCATAAAAATAGGCGTATCAAACACGCCATGCGGTGTATAAAGCCGGCCTGCCCTAGCCCCCGTTTGCGGGCAGCGCTTGATCAATTCATAGGTAATAGCCATAGACGGCACCTCCAACAAAAAATCAGATAATAAACATGGCGTCACCAAAGCTGAAAAAACGATACCGCTTATCGACAGCTTCCCGGTACGCGTTAAAAATGTTCTCCCGCCCGGCCAGGGCGCTGATCAGCATCAACAGGGTCGATTGGGGAAGGTGAAAATTGGTGATCATCGCTTTAACAATGTTAAACTTATAACCGGGGTAAATAAATATCTCCGTCCAGCCGCTGCCAGGCTCCAGACGGCCGTTCCCCCCGGCCGTCTCCAAGGTCCGCACGGCGGTGGTGCCGACGGCAATCACCCTGTTGCCTGCCGCCAGGGTATTATTCACAACCATAGCCGTTGCGGCCGGTACCGAATAATACTCTTTATGCATTACATGGTCGGTAATATTTTCCACCGCTACCGGCCGGAACGTCCCCAGCCCCACATGCAGAGTAACAAAAGCCAGATTAACCCCCATAGCCCGGAGTTTTTCCATAAGGCCGCGAGTAAAATGAAGCCCGGCGGTAGGGGCCGCAGCCGATCCCCGCTCCCGGGCATAGACAGTCTGATAACGTTCTTTATCTGTCAGCCGGGCTTTGATATACGGCGGCAAAGGCGTCTCCCCCAGCACATCAAGGATTTCTTCAAAAATCCCCTGATAATCAAACCTGACAATACGGCCGCCAAATTCAGTAGCAGACACCACTTCACACCGTAAGGCCGAACCAAATTCAATAACCGTTCCCGGTTTGGCCCGTTTACCGGGTTTGACTAGCACTTCCCACTCATCTTTTGTTGTCCGGTTTAATAAAAAGACCTCAATTTTACCCCCGGTTTCGGGCTTAACCCCCAGCAGCCTGGCTGGAATTACCCGGGTATCATTAAAAACCAGGGTATCCCCTGGTTGTAAAAATTGCGGCAGGTTAAAAAACTGTTTATGTTCAATCCGCCCGGTCTGCCTGTCCAGCAGCAGCAGCCGGGATTGGTCGCGCGGCTCTACCGGGTGTTGGGCAATTAATTCCTCCGGCAAATAGTAAGCAAAATCTGAAACCAGCATATAACTCCCTCATTAGTACTTCATCTGTCTTAAAACCGATGGAATAGATTGCGCAGATTTTTTTGCAATGCAAGGCGGAGGAACCGCGCATATCGGCTATATGTAAGGCGACGACAACGAAGCAGTGCGCAAAAAGATGCACAATCTATCATTGGTTTTGAGGGTGATGAAGTATTATGGCCTATAAATAGGCTTTTTTGACTTGTACCCCTTGGTAGTAGTGTTGCAATATATCCTTAAAATATTCGGTATTGTCAGGCGGGGCCTGCTCCGCCATCGCTTTGGCCCCCCATTGGGACAAGCCAATCCCATGGCCCCAGCCGGAGCCGGTAATTACAACCGCCTCATCGGGCCTGCCGCTTAATGTGCGGATATTAGGATCAAGCGGGGCTGCCTGCCGGTTTTTTTTGCGGGACGACGGCCTTTTTTTCTTATCGGCGTTGACAGCCGGCAGCAATGCTTTGGCTCCCGCAGCCGGTATACGAATATCAAATAATGTACTTTTCAGTTCCAGCATACTTCTCAACTGTGTTCCTGATATTTCTGCACTGCCGTTGCTTCCCCGCAGCCGGACCGTTTTTACCCGGCCGGATATGCCCCGGTCAGCGCCGACGACCGGCGGCTTGGCAAGCGGGGACAGTTCGATGGCCTGTAAGCTGCCAATGTTGTAACCGGCTTTACTGATTGCCTGATTAAACTCAGCCGCGGTCAGCCGCTTCTCCCAGGTAAAGTTAGGGCAGTTCTGATCGTACCCCACCACCCCGCGCAAATAAGGCAACGGTGTGGACCAGACATTCTCGCTATTTTCGGTATAGCCCCCGGAGCTGCTGTGAAAATAAGCGGTGATTAATTTGCCGCTGTGTTTCACTACCAAGCCGCGGGTTGCATCTACCGCGGCCAGCGACCGGGGGTCTTCACTTTCCCGGCCCCCGTATACCTGGCAGTCAGTTGTCGAACATACATCAAACCCATCGGCTTTATGCTTATTATAATTAGCCAGGGCATAGGTGCGGGCAGCGACCGCCTGCGCCTTTACCGCCTCCAGCGGCCATGCGGGCGAGATCTCATTCTTAATAACCCCGTACAAATATTGCTCCACCGGCAGCGTGTTGACCACCGTCAACCCCGTTTGGCCTGCTGTGCGGTGAATACTGAGGCCGCCCCGGTAGCGGCGATTATTAACCTGTGCCAGCTGCTCGCCGGCCTCCAAAGCTTCATTTTTCCTGACAACAACCCCGAAGCCCTTGGCCGCGACCGCCGCCCCGTTAACACTAAGGGTCTTCTCCTGGGCGGCTATAGTGACCTTATCCCCGGCGCGGAAAGCAAACAATACTTTCCCTGTTGCAGAATCAGTCAGGTCAAAATTTGCCGCGGCGGAAATCTGGACACTGGGCTGATTAATTACAATTCCCACCCGCAGGCTTGGCTCAAAAAACGCTACGTCGGCCTCGGGCCCGGTATCGGCTGAGTGCGTATAACCGGCTAAGGGCAACAATAAGAAAATAACAAACATTATCCATTTTAACATAAATTTAGGCACTCGCATACCTCCACCGCTATTTTCTTGTTATCAGGTTCAGGATGATTGTCACAATAATGCTCAGTAGAATAGAAGTTACCAGGGGAAAGTGAAAGCTGAAATTACCGCGTTCAATATGTATATCGCCCGGCAGCCGGCCCAGACTCAAAAATTTGCCGCCAAAATGAAATACCAGGCCGGCAACAAGCAGCACAGCCCCTGTCACCATCAGCAGCTTGCCGAACGAATCAAAGCCTCCGGGCATCAGTTGTGCCCCCTGACCGGTTTGCAATACCGGTCTCTTTCGCTTAACACACAGCCACAGTAGGGCTGGCGGTACATCTCAAGCTCCCGGCTTATTCTGACGCCCTCCTGCCAGCCGGGGCGAAAATCCTGATAGCAGAAATCAATCCCCTCCGTCCTGGCGGCGCTTTCACCGGCTGCTTTTATTAATTCGTGCTGTTGGTAAGGGCTGACTAACAGCGTTGTGCTGAAACAGTCAAAACCATGCAGTTTGGCATAGCGGGCCGTTTGCAGCAGCCTGAGGTCATAACAATACCGGCAGCGGCCGGCCGCTGCCGTCAGCGCCTGCCGCAAAAACTCTTCCAGTGGATAGCTTTCATCAATAACCAGATTATCGAGACCTATTTTGCCGGCAAAATTTTTGAGCGTGTCCAAACGCCTGGCAAACTCTTTGTACGGATGAATATTAGGGTTGTAAAAGTAGCCGGTTATCTGACCGCCGGGGTATTTTTCCTGTAAATGCTGTAGGGGAAATACGGAACAAGGTCCGCAACAAACATGCAGCAGCATACGCATAACCTTTCGTCACCTACCACAATTTTTCCTGGGAATTATTTTTCTCATCATAGGCAAGATTGAGATGCGCATAGGCAGCCGGCGTGGCTATCCGCCCCCGCGGCGTCCTGGCAATAAAACCCATTTGCAGCAAAAACGGTTCATATACATCTTCAATCGTCTCTGTTTCCTCACTAATGGCCGCAGCCAGGGTATCCAGGCCAACCGGCCCGCCGTTAAACTTTTTAATAATAGCGGCCAGCATGTTTCGGTCGGTTTTATCGAGACCGCGCTTATCTACTTCTAACAGTTCCAGCGCTTTGTCGGCCAGGGCATCGGTGATGATGCCATTACTGGTTACCTGGGCAAAATCACGTACCCGTTTCAGGAGACGGTTGGCAATGCGGGGTGTGCCGCGTGAACGCCGGGCAATCTCCTGCGCCCCCCGCGGTTCAATGTCTACTTTAAGAATTTCAGCGGCTCTGTTGACGATACATACCAAATGCTCTGCTTTATAATACTCCAGACGACAAATTACCCCAAATCTGTCACGCAGCGGTGCCGCCAGAGCGCCGGCTTTGGTTGTCGCCCCGATCAGCGTAAATTTGGGTAAATCCAGACGAATGGAGCGGGCCGACGGGCCTTTGCCAATAATAATGTCAAGGGCATAATCTTCCATTGCTGAATACAAAACTTCTTCTACCACCCGGGACAGGCGGTGGATCTCGTCAATAAACAGTACATCCTTCTCGCCCAGATTGGTTAGCAATGAAGCCAGGTCACCAGGGCGCTCAATCGCCGGACCTGATGTAATCCGGAAATTAACGCCAAGTTCGTTGGCGACGATGCCCGCCAGGGTAGTTTTCCCCAGGCCGGGCGGACCGTATAACAATACATGGTCAAGCGCTTCGCCTCTGGCCAGTGCGGCCTGAACAAATATTGAGAGATTATTTTTTACCTGATCCTGGCCAATATATTCGACTAGGCGCCGGGGCCGCAGACTATACTGCCATGAGTCAACCTCCAGCTCGCCGGGCTCCATAACACGTTCTTCCACCAGCTTGATACCTCCCACGTTACCTCCGGCCAAATTCCTTTAATGTAAGCCTGAGCAAATGCTCCAGCGACAACTCTGCCTGGGTGCTTACTTCCCGTTCATACACCTTTTTAATAACCGGGATTGTTTCGGCCTGGCTGTAGCCCAGGGCCGCCAGTGCCTGGACAGTCTCCTGCAGGATATCCCCCTGCAGGGCCGGATCAGTGGTTTGTTGCCCGGGAGAACCGGCATTAAACTCAGCACCAATACCCATTTTATCTTTTAATTCCAGGATGATCCGTTCCGCCGTCTTTTTACCGATACCAGGTAATTTTGTCAGTATGGCCGCATTATTGGCACTAATGGCAGCCTGGAAATTAGGCGGTGTAATCGCTGATAAAACACCGGCAGCCACCTTGGGTCCAATCCCGGATACCGAAATCAGGTGCAGGAATAGCTCATATTCTGCCTGCGTGTAAAAGCCATGTAAGGTTAATGCATCCTCCCGTACGTTCAGATAAGTAAATAAGGTAGCCGGCTGGCCGGTTACCAGCTTTTGCCTGGTTGAATGGGGAATAAACAGCCGGTAGCCAATCCCCTGGACATCAACAAAACAATAATCGGCAAATAAATGAGTAACTATGCCTTTAACATAACCTATCATTTGTTATCCTCATCCTGTTTATATTCCCGCAGTGGATCGTGCAAATGGCCACTGCCAGGGCGTCGGCAGCATCATCCGGATGCGGTTTGCCGGGTAAATTCAACAATCGCTGCGTCATATAGATTACTTGTTCCTTAGTCGCTTTTCCATACCCGGTAACAGCCTGTTTTACCTGCAAGGGTGTGTATTCGGCCAGTTTCAGGGCATTTTGCGCTGCCGCCAGGAGGATAACCCCCCGGGCCTGGCCCACCGCCATGACCGTCCGTACATTCTTATTCATAAATAATTGCTCAACACCCATAATATCCGGGTTATATTGCTTAATAAGCAGATCAATCTCCTGGTGAACTTTCTTCAGCCGCATCGCGCCCGCCATGTCCGGCGTAGTTTCAACAACACCATAGGTAAGCGCTCTTATTCTGCTGCCTTGTGCCTCGACCAATCCATAACCACAGATCGCTGTGCCGGGGTCGATTCCTAATGCTATCATTTGCTGCCCCCTTTTTCTCCGTTATATTCGACAGCTTTTGGTCATTATCCTGTTAAAAAAAGCAAAAAGAGAGGTTTCCCTCTCTTTATCGGGCCTGCATTCCTTCTAATGTTTTTAATAACTCCTCTTTGGACTGTACCACCAGGCCCTGCCGTAATTCCTGGACATCCTGCGGCATTAGTGCCGTAACCGGTATTTTAGTCATTTCCTTAACAATGGCTTTAGGACCGGGTACACCGTAGAAAACCGTTACTTTGTCGTCCTTGATGCCAATAAACATATTATTGGCATGTTCGCGGCACAGGCTATCCACCTTCAGCGACATTTCAATCTCTTTGGTATCAAACTTCTCAATTGACCAGCCATTATAGATTCTTTGCACCTGGTTGAAATTAAGACCCACTAAATTGTCAGGCGGCTTCGTTTTAAAGATTTCCTGGTCATTGCATTTTGTATACGTGATTTTTTGGATTATATCTGTAGCAGCGGAAATTTTAATTTTTCCATCCTGTTTTACAACTTCACTCTCTGGGGGCGGAACCAGCAGGCTGCCGCCATCATTTACCTGGAACACATAATAACCGATGCCAGATAATAATAAAATTAGGCCGCCAATCACAACCGGCCGGAGACATACCGGTTTGCTAAGCCACTTGGCAGGGCGAAGCGCGGAAATTTTGTCAAATAAATTTTTAAACGACATTTAGACAACACTCCTTTCTTTAGTGTTGCCAGTATTTTTTCCAAATTATACAAAAATTATACCCGCCTGCAATTTAAACGTCAAAATAATAAGCAGGCTGCAGCCTGCTCAATTAATCTTCCATATCTTCAGGAATATCAAAGTTGGTATATACTTCCTGAAGATCATCATGATCTTCAAGGGCATCCAGAAGCTTCATCATCTTTGCCGCCTCATCGCCGGCCAGACTGGTTGCCGTTTCCGGCACCATGGTGATGCGGGCAACCACTGTTTTTATATTATTTTCTTCTAACGCTGCCTGCACCTTTTCAAAATCATCAGGGGCTGTCGTTATTTCAAACTGACTGTCAACCGCCTCAAAATCCTCGGCCCCTGCATCCAGCGCCAGGAGCATCAACTCTTCTTCATTAAGCCCGTCCTGCTCAATAATAAATATCCCCTTTTGTTTAAACATCCAGGCAACGCACCCGGACTCACCAAGATTACCGCCAAATTTCGCAAACAGATGTCTTACATCGGCAGCCGTCCGGTTACGATTGTCAGTCATGGCCTCAACCATGATAGCAACCCCGCCGGGTCCATAGCCTTCATAGCTTATTTCTTCATAATTACTGCCTTCAAGGGCTCCCGCGCCTTTTTGAATTGCCCGTTGAATATTCTCTTTCGGAATATTGTTTTCTTTTGCTTTTTGCAGCGCCAGTTTTAAACGCATGTTACCTGTAGGGTCAGAGCCGCCCAGTCTTACGGCAATCGTAATTTCACGGCCAATCTTGGTAGTAACCTTGCCGCGAACGGCATCCATTTTGCCTTTTTTGTGTTTTATATTGGCCCATTTTGAATGTCCCGACATTGTAATACTCCTCTCAGACTATGTGAATCGCCAATATTGTAACATAATAGTCAGGTATTGGCAAAGCTCATTTTTAAATCCACTCAATGACTACCTCTTTGCCTTTAGCTTCTAATACGGCTTTTAATTTTTTCAGTACCTGGGATTTGATATTCATCTGCAGCGGAAAACCTGGATTCTGGTGAGCCGGATTAACGGCCAAACCGGCAAAAATCTTAATTTTGTCAGCCGCCAGCAGCAATTTGGCCAATAAGGTAGCCCCATCTTTCTTATGGGTACTGCGCAGGTTTTTCGTCATTGTCAACCGGTCAGCTGCGGCATGCAACGTCAGCACACCCTCTGTCACTAAATCGATCCCGTCAATATAGCCGATGGGCGGAATCTGCGGGTCCTGGCAGGTCAAATCCACCGTAAGCGGACAATTGCTTATTTTACTGACGATTTGAGCAGTAGTCCCGCCGGCGACCACTTTTTTTCCCGTTTCGGCCAGCAGCCGCGTGACATACTCTTCGTCACGCCCGGCATCGGCGGGCGGTCCGGTAAATAACGTCAATTGCTGGGGGTAACGCATTTTTATCACTAAAGCGGTTGAATCGTCACCAGGCCGGCCGACATAGTAGCCTTCACAACAATTTATCAGGTGTTGGCCGATGATTTCAGCATCACTTGTTTCATCACATTCCCTTTCGATTTGGCCTGCTACCCCCTTCCAGCCCCAGCCTAATTTGAGCAGGCCGCCAATGCCGGCATGAAGCACACCGTCGGTTACAGCGACTAATATATCCTGGGGCTGGAGCCAAAGCTCGCCTTCCCGGATCGTCTTGCCGCTTACCAGCTTCTCATGGGTAGGGAACTTAAGAACCTTGCCATTACGTACCAGAAAGGTTTCGGGGCAGTCAAACTCGACAACCGTTGCTTGTCCGTTCGGAGCAATTTTTATGATATGCAGGGTCGAGTAGGCAATCTTACGCTGCCGGCATACCGGCAGTGTTTCCGCAATCGTGTTTACCACATCCGCCAGGGGGATGCCGCGTTTAAGCATAACCGTAGCAATTTTGGTAGTCAAGGTAGCTAAGATATTGGCTTTGACACCGCTGCCAAGCCCGTCGGACATGACGATAATTGTTGCTGCCGGCGTTCTGACAATGTCAACATTATCACCGCATAATTCTTCACCGACTTTAGATAATTGGGCTAAGCCGACCTCGGCATGAAGCCGCTGCATTACATGTCACCCTTGCTTTTAATTAACATAATCATTTCCAACAGCGCCGATTTTGTTTCCGCTGTAGTTTCTCCCAGCAAACCGGCAATCTCTTGTGCGACCTGCATCTGCTTATTAATAATCTCCGTTGCTTTGCTCACAGTTTCAAGCTTCATTTGCTGCAGCTCCCGGCTTTTTTGTTCATGGGCGGTCACGTCGGTAATGATGGCAATAACCAGGCCATGTTCAGGCACCGGAATAATCATTTGTTCGGTAATGATGCCATACTGGGAATATTCCACCCTTTTGCCCACAATCTTGTGACCAAATTGAGCCGTGGCAATAAAATCCGAGCAGTCAAACAGCTCGGTTAAGCTCATGCCTTTAAAAATTTCTTTACCGGCACCAAACATTCGTTTAACTGCCGGATTAAATTCCTTAATAATCATTTTCTCATTAACGGCAATGATGGCATTGAGGGAGTTCTCCACAATAATGTTGGCAAAGGATTCGGCTTTAGAACGCATATAGGGAACACACATCTCTAATTCGGCCAGCCCCTGAAATACAGCTACAGCCTTGGCGCGGCAACTGTCATACCCGCAGGCGCCACAGTTTTTTTCATCTTTTGCCGAAAATTTACCTGTTTGTTTAAGAATGTCCCTGATCTCGTCTTCGGCAGGGGTGACGGCATTAACAGGTCGGGACTGGTACTGGCGCCGCAGGTCGATTGTACCGGTGGCAGCCGGGTATGGGCAGGCAGTGTCCATTGCCATTTTGGCATAAGTAATGATCTTATTGCGTTTAACCGGCAGCAACTGACCCCCCCCCATGGCCGGCCCCCCCACACATCCGCCGGTACAAGCCATCGCTTCAATAAACGTGGGGGTAAACTCGCTCTTACTCAGGGCCGCGAATACTTCCAGGCAGTTTTCAAGGCCATCGATTGCGATAATATCGTCACAGTCCGCCGGCGCAACCCATGGCCGCAGTATTCCCCCGCTTACCGGAAAGTACCGGCCCGGGCCGGGAGTGCCTGGCGGCAATAAGGGCGTTGCCGGCGAAACAGCTTTATGAATATAAGCAGGTAAGCCCTGTAACCATGCTTCTAATTGCTCAAAGGTAATAACAGCATCCGCCTGAGAACCTTCGCAACCCTCAGCCATTTTGGCAATACAGGGTCCGGCAAATACAACAAAAGTGTCCGGCCCATACTGATTTCTAATCATCTTCGCGTGGGCCAGCATTGGCGATATAACCGGAGCAAGGTTAGTGACTAACAGCGGATAGTACTGCTCGATAATGTTCACAACCACCGGGCAGCAGGAAGTAATCAGGGTATTATCCCCAGGCTTGATGTTTTGCAGGTATGTGCCATATAGTTCGGAAATTTTGTCGGCTGCTTCTGCCGTTTCCGCCACGGCGGTAACACCGGCCTGGAGTAAACATTCAGCCAGTCCGGATAGCGTATGTCCCGGAAAAGCAGCAATATAAGAAGGAGCCAAACTCACAACAACGCGTTTTCCCTGGCTGATTGCTGCCAGCATGGGCTGCAGTTGATTGTCCACTTGTTTGGCCTGCTGCGGGCATTCCCGGACACACCGGCCACAAAGTATACAGCGTTCTTCAATAACACGGGCATGACCTTTATTAATAGCAATAGCTTTTACCGGGCAAGACCGTACACAGCGGAAACAATCCCGGCAATTCACTTTATGGGTGAGGATGGTGTTAATGAGGTTTCCCTCCCAACACTTTTTCCACAAATATGTCATGCACTTTTTCTTTGGCTACATTATGAATAATTTCATCATTCAACTTAATAACAACACCTTCGGTGCACTGGCCCTGGCAAAAATTGCCCTCAATATCGATTTCACTTTGCACCTGGTATTTATCAATTAACGCTTTGAAAGCATTTAATACACTGTAGGCCCCGCGCAAGTGGCAGGCACTTCCAAAGCAGATTGACAGCTTTAACATGACTACACCTCAATATAATGTGAAATTTTTCACTATCAACACAAAACAATTACTCTTATCTATTCTACGCTAAAAGCACATGTTATGCAACATGTGCTTTTAGCAGGCTCGCGCTACTGCCGTCCACAACACTACGCTGGTTCAATGGCCGGAATTAGCATTATTACCACCATTACTGCCATTCAACATATCACTGTTTAACGGAAATGGAAACTGAACATATGTATTGGGAACTTCCCCGACAACAACGTATTCGGCAATAGGCACCTGCGTATTAATACTTACGCTTTCACTGACCAGCGGCACAACAATACGGACCTGGGTAGTAGCAACAAGGTAAACCATATGCCGGGTTTGGTTAATACCGGCTTGCTCAAACTTATCAATTACTTTAACCTGGACCGTACCGACAGGAATGATCGTAACGGTAATTTTAGGACCCCAACTAGCCAGCATCTGACTGCCAAACACCTGACCAATCGGAATACGTATCTTCTCTTCCTTAACTGCCCGCAGCCCATCCTGGACTTTCATCGTCGTATCGGCTGCCAGCCTGTTAAATTCCATCGTATTCGGTTGAATAAGCACTACCCGGCCATGTTCATCAAGGGTGACGTTTACCAGCGTCTTGGGATCAACAGTCAGACTGACTTCATTGTTAATGACATTGTTAATCGCGTAGGTTGCGATAAAGGTGGCTCTTGCTTCCGCAATCGCCATCAGTGTTGGCTTTAGGTGAGTTTCAATCTGCCAGAAAAAGAACAATAATACACTCCCCAAGGCGATGATGACTAGTGGCAAGAGTGGCATTGTACGCTTTCGCCGCACTGAAAACCGCATGTCTCCCCCTCCTCTAAACCACCATTACTTCGTTTATTAATTATATATATGGTCAAAGCTGGTTATTAGTTACTCATATATTACAAAACATTATAATAAAATCACCGGGAATACTATATTGTATCCAATTAGTGAAGACTCTTTTATCGGCCTTACCAATAAAAATACCGGGAGGCGATCGCCAATGGATCGTTTAGAAAAGTTAAAAATGAGTGTTGCCAATGAAACCCTTGGCAACACAATGAATACAGAAATAACCAGCGCCAGCTGCAAAAGTGTTGTAAATGAGAGGAAAACTGAGAGTGCCGAAGAACTGGGGTTTAAAGAAAAAATTGACACTGCCGGCCGGCAAAGCATGACGACCGGTGAGGCTGGAAAAATCGGCGGCTCCATGGGCGGACATAGCGGCGGACAAATGGTCAAAAACCTGATGGCAATGGCGGAAGCACAAATGGCTCCTGTTGATGGCACAACCCTTGAGGAGGTAAAAAAACAGCTGGCAGGCAAGCGGTGAAAATAAAACTGGGTCGCAGGTGCGACCCAGTTTTTATTCTCCTGTCAGGTTACTTAATAATAATCCGGTGATAATTCTTCTTGCCTTTACGAACCAGCAGGCTGTTATTTTCAAACAGGCCGGCGGCAAGCAGAAAATCCGGATCGGCAACCTTGGCATCGCCGACATAAAGCCCACCTTGCTGAATGAGTCTGCGGCCCTCACTTTTAGAAGGGATAATGCCGGTACTCACAAGCACATCCAGCAACTTAGCCCCGATTGTATCAGCCGTTACCGCCACCGTGGGGGCATTATCCAGTTTGCCGGCGCCGCCAAACAAGGCTTCCGCCGCCTGTTGCGCTTTCTCGGCTTCATATTGACCGTGAATCAGCTTAGTTACCTCAAAGGCCAGTGTTTTCTTGGCAATATTAATTTCCTTGTCCTTAAGAGCGCCCAGCCGCCGGACCTCGGCCATCGGTAAAAAGGTAAGGAGTGCGAGACATTTTTCTACATCGGCGTCATCAACGTTACGCCAGTACTGATAAAAATCATAGGGTGAGGTTTTCTCAGCATCCAGCCAGAGAGCTCCTTTTTCCGTCTTGCCCATCTTGCGCCCGTCACTGGTCGTCAGCAGGGTAAAAGTCAGGCCATAGGCCAGTTTGCCTTCCTTACGCCTGATAAGATCCGCCCCCGCCAGGATGTTGGACCACTGATCATCACCGCCCATCTGCATAATACAGTCAAAGCGGCGGTTAAGCTCCAGGAAGTCATAGCCCTGCATTAACATATAATTAAACTCCAGGAAGGATAAGCCTTTATCCAGCCGCTGTTTAAAACACTCGGCAGTCAGCATGCGATTGACGGAAAAATGCACGCCAATATCCCGCAAAAACTGCACATAGTTGAGGGTTAACAACCATTCGGCGTTATTTGCCATTAAAGCCTTGTCATCAGAAAAATCGATAAACCGCTGCATCTGTTTTTTAAAGCGCTCACCGTTATGGGCAATCGTTTCCGTTGTCATCATCTTCCGCATATCGGCTTTGCCGGAAGGATCTCCGACCATCGCCGTACCACCGCCGATCAGACAAATGGGACGGTGACCGGCCTGCTGCATATGGGCCATCACCATCATGCCCAGGAAATGACCGACGTGCAGACTATCGGCCGTGGGGTCAAAGCCAATATAAAAGGTGATTTTTTCCTTGGCCAATAGTTCACCGATTTCTTCTTCATGGGTTAACTGCTGGATAAATCCCCGTTCTTTGAGTGTGTTTAGTACAGACATTGCCAACTCCTCCTTCATTGCCCGGATTCATCCGGTAAAAATAAAAAACCGTCCCTGGTCAGGGACGGGGAACAACCCGTGGTACCACCCTTGTTGCTGAAATATCAGCCTCTCAAGCGAAGTTAAAAACTTCTATCAGGCCTTGTAACGGTGGCGTCCGGCCCAGCCTACTGCGAGCAGCTTGTCAGCCCTAATCCGGTGAATACTGACGGTCTATTTTCCGCAACCCTTAGTTGGCCGCAGTCAGCATACGTCCGGTATGCCGCCCGCGCCGCCTTGGTTTGCGAAGAATAGCCTCGCCATTATTCTGCCGTTTTAGAGCTGACAAGCTACTATCCATGTTCAGCCTGCTGCTCATAGGTGTAATTTCAGCCGGTTCACCTGCCGGGTTCCACCATCCCCTGGCTCTCTGCGAGGCTCATTCAGCTTACTTTTCCCATTCATCACATATTGCGCATATATTTTACTATATATACTATACCCGAAGAAAACCGGGTTGTCAATTTTAGTCATCCAACCAATGTGCAAGGATCTATTTTAGCACTTTTTAAGCCGCATGCTAATTTTTTGTGGTATAATGATTAGCGAATCAAATCCTGGTACCGTGCGTCACTTAGAATTTGCGATTAGAGTGCGAGGATTTTTTTGTCCTGCGAGGCGGAGAAGCCGCGCATATCGGACATATGCAAGGCGCCGACAACGAAGCAGGGCGGAAAAAGACCGCAATCTAAGCCAAATTTTTAGGTGACGCACGGTACTAGTACCGTGACCGGTTTGAAAATTCAGGTTAGATTGACTGCACTACATTGAACTTATAAAGAATTTGTAAGGGGAGAAAGCCATGCAAGATAAAGACCATAAAAGCAAAGAAACCAACCGGCGCAAACCCAGGAAAGCCACACGCACAATTACAGTGCTGGCGGTTGTTGTCTTCCTGGTTATGCTGACCGGCGCCGGCCTGGGTTTTTTAACAGCCAGTATCCATACCATGCCCACTTTGCAAGGAGAAATACGTCCGGCTGTTTCATCACAGATTTTTGATGCCAACGGCAAACTGATAACGACAATCCATTCCGTGGAAAACCGGTTACCTGTATCACTCAATAAAATCCCTAAACACTTGCAAAATGCATTTATTTCGGCCGAGGACACCCGTTTTTATCAGCACAGCGGTGTTGATCCCCGGGGGATCTTGCGGGCAGTCTGGTCCAACCTCGCTGACAGAGGTATATCTGAAGGCGGCAGTACAATCACCCAGCAGCTAGCCAGAAATGCCCTGCTTTCACAGGAACAGACAATTAAGCGTAAAATCCAGGAAGCATTTTTGTCTTTGCAGATCGAACGCCAGTACAGCAAAAATGAGATATTAGAGATGTATATGAACCAAATTTATTTTGGTCAGGGGGCTTATGGGGTCCAAACCGCTGCGCAGATATATTTTGGCAAAAATGTTGAGGATCTGAATTTAGCCGAATGTGCAATGATTGCCGGGATCCCCAAAAGCCCTAACTATTATTCTCCCGCCAGCAATATGAAAGCCGCCAAAGAACGCCAGTCGATTGTACTCGACCAAATGGTTAAATATGGCTATATTGACGCAGCAACCGCGGCTAAAGCCCGAGCCACGGAGATTAAGCTGGCTACCCGTTCGGTTGCCAACATGTCAACTGCTTCCTATTTTACTGATTATATTATGCAGCAGCTCATTGATAAATATGGGGCTGACGCCGTTTATAAAGACGGCCTTAAGGTATATACAACCCTTGACCTGGAAATGCAGGCTGCTGCTGAGCAGGCCATGAACCAACTCCCTACCAAACGTACCGAAAACGGTATCAAACAGCCGCAGGGAGCCTTAGTGGCAATCGAGCCCCAGACCGGCCATATTAAAGCCATGGTCGGCGGGCGCGGCAATGACCAGTTTAACCGGGCGGTCTTAGCGGAACGCCAGCCTGGTTCTGCCTTTAAGCCCTTTGTGTATTTAGCAGCGATTGAAAGCGGTCTTACCACCGCCAGCATTATTGATGACAGTCCAATCAGCTTCGGCAGCTGGTCGCCGGTGAACTATGACCGAAAATTTCGCGGTCCTGTAACCCTGCGGTCCGCCCTGGAACAATCGCTCAATATTGTAACAGTAAAACTGGCACAACAAACAGGGATTGATAAAGCCTTATATTATGCGCAACAAATGGGTATTTCCACCCTGGTATTAAAAGGCAATACCAATGACCGCAATCTGGCTATGTCGCTCGGCGGTCTTACCCGTGGTGTTACGCCCCTGGAAATTACCAGTGCCTATGGCGTATTGGCCAATAATGGTATCCGGGTTGAACCGACAGCCATTATCAAAATTGTCGATCGCACTGGCAAAGTAATCGAACAGTCCACACCGAAAGAGAAAGTTGTTATCAATGAGCGCAGTGCCTATCTTCTTACCGATATGCTGCGGGGAGTAATGACCAGCGGCACAGGCACCGGTGCTTACTTTGGGCGGCCTGCCGCCGGGAAGACCGGCACGACCAGTGACTATAAAGATGCCTGGTTTGTGGGCTTTACCCCGGACTTAGTCGCCGCAGTCTGGATGGGTTGCGACAGTCCGGAATATTTAGGCGGTGTTACCGGCGGCACCATTCCTGCCAATATCTGGCGAAGTTTTATGCGTGATGTGGCTGCTAAGTATGTTGCCCGTGATTTCGTAAGGCCGGCGGGCATCGTCTCGGCCCGCATATCAGTCAAAGATGGCTTACTGCTTACTGATCCAACCAATCCGGATGGCCGCAATGAGATTTTTGTTGAAGGGACTCAGCCTAACAAGCTTTCAACAGCAACCGTAACCAAAGATGCTACGGACAATAAAGACGGCAAAGACAGCAACCCTGATGCCGGCGGCAGCAGCGGGGAGCCTGGCAGCGATGAGAAAGTACCGCCGCCGCCACCGCCGGTAAAGAGCGATACCAGTCCATTATCCCCCCTGGCACCGCCGCCCCCTCCTAAACCCAACGCACCGATAAAAAAGAATTAGTTCGCAAAAAAAAACACGCGTAAATTTTACGCGTGTTTTTTTCCTCTGTTGCATATACATTTAATAGAGGTTAGCAACTGCTAATTCCTTTGTCGTTGTCACAAAAACAAAGAAGTAAAATAATAATTATTATAATAATGATCCAGCTACCGCCAAACCCACCACCAAAACCTCCGCAACCGCCAAACCCACGTGCCATTATATTTCCTCCTCCCAATCTCCTGAAAATTTCTTTCTGTTCTTACCCTTAATATCTGAACCCTGTTTTTGGGGGTCACACGCTATTGCAGTGTGTTCCTCTGTAAGTAATGCTTATAGTGAAGTATCATCACTATCGAAAAAGAACAGTAACAGGATAATGATGATAATCCAGATACCACTGAAGCCATTGCGGCCAAATCCACCACGAGACATTAACACTACCTCCTCCTTAATCGTCTATTAACGAGGGCGAAGTACCGCCCGCCCTTCTACTTCAATATATACAGTTCGTGTAGGAAGTGTTACTGACCTCAACTGGCATTTAGCGCTAATTTTTATTTGTTTCAAATAGTCTTCTGATTTGTTTAGGGGCATCGGTTGCCACCTTCACCGACTGCATGGTGCTATTAATTACGTCGGTAACATTTCTAATTTTGTCTACCGTGGAAGTCATGGAGTCAATCCGCCTGTCCATAGAAAAGTTTTCCGAGGCCAGTGTTAATAGAATGACCATCAACTGAATGTTGAAGCTGGGGTTTTCCATTACTTTTCTAAAGAACGCAGCCGGTCCACGGGCAGCCGCTGTTTTTTTGGGTATTGTTGCCGGCAGGTTCTCCGGTTGTTCTGTAACATCCTGAGGCCCGGCTTGTTGCTCTTCTGCTTTAGCTGCTTTGCCTGCAGTAACGCCTGGATTCCGTGGATATTTCCGCACGCGCATATTCCCACCCACCCTCACATTGAACTTTTTTCTAATCCAATATATGAAAGATAAGAGTATTTGGTCTCTAAAAAAGTTTGGACACTCACAAAAAATGCGTAATTGAATAAATTGGATAAACAAAATACCTTATAAGCGAGAGCTTACTCCACTATTGCACCCGGAATTGGCAGTTAAATTAGTGGCAGTCAGCTATCGGATAAAAACAGAGGAGGTGCATAACCAATGTTTGAACAATTTGGCAATATCATGGAAATGGTTAAAAAAGTTCAGAGTAATGTTGATAATGTTCAGGAACAACTGAAACAAGAACGAATAGAGGTATCAAGTGGCGATGTTGTGAAAATTCTTGTAAACGGTCAGCAGGAGCTTATCTCTATCCAGTTGAATGCAAAATATCTTATGGCCGATAATACAGCCCTGTTACAGGACTTATTAACAGCTACCATTAATAACGCCTTGGCCAAATCACGCGAACTAAATCAGGAAGCAATGAGTAAGCTGGCCACAGATTTAAACCTGCCCAAAATTCCTGGCATATTTTAAGGAGGAGGTACTATGCCGAACGATACCGATAATCCAGGATCTTCATCGCTATTAGGTTCAATAACCCGGATGCTGGACGCTAATAGTAGTGCCGGGGCCGGTTCTGACAATTTAATTACAGTGTTGGCACTACTATGTTTATTCTCTATTGTTAATAAAAATAATAATGCCATCAGCCAGCCAGGCCTAAATCAACCGGCAGCTAATAGCAATCCGCTCCATAAACTACTGGGTGAATTGACAAAGGGCGGTGACGGGGGCGGTGGCGGTATCGGCGGCAGCGGTTTCTCGCCCGATACATTAATGTCACTATTACCGTTATTAAACAGCCCGCAGCTTAAATCCAAACTAAACCCCGGCACAATCAGCACCGTTCTCGGCTTGTTAAACAATCTGGGCGGCCTTGGCGGCCCGGCTCAAGACAAACCCAAAGCAGAGCCCAAGCCCGAGCCACAAAAACAACCCCGCGAATCTGAGCCTGCTCCCCCGGCGCCGGTTGCCGATCCGCAGTCGGTACCAGCACTTAAGCAGCAGCCAATACCCGCCCAGGAGGCAGAAGAGCCTGATGATCCGGACAGTAAAAATTTTGGCCGTTATTTAAACTGGAAAAACAACTTTTGAAAATAACAAAACCGGGGGTATTAACCCCCGGTTTTGTTATTTTTCTATATTAAATCAGTTTAGCAATCGTAGCGCCTGTGCCGCCTTCGTTAAGTTCCGCAATCTGGATACTTTTTATATGGGGGTGATTTTTCAGGTATGCCCCCACGCCTTTGCGCAAAGCCCCTGTCCCTTTGCCATGAATGATGAGCACCTCCGTTAAGCCTGACAGGATGGCATCATCAATATATTTATCGAGTACGTTTTCAGCCTCCTCAATGCTCATACCGCGAATATCAATTTGCCGGGCTGCGTTTGCAGCCCTGGGCATAAGGCTGCGTTTGGCAGCAGCCGGCCCCGGCGCTTTAACCGGTTCGGCCAGCACCCGGCAGGCTGATACCGGCACAGTAAATTTTAAAACACCAAGTTGTACCGTTACATCAGCGCCGCTTACTGCCAGCACTTCGCCTTTCTGTTTTAATGTTGCAACATAGACATTCATTCCCGGCGTTACCATCGCCGCCGATAATGCAGGCAGATCAGTCCGGTCCTCGACGGCAAACTGGTTAATCTCCGCACTGCTGGCCTTAAGCTTCCGTCGGCCAGTTTCAATGGCATTCTGCCGTTCCCGGCCGCTGCGCTCAGAAAACTGCTCCTTCAGTTCGGCAATTACTTCTTCCGCCGTCCGCCTGGCCTGGCGGATAACGCCGGCCGCTTCTTCCTGGGCCTTGGCTAACACTGCCGCCTTTTTTTCGGTAAGATTATTCTCTTTAGCAGCTAGTTTTTCTTTTGTTTTATTCAATTCCTGTTCCAGACGTTTTACTTCATCTAAACGGACGGTAAACAATTTCTTTTGTTCTTCCAGGGCCTGCAGCACGGTTTCAAAATCGGCGTGCTCTTTATTAATTAATTCCCTGGCGCGGGCAATAATTTCGGTCTCAAGCCCGAGACGGCGGCTAATTGCAAAGGCGTTACTGCTGCCAGGTATGCCGATCAGCAGCCGGTATGTGGGAGATAGGGTTTGTATGTCAAATTCTACACTGGCATTTTCAATTCCCGGTCTGGTGTAAGCAAAGGTTTTTAATTCACTATAATGTGTAGTCGCAATGGTTTTGGCCCCAAGTGTATGAATATATTCAAGGATTGCCATCGCCAGGGCCGCCCCTTCACTGGGGTCGGTACCGGCACCAATCTCATCAATAAGCACCAAATCGTTGGCCGATATTTTCTTTAGTATGTTAACCAAATTGGTCATATGGCCGGAGAAGGTACTCAAACTCTGTTCAATACTCTGCTCATCACCAATATCGGCAAAGATATTGCCAATCACCGGCATCTCCGAATCAGGCGCCGCCGGTACAAATAAACCGGCCTGGGTCATAAGGGCAAACAAGCCTACTGTTTTCAGGGTTACGGTTTTGCCGCCTGTGTTCGGTCCGGTAATAAGCAAGGTCGTAAAGTGCCGGCCAAGGTGGACATCAATGGGTACCACCTGTTCAGCAGCGATCAGCGGATGACGCGCCTGCACCAGCTTAATATATCCTTGATGGTTAATCACCGGTTCAATGGCCTGCATGTCAATACTCAGTTTCGCTTTGGCAAAAATAAAATCCAGCCGGGCTAAAACTGCAAGGTTAGCGGCAATGGCTGCCGCCACTTTGGCAATATGACCGGCTGCCACTGTTAAAATCCGTTCAATCTCGCTTTTTTCGGCAGCCATCAGCTGTTTTATATCATTGTTCAAATGGACAATGGCAATGGGTTCAATAAACAAGGTGGCACCACTGGCTGACTGGTCATGCACGATACCGGGAAAATTGCTGCGGAATTCCTGTTTTATCGGGATAACATACCGATCGCCGCGCATCGTGACTAACGCATCCTGAAAAAACTTCTGGTATTCACCTGACCGCAGAATACTATCCAGTCTTTCTTTTACCCGGCCCTGGGCCTGCTTTATCTCCCGGCGAAGCTTTAAAAGCTCGCTGCTGGCATCATCCCTGATTTGGCCTTGTTCGGTTACTGTTGCCTCTATCATTGTTTCAATATTTCTTAAGACCGTTATTTGGCCGGCGATCGAGTTTAGCAGCGGCGTTGCTACAGGCAGGTCGCCGAAAAAATTTTTCATACGCCTGGCCGCATACAGGGTACTGCCGATTGCCAATAATTCATGGGGTTCCAAAACAGCTCCAAGCTCCGCTCTTTTTATTGCCGCCCGCACATCGCGGATTCCTCCGAGCGGCACAGTGGGGATATTGTTCAGCAGCTCGCGGGCTTCGGCGGTTTCCGCCAGACGCCTTGCGACCGTATCGGCCTCACTCACAGGCACCAGACTCTCCGCCAGCTCCCGGCCCATAATTGAGCCGGTGCGTTCGGCCAGCATGTTCCGGATTTTATTATATTCCAACGTCGTTAACACGGATGCTTCCATGTAAATTCTCCTCTAACTTCTTATAATACGCCGCGAAAAAAGTGCCCCCGCGTAATATGCCCATGCTCAACACCGCTCACTTTATCCTGCAGCAGCAGTGGATGATTTTCTCCCTGGTCAAGGAGCTCACGGTACATTCGGGTTATATGTTCTATTTCCCTGACCGTATTATACTTGGCCTCAAACCGCAGCCGGCTTAAACCGGTTCGCATAAGCCGCGGCACATGGGGCAACATGGATAATTCCTTGGCATTAAGAACATGCATGCGGCAAAACTGGTCAGTAGTAATGGGAAACAACTCATTCATTCTGTCCTTTAGCCAGTATTGCCCCCGCAAACAAGCCTGCTTACATTGCCCGGCCGTATCGCCCAAAAAACTGCCAGGCAGGCAATATTCAGAAATCATCAGCGTTACATACCCATGCACCAGGCATTCGGTTGGGGCCAGCTTCCTGGCGGTAATTGCTTCCACCTGCGCAAAACTGAGTTCCGGTGAAAGTGTCAGGCTCGCTAAGCCCCGAGCGCTTAAATATCCTGCCGTAACACTGTTATATATATTCAACGGGTAATCGCCGTGCAACGGCGCATCCACAAGCTCCCGGAGCAGCTGGAGGGTACCGATATTACCGGCACTGACTGCATACGGCTTAAGCCGGTTAAACAAAACGGCACTGGCCTTCAGTTCGGCCAGTTGATTTTGATGTACTAAGCGCGGCGTATTAAAAATAATCTTACGGTTATGCCGGCGGGCATAATCTGCCGCATTATGATAATCTTCAGCAGATAATGCGTGTTTTCCCAAACATTCGCCGCCAAACATAACAATATCCGCGCCGTTATCAACCGCAGCCTGTAGCTTGTCCACGGCATCGACATTAACCACCAGTTCAGGTTTGTTAGCCCGTCCGGTTGTTTGCAGCGGCGGCAGCAGGGCGGCAATCGAGCTGCCGTTAGGAAGCGCAGGCCTGGCAAACCTGGCCAGGCCTGCCGCTTCCAGCTGTTCTATCGCCCGCCGCCTGGCGTCATTCATCTCACTGAGGGGGACCATTACTTCACCCTGCAGCTGGCACTCCAGCTGATTCAGACGAAAAACAGTGGTGCCCAGCCGCTCCATCTGTTTAGCCACGCTCGCCGGTGTGAGCGGTCTTTTCCGGGCTTTTTCGGCAATGAAAACCGTTGCCGCCCGGCCGCTGAAGCCGTCGGCGTCCCGCACCGTTATAACCATTGGCTTGCCTTCTTCAGCCGCTACAACAATATCCACCGGAATACGCCGCACAGCCTCCGCCCGGCTAAAATACGTCCTGGCCCGTTCCATCAGTTTGGCATCAAATACCTTAAATACCCGGTCATTGTCACGAACAGGCGAACTTACCGGAATCGACACCGCCGTATTGGCCGGAGCCTCAGTCACCGCAGCACCATTGACCGTCATCGTCTGCACCGTAACATTGACCCGCCCGCCGACTTTAACCCAAAACTCAATAATATCGCCAACGGCGAGCGGCTCATCCAGTTTGATAACAGTAATTTTGCCGGCCGCCTGATAGCTAAGCACCCGGCCGACCCGGACACCGCGGTTGTTGGGACGCCGGTCACTCATCATATTCCGGCCGTTTTTGCCATAGAGATGAGCGGTGGTAAAATCCCGGTTAAAGATCTGGGCTAAATCCTTGCGGTCTTGCGTGCTGACAACATAGTTATTCCTGTCTGCCAGATAGCTGTCAAGCGCCCGGCGGTAAGCGTCGACCACTACGGCAACATATTCAGGACGCTTCATCCGTCCCTCGATTTTAAAAGAAGTCACCCCGGCCTGCATGAGATCAGGAAGTACTTCGATGGTATTGAAATCCTTCGGACTCAGTAGATACTCCCCGGCACCGGCCGCCTGTAAAAGATCGTTGCCGTCGGCGCCGACAAGGGTATAAGGCAGCCGGCAAGGCTGGGCACAGCGGCCACGGTTGCCGCTGCGGCCGCCAATCATGCTGCTCATCAGGCATTGTCCTGAATAGGAGATACACAGGGCTCCATGGATAAAAGTCTCGATCGCCACAGAGGAATTTTTACATATGTACTCAATATCTGTCAGGGTCAGCTCCCTGGCTAATACCACTCTGGTAAACCCCATGGCGGCTAAGAATTGAACCCCTGCTAAATTATGAACCGTCATCTGCGTACTGGCATGCAGGGGCAAAGCCGGTACGATATCTCTGGCGATGACAGCCACGCCCAAATCCTGGACGATAATCGCATCTACGCCAAGCTGATATAAATGCCGCAAATAATCAGCCAAAGCCGGTAATTCACTGTCATCAGTCAGGGTATTGACCGTAATATACACCATAACGCCACGCATATGCGCAAACCGTACGGCTGCCGCCAATTCTTCATCCGTAAAATTAGGGGCATAGTGTCTGGCGCCAAACATTTTACCGCCCAGGTAAACGGCATCGGCGCCGCTTTCCACGGCCGCCGCCAGGGCTTCTTTAGAACCTACAGGCGCAAGTAATTCAATCACATGGATCATCCTTTCCTAAAACCGCTGCTATGGCCGGGGCAATACCGGTTAAATCAGTGATTGCGCCCACTGCTGCCTGCGCCTGACAGCCCAGGGCAATAAGCGGAACCTTATTTAACGTATGGGTTTTTATACTCATATCCTCAAAATTGCCATGGTCACTTGTTATTATGAGCAGCGTAGCAGCCGGCAGCTGTTCATAAACGGCGCCAATAAAAGCATCCAGCAGTGCCAGAATGGCGGCCGCAGCCTGCCAGTCCTGCTTATGGCCAGCCCTGTCAGTCTGAAAATATTCAAAAATAGTGAAGGAATATTTCCTGGAAATATTAACCAGATTTCCGGCGGCCTGGCTGGGACTCAACACTGGCAAACCATGTACTCCCCACTCGGGAAGAGCGGCATTGGTAATATCCTGGTACACGGCTTCATTGCTATGCATTTCCGGCAAAGACCTAAGCCGCATGCCGGTACTCAGAGCCGCCAGGGTGATCGCCGAATGGCGGCGCTTGCGGTTAGCCACCAGTTCAAAATAATTCGGTGTATACATATTGGCAGAGGTTGCCGGCAAGCCGGCTTGGGCAAGCCGGCGCATAATGTTGTTTTCAGTAATAATACCGGCAAGCTGAGGCCCCGGGAAAGCCTGTAGATGCCGCCCCATGGCCCTGGCCGTATTCAGACCGGTAAGAATAGCGGCCTGCCCGGTTGCGCTTTGCGGTAATCCGGGTACCCCCAGCGTAGCATCAAGAGGCACAATACAACGCTCCGGAGCTAATGTGAATGCCATTTCTGCAGTCAGTGGCCGGCCAAACAATTTCTCCATAGTAGGCAGCCCAAAGCGGACAATTGGATTAATCCCGGGATTAGTGCTGCCTAAACCAAACCCGTCAATAAATAATAATACTACCCGCATCGCCAGTTAACCTTTCTCTCAGGATAAGAAAGAAGAAGGGGCATCCCTTCCTCTCTTTAATGCTGCTCGTTTTCCTGACTGGCCGGTTTTTCCCGGCTGCCGGCTTTTTGCTTTTCCTGTTCCCGCAAATGGGCGGCAAGATATTGAACATCATCCATAAAAGCCTCAAACTTGGTCAATTTTTCACCGGCCAGGCTGAGTGGATTGTTGTACAAATTTCTAATATAGTCTTCAAATTCTTTTTTGGTGAGGGGATCATTTTCCGGTGTGCGCAGCATGGTAAACTCCCCGCAGCTTTCCAGGCGAGCCACTTCAATCGTGCCTAAATCAGATAAATCCAGGCCTTTTTTATGCAGCTCCTGCCGCAGATCATCGTAGTTAAAATGGATTTTGGTAAAATTCTCTTCGATCAGGCGCCCATCCTTGACCAGCGTTACCGGTGTACCCTCAAACCATTTGCGCAAAGTGTTGTTCTTCAAGGCCAAATAGCCTAAAACCTGTTGTAGCAGCAGTAATGCCACCAGCGCCTCAACCCCGGCAAATAAAGTGGGATTTTGATCCATTGTCCCCGCCACAATCACGTCGCCAATACCAACCATGATAACAAAATCAAATGGTGATAACTGGCCAACCGTGCGGTTGCCCATCATTCTTACTACAATCAGGGCCAGCGCACAGAGGATCATTAAGCGAAAAGCGACCTGCCCAATTGAACCGCTATCAAACACGGTACCACTCCTTTTCTGTCAGTATTATTAACATGACATCCAAGTGTTATACCGCATTCGGTATACAAAAGCCGGCTATTTGTCCTCTTTAATCAGTTCAAGGAGCTCCAGATAGTCCTGCTCCAGCCGCAAAAACTCATCAGCAATATTTAATGCGGTCAAAACAGCTATTTTGGCCGGCGACAGCCTGAGATTCACTTTTGCCGTTTTTTTCATGCGTTCATCCAGCATAACTGCTAAGCGCCTGATTCGTGCTTCTTCTAAATTACCTTTTAGAGCATAGCTTTCGCCGTATATCTCGACGGTAACTTTATTTTTAATTTCTGACATACTCCACCTGAAATAATAATATTTATTGAGACTATACTTCTAGCATCTAAAAACTAATTCCTGCTAGAAAAAATAAAAAGGCGGGATAACCCGCCCGGGGTAACCGGCAATTATTCTTTACCGGCCACTTCCGCCTTATTTAAAACACTATGATGATAACTGTAAACGAAATAGACAACAAAACCAATCGCTGACCAAATCCCAAACCGTATCCAGGTTTCTGCCGGTAAATTGGCCATTAAGTACCCGCAGGACAGTACTGCCAACGGGGCAATAACCTTTACGGCCGGACATTTAAAAGAGCGGGGAATATCAGGTCTGGTATAACGAAGCACCAGTACACCAATCGCGGCCACAACAAAGGCAAACAAGGTACCGATATTGGTGAGTTCGGCAATAATACCGATAGGGGTAAAGCCGGCGATGAGGGCCACGGCAATACCGGCAGCCATTGTAATAATATGAGGTGTACCATAGCGGGGATGTACTTTACAGATGCGGGCAGGAATCAGACCGTCCCGGGACATGGCAAAAAATATCCGTGTTTGTCCATACATCAAAACCAGCAACACAGTCGTTATACCGGCTATTGCCCCGGTCCCCACCAGTGCGGAGCCAAAATTATACCCAATGGCCCGAAGGGCATAAGCGACAGGTTCGGCATTATTTAACTGCTGATAAGGTACCACACCGGTCAGAACACCGGCCACAACAATATAGAGGATTGTGCATATCACCAGCGAGCCAATAATACCTGCCGGCAAATCCCGTTTGGGATTCCGGCATTCTTCAGCAGCAGTGGCTACCGCATCAAAACCGATATAAGCAAAAAAGATAATTGCCGCCCCGGCGGCTACCCCGGAAAATCCATAAGGCATCAGCGGCGACCAGTTAGCAGGGTTTACCTTGGGACCGGCCAGGGCCAGAAAAATAAACACAGCGGCCAGCTTTATCACTACCAGGACTTTATTCAGCGTAACACTCTCCTTAGTACCACGCACCAGTAACACACTTAACAGCAGGGCAATCAGCATCGCCGGCAGATTGACGAGTCCGCCGTCGGCCGGTACGGCCGTAAATGCTTTAGGTAATTCAATACCACCGGACTTCAGCAGGCCTACCATATAACCGGACCAGCCGGCGGCTACAGCGCTTGAACCTACAGAATATTCCAAAATTAAATTCCAGCCAACAATCCAGGCAACGATTTCACCCAAGGCAGCATAGCTGTAAGTGTAGGCACTGCCGGCAATCGGCACCATAGCCGCAAGTTCGGCATACGCCAAAGCGGCAAACGCACAGGCTAAACCAGAAATAACAAAAGACAGCATAATGCCCGGTCCGGCGTAATTAGCCGCAGCTACACCGGTTAAAACAAAAATACCGGTGCCGATAATACAGCCAATACCCAAAAGAATCAGATCGGTGGCACCAAGACTCTTTTTTAACCCCTGCTGTTCTGCCCCTTCCTTAAGCTTATCAATACATTTTGTACGAAAAAAATTCATAGATTCACCTCTTTGCTATTTTTCCTCCTAAAAAAAACCAGATCTGTCTCTTAGAGACAGATCTGGTTTCCAGTAAATATCCAGTCAACACAGACATTTACCTATTATGTCCATCCCGGTTAACAGTTTAGCATAAACGGGAGGCGAGGTAAAGGTTTTTTTGTTTTTATCAAAGAGACATTTTCCGGTCTAATCCCGGAGTCTTGCCCCCAATGTCTTTTCCAAATATACAATGGTATTTTTATAATACTCATCGATTTCAGCATCGGTCAGTGTCCTGTCATGAGCCCGGAAAGTCAGCGAAAAGGCCAGGCTGCGCGAGCCTGCTGTCACTTGCTGTCCGGTATATACATCAAACAGCTGCACAGCACTTAACAAGGGCCCGGCAGTGTCCAGAATAGCCTGGGTTACGGCCTCAGCCGGGATTTTCTCAGGCAGCACAAGGGCCAGATCGCGGATAATTGCCGGGAATTTGGGCAAAGCCTGATAACCGGGGGTAGTGGCCGTATGTTTAATAAGAGCCGCCACGTACAATTCAAACAGATACACCTTCCGGTTAATTTCATACGCGTTAAGAACTTCCGGATGGACTTCACCCACATACCCCAGCACATCGCCGTCTTTTTTTATCATGGCTGTTTTGCCGGGATGCAGGGAAGGGGTTACGGCCGCTTCCACACTATACCCGTCAATTTTCAAGCCCGCAAGCACAGCCTCGACACTGCCTTTGGCATCATAAAAATCGACCATATCCCGTGGCTGATTCCAGGCGCTGGCATGACGTTTGCCGATCATGGCCCCGCATAACATAAGCGGTTCCTGCGGCAGCTCTCTGAGTGGCAGTGCTGCCGGCAGATATACGGCGCCAATCTCATAGATCCTACAATCTTCATTTTTCCGGGCAAGATTACGCACGATTGTATCCATCACACCGCCCAGCAGGGTGGTACGCAAAATAGGAAAATCGTCAGTAATGGGATTAAGGACCTCTATGGCTGCGCGCAGCGGACTGTCGGCCGGAATATTAAGCTTATCAAAAACCCCGGGATGAGTAAAACTAAGCGAAATAATCTCGGCAAAGCCGCTGCCGGTCAGGATGTCTTTCATCTTATCGACAATGCTCTGGGAATGGCTCTGCTTCCCTTGGACCATACTGCCGGCTGGGGTGGTGGAAGGTACATTGTTATAACCATAGATCCGGACAATTTCTTCGCAAAGATCGGCCGGCAGTGTAACATCGCTGCGCCAGGTAGGTACTGTTACGGTAATCTTTTCTTCACCGGCATCAGGACTGAAGCCTAACCGGCGTAGTATAGCTTTCATCGTGCTGCCGGGAATGTCCGTACCCAAATACTTATTAATTTGTGCCGGCGTAAAAACAATCTGTTTCGGCAGCTGCATGTCAGGGTAAACATCAACAATGCCCGGACATACCTTGCAGGCCCCCATATCTTCGAGTAATTTGGCGGCCCGGTCCAGCGCTTTGATAATATTAGCGGTATCCACACCCCGCTCAAACCGGCCTGACGCCTCGGAGCGGAGCCCAAGGGCGCGTGAGGTCCTGCGAATACTGACGCCTTTAAAAGCAGCGGCTTCCAATAATATGTTTTGTGTAGTTGCCGTTACCTCAGTAGCCAGTCCGCCCATAACCCCGGCAATACCTACCGCCTGAACGGCATCGGCAATTACCAGCATATCCGGTGCGAGTTCCCGTTTAACACCGTCTAAAGTAGTCAGTTTTTCACCCGGATTGGCTTGCCGGACAACCAAGCTGTGACGGGCCAGCAGGTTATAGTCATAAGCATGCATGGGCTGGCCTAATTCCAGCATAACAAAGTTGGTTACATCGACAACATTATTAATTGGGCGCATCCCGGCGGCCTGGATACGATGCTGCAGCCAGGACGGCGAAGGACCCACCTTAATGTTTGTCAAAACCCGGGCCGCAAACCTTGGGCAAAGGCCGGAGTCGTCGATCCGGATATTTGTTAAACTGTTAGCCTTCTCTGTTCCTGCTTCTTTTAAGTTAAGCATCGGTTTCTTTAAAGAGGCCCCGGTTAATACTGCAATCTCACGGGCGATGCCGATGACGCTGAAACAGTCAGCCCGGTTGGCTGTGATTTCGAATTCCAGGACGACATCATCAAGCCCCAGGGCCGCGCGGATATCCATACCAACAGCAGTATCGGCCGGCAGGATATAAATCCCTTTCCGGGCCTCCGGTGATACCAGTTTGCTATCAATATTGAGTTCTTCCGTTGAGCATAACATCCCGTTAGACAGGATGCCCCGCAAGGTCGTGGGCTGAATGTTCATCCCGTTAGGCAGCAGGGCACCAACGGTGGCTACAGGCACAATCGCTCCCGGCCGGACATTGGTTGCCCCGGTAACAATAGTAAGCACCTCTGTGCCGATATCAATCTTGCACACCGACAGTTTATCCGCATCCGGATGGGGGCTAAGCTCCATTACCTTACCGGTAACCACACCGGTAATATTCTGCCCCAGGGGTTCCACCGCCGCCACCGAAATTCCGGCCATTGTCAGCATATCGGCAAGTTTTTCCGGGGTTTCATTTATTTCAACATAATCTTGCAGCCATTTAAATGACGCTCTCATAACTTTCCCCCTTTATCGTTTTAAAACTGGCGTAAAAACCGTATATCGTTATCAAAAAACAGTCTCAGATCATCGATGCCATAAGTCAGCATGGCAATCCGCTCAACCCCCATGCCAAAGGCAAAACCACTGACCTTAGCAGGATCAAAGCTGCTCATTTCCAGAACCCGGGGATGGACCATCCCGGACCCCAGGATCTCCAGCCAGCCGGTGCCTGAACATACGCGGCACCCTTTGCCGGCACACATTACACAGGAGATATCAACCTCGGCGCTGGGCTCGGTAAACGGGAAAAAACTGGGACGAAATCTGACGCTAACGCTGTTGCCGAATATCTCGCGGGAAAACAGCTCCAGTGTACCCTTTAAGTCGGCAAAGCTGATGTCCTGATCGACGACCAGCCCTTCCACCTGCTGGAACATGGGCGAATGAGTGGCATCATAATCCCGGCGGTATACCTTGCCGGGAGCTATGATGCGAATTGGCTGATTGGGCACCGACGATTGCATTGTCCGGATTTGCACGGGCGAGGTATGGGGTCTGAGCAAAATTTCATTTGTGATATAAAAGGTATCCTGCATATCCCGGGCCGGGTGGTCCTTGGGCAGATTTAATGCTTCAAAACTATGATAGTCTGTTTCCACTTCCGGGCCTTCGGCAACCTCAAACCCTAAACGCATAAACGTGTCCTTAATGCGATTCAGAGTCAGTGTCAGCGGATGCAAATGCCCCAATGCAGCCGGCCGGCCCGGCAGTGTCACATCAATCGTTTCTGATGCAAGCTTGCGGGCAACCTCGGCCTGTTTCAGAACCTCAAGCTTAGCAGCAATAATTTGCTCGATTTCATTTCTGACCTCATTAACAATCTGCCCGGCCCGCGGCCGCTCTTCCGGGCTTAATGCTCCCAGTCCGCGCAGCACGCCTGTTAACAACCCTTTTTTCCCCAGATACTTAACCTTTAGCTCATTCAGCGCTTCTTTACCGGCAACCTCTGACAACGCTTGCAGAGCGGTCTCTCTTAATGCCTTAAGCTCTTGTTCCATACATGCCTCCTAAGGAATAAAATAAAAAGACTCTCTCCCACAAGGGGCGAAAGTCTTGATTTCGCGGTACCACCCTAATTATACTCAGTTTCCTGTAACGCGGAAAACACGCCCTGACCTACACAGCATACCCTTCAGCCGGGATACTCAGAAGTGAACTTTCTGCCAGCTGTTTCGGCGCTGCTCTCAATCTTTGGCAGCATCCTCCCTGTGGAAACGCGACTAACATACTCTCTTCCTCATCGCATAACAATAAAAGCAACTATTCAGTTAATGCATCATAAGCCGTTTATACCACAGATACGCAGCAATGGAACCGGTAGCTTCGAACATTCTCCAGAAGAATTCGGCGGTCATCATCGTCGGACCCTACCTCTCTGCCTGTAATGGCAATTTCCGTCATTGCTAAAGGTATTATATCACAGCAGCCGGCAAATTACAAGGTTGCCCGCTGCCTTACGGCTTCGTACAATATGACACCGGCGGCTACCGCCACATTCAGCGATTCGGCATCACCGACAAGGGGTATGGTAAGACAACCATCGGCTTTGTCAAGAAGTTCTCGGCCAACCCCCTGGCCTTCATTGCCCAAAACGACAGCTACAGGCCGCTTTAAGTCGGCGTGGTAATAAATATCAGCATTCTGCAGCGAGGTAGCCAGAATACTGACATTAGCCGCTGTCAGCGCGGTAATGAGCTCGCCCGGGGCTACGCCCTCCCATACCGGCAGGTGAAACAGGGACCCCATGGTAGCCCTCACGGTTTTGCCTGCATAGATATCCGCCGCTCCCTTGACTACAATCACCCCTGTACAACCGGCGGCATCGGCGGTGCGAATAATAGCACCGGCATTGCCGGGGTCCTGAATACCATCCAAAACAACAATCAGCGGTACCTGACCGGCCGGCGCTAGCATTTGCGCCAGCGTAGCCTGCCGTTTTTTCAACACGGCCATAATGCCCTGCGGCTGCTCGGTATCAGATAATTTATTGTAGATTGCTTCAGGCACGGCCACCAGCCGGCACCGGGCGGCCGCAAGCCTGTCAAGCACGCGTCTTGTCCGTTCGCGGGCCGCGGCTGTTTCCGTATAAATACAAATATGAACAGGCCAGGCAGAGGCAGCACATTCCTCGACAATACGAACCCCCTCCGCAATAAACAGGCCCAGCTCATCGCGGTATTTTTTTTGTTTCAGGGAGGCAACTTCTTTAATTAACTTATTGGCCGGACTGCAAATGACTGCGCTCATTCCATTTCCTCCAGTTTCTGGATGCCTTTGGTTTGACCGACAAAGATGATAATATCACCAGGCTTAATGTTTTCATCAGGCTGCGGCGGCACAATGAGCTCTGCCCCCCGCTTAATCGCTACCACATTAACCTCATATTTTGCCCGCAGATTAGCCTGGGCCAGACTCTGGCCAATTAATGTTTTGGGGGCCGTAATTTCAACAATACTCAAGTCAGGCGACAATTCAATGTACTCCAATACATTTGTCGATACCAGGTTGTGGGCCACCCGCTGCCCCATATCGCGCTCAGGGTAAACAACCCGGTCGGCACCGATTTTAGATAACATTTTTCCATGCAGTTCATTGCGGGCCTTGGCGACAATGTGTTTTACGCCCAGATCCTTAAGGAGAAGAGTTGTCAAAACATTAGCCTGCACATCTTCGCCAATAGCAACAACAACAACATCAAAATTCCGGATACCCAAGGCTTTAAGCGAGTTTTCATCTGTTGTATCGGCCTGGACAACATGCGTTACCTCTTCGCTGAATTTCTGAATCCGGTCTTCATCGGCATCAATAGCCAGTACTTCATACCCAAGTGTATAGAGCGTAGTTGCCACACTGGTACCAAAACGGCCTAAGCCAATGACCGCAAATTGTTTATTCTTTTTTTTCATTACAACACGCTCCTAGCCGATAATGATTTTACCTTCAGGATACTGCAAATTACCTTTACGGGTTCTTAGTGTCAGTGCCAGCGCTAAGGTGACCGGTCCGACCCGTCCGGCAAACATCGTTAGAATCAGCCAAAACTTACCGGCGACTGTCAGCTCCGGTGTAATGCCGGTTGTTAAACCTACTGTCCCAAAGGCGGATATTGCCTCAAATAACAGCTTTATAAACGGCTGCTTTTCAGTAATACTCAGCATCATTGTCACAAAAACAACCAGCAGGGCTGAGATCAGCAGCAGGGAAAATGCTTTATAAATAATGGCATGGGGAATTCTTCTTTCATGGAGTTCAGCATCGTTTCTCCCCCTGATCAATGCCCGGATGGCCGCTGCCATAACCGCGACTGTCGTGGTCTTGATGCCGCCGCCGGTGGAGGCTGGTGAGGCCCCGATAAACATGAGCAGCATCAAAAAAAACAAGGTGGCATCAGTAAGGCTGCTGATATCAACCGTGTTCCAGCCGGCACTGCGGGGCGTAACAGAATGAAAATAGCTGGCAAGCAATTTCCCCGGCCACGACAATACCCCCAAGGTACCAGGATTGTCGTATTCCAGCAGAAAAATCACAACCGCGCCCAAAGCAGTCAGCCATAAGGTCGTAACCAAAACCACTTTCGTATGCAGCGAAACCAGACTAAAACGCCGGTTTGTCCAGACATCGGCAATTACGGTGAATCCGATACCGCCTAAAATAACAAGGACAGAAATTACCATATTAACAACAATATCCTCGGCATAGCCGGTTGCACTGGAGAACTTGCCATGAATGCCGCCAAACAAGTCAAAACCAGCGTTGCAAAATGAGGAAACAGCATGCCAGTAACCCAAATAAATACCTTTAGACCCTAACTCCTGATACCACCAGCCTGCTAATATTGTACCGCCAATAAACTCGATAAGCAAAGTTACCTTAATAATGTACTGAGTTAACCGCACCACGCCGGCTACCGTCAGATGATTCAAGGCCTCCTGCATTACCAGCCGCTGTCTAAGATTTATTTTTTTGCCAATCAGCATGGCCATAAGCGTGGACATCGCCATGATGCCCAGACCGCCCGCCTGGATCAGACTGATAAGGACAAGCTGCCCGAACAGCGAAAAATGTGTACCCGTATCAACCACAATCAGCCCGGTTACGCAGACGGCCGAGGTTGCGGTAAACAAGGCATCAATAAAGGGTAAGCCAATGCCGGTCACCGACGCCACAGGCAGCATTAACAGGACTGTCCCCCCCGCAATCAGCCCGGCAAACCCGATCACAAGAATCTGATACGGGGTAAGCTTCCATTGGGCAATATCAAGCAGGTTGGTGATTTTTGCATCCAAAATATCCCACCTCGAAAATATGTGTATTTAATGATTATAACCAAATTTAGAACCGTGTACAAGTTATAAAGAGAAATAAAAAACCCCCGGCCACTTGGACCCGGGGGGTTCAGTACTTGTTGTCTATATTGCTTTCGAGATGCAGTCAAAGGATAACATGTATTTGCGGACTGAATCTTTAACCCCTTTTTTTACCATTGACATGAGATGAATATAGTTTGCCGACTGGTTTTTGGCAAGTTCCGCCCTGATGGTTTCGCCGGCAGCCATTGACATATCTGTGGCAATGTTAATCTTGGTTATTCCGGACTGAATTGAACTTTGATAGTCTTCTTTACTGAGTTTGGACCCGCCATGCATGACCAGCGGCACATTTACCGTATTATTAAGTTCGGATAAGCGGGAAAAATTGAGTTTAGGGCCGCCGCGGTACACGCCGTGATTGGTGCCAACCGCTACCGCTAACGCATCAACCCTGGTTTTTTCCACAAAGCGATGGGCAACATCCGGCTTTACCATATTTTCTTCATTAATATCTTTTATCTGGTCGTAATAACTAATATAGCCCAATTCACCCTCGACTGAAACACCGAGAGAATGGGCTATGCGAGTAATTTCCTTGGTGCGTTTTAAGTTGTCCTCGAATGATAAAGCGGAACCGTCAAACATAACTGAAGTAAATCCCCAGCGAATAGCCTTCATGACCCCTTCATAAGTATAACCATGATCAAGGTGGAGCGCAACCGGCACCGTGGTCTTCTGCGCACCTCTGATCATTGCTGCGCTAAGAGTTTCTACATCGACAAATTTAAACAAACGCTCGGGAATGCCAAGCACCAGGGGAGTTTTTAATTCTTCTGCCACCTCAATAACAGCGCCTAAAGTTTCAAAATTAAATACGTTAAAACCGCCTACCGCATACTTCCTCTTTTTTGCATCCTGAAGTAATTCTTTCATTGTTACCAGGGCCAAGGTTAACTCCTCCTTTTTTTGTTATAGTAAGTCAGTATTAACTTGCCAGTGAATTGGGCTATAATATTTTATTCGCCGCTAACCAAAAAAAACCTGCCAATTATATCAACATTAAAAAAAATCTAATTTTTCAGTATTTACCCGAACTGGATTTGATTACTATTAATTCCATTATTTATATATTTTATGCATGAATGAACAAAAAAACTCCCGGAATATTTCCGGGAGTTGCTCTTTACAGTTGTTCTCTGGCCGTACCTACCAGCTTGCCAAAGGCAGCGCTATCATTAACTGCCAGATCGGCCAGCATTTTACGGTTAACTTCCACCCCAGCTTTTTTGAGGCCGTTAATAAGCTGGCTGTAAGAAATGCCATTGATGCGGGCGGCAGCATTAATCCGGGTAATCCACAGTTTACGGAAATCACCTTTTTTGGCGCGACGGTCCCGGCGCGCATAATACAGTGCTTTCATCACGGTTTCATTTGCTTTTTTAAACAACTTGCTCTTGGAACCGCGATAACCTTTAGCTAATTTAAGAATTTTTTTATGACGTCTATGTGCAGTAACGCCTTTTTTAACTCTTGGCATGATACCTACCTCCTGATGTACTTATAAAAAATTTAACCGCTGTTAGGCGTAAGGCAGCATTTTCACCACGCGCTCATGGTCAGATTTACTAACCATCGCCGCTTTACGCAGGTTGCGTTTGCGAGCCGGAGATTTTTTTTCCAGAATGTGACTTTTAAAAGCTTTGGCACGTTTAAATTCACCGCTGCCGGTTATTTTGAAGCGTTTTGCAGCGCTTCGGCGGGTTTTCATTTTTGGCATAGTTGGATTTCCCCTTTCTATTATGTGCTGGCTTGCGTATTGTTAGGTTTTGGAGCAACAATCATAATCATATTTTTACCTTCAAGCTTAGCCTCGCGTTCGATATTAGCCATTTCCCTAAGCAAACTAGCCATTCGCACCAGCACCTGCTTGCCAAGCTCAGGATGAGAAAGCTCCCGGCCTCTGAACATGATCGTTACTTTGACTTTATCGCCATCTTCTAAAAAGCGCTGGGCATTCTTGAGCTTGACATTAAAATCATGATCCTCAATGTTAGGGCGGAGTTTAACCTCTTTAAGTGCCACTACTTTTTGCTTCTTTTTGACTTCCTTGTCACGTTTTTGCTGCTCATACCGAAACTTGCCAAAATCCATGATCCGGCATACCGGCGGCTTCGCCGTTGGCGCTACCTCCACTAAATCAAGGTTTTGTTCTCCGGCTAAACGCAATGCGTCTCTTAGCGACATAATTCCCAGCTGCTCATTAGTACTGCTGACTAAACGAATATCCCTCGCCCGAATTTCCTCATTGATCTTTAAAGTGTCTTTGCTAATTGCCGCTCACCTCCTGATAAATTTTTTAACAAAAAAAACGGATGGCATAACCACCCGCGCAACAGCATAATCAAATAATAATCTGCTTGATGTAACCTTACTAGCTGCCCTTTGGCGCTGTAAGGTGAGAAGCGGATGGCTTCTACTTCAAAAACGATTCAATTCACTTGATAATATTAGCATTAATAAGCTGTGAAGTCAAGCTGTTTTTTTCTTTTTAGCTTTTATTAGCAATTTCGTGAATTACGGCAGGGATAAAGCTCGCAAGCGGCATCGCGCCAATATCTCCCTGGCCGCGTTTACGGACCGACACGCTGCGTGTTTCGGCCTCCTTGTCACCAACAACCAGCATGTAAGGTACTTTCTCAAGCTGGGCTTCCCGAATTTTATACCCGATCTTTTCATTGCGGTCATCCACTTCGACCCGGATATCCTGGTCGCGCATCTCCTGGGCAATGGTACTGGCAAAGGCAGCATGGCGTTCACTGATCGGCAGAATTTTAACCTGAACCGGTGCCAGCCAAACCGGGAAAGCGCCGGCAAAATGTTCGATCAAAATCCCGATAAATCTTTCTATACTGCCATAGGCTACCCGATGGATCATTACCGGCCGGTGTTTCTGGCCGTCTTCCCCGACATAGGTTAAATCAAATTTTTCCGGCATCATCATATCCAGCTGAATGGTACCACACTGCCAGGTACGGCCAATGGAATCCTGCAGATGGAAGTCAATCTTGGGACCGTAAAAGGCACCATCACCCGGATTAATTTTATAGGACATATTCAGCTCTTCCAACGCTTCCTGCAGTGCAGTTGTGGCTGTTTCCCAAACTTCATCAGAGCCCATCGCCTTGTCCGGCTTAGTGCTCAGCTCCGCGTGATAGGAAAGGCCAAACACACTGTATACGGTATTGAAAAGCTCGATAACCTTCTTAATCTCCGACTTAATCTGTGCCGGCAGCATAAAAATATGCGAATCGTCCTGAGTAAAGCTGCGGACCCGCATCAACCCGTGCAAGGCCCCGGAAATTTCATGACGGTGGACCAGCCCCAGTTCACAGGTACGCAGGGGAAAATCACGATAGCTATGGTGCTGGGCACGATATACCAGAATCCCCCCCGGACAATTCATGGGCTTAACAGCATATCCTTCCTCATCAATTTTAGTGAAATACATATTTTGCCGGTAGTGATCCCAGTGGCCGGACTGCTGCCACAGCTTCTGATGCAGAATAATAGGGGTTTTAATTTCATGATATCCGTATTTCACATGCAGTTTGCGCCAAAAAGCCTCCAGCTCATTCCTGATAACCATACCTTTCGGATGAAAGAAGGGAAACCCCGGGCCTTCCTCCTGGATGCTGAACAAGTCCAGCTCACGCCCTAACTTGCGATGGTCGCGCTTAGCCGCTTCTTCCATCATTGTTAGATAGGCATCCAAATCTGCTTTCTTCTCAAACGAAGTGCCATAGATGCGCTGCAGCATTTTCCGCTTCTCATCGCCGCGCCAATAAGCGCCGGCAATGCTTTGCAATTTAATTGCTTTAACCCGCCCGGTGGACGGCACATGCGGGCCGGCGCATAAATCGGCAAATTCACCCTGCTGGTAGAGCGATATCTGGGCATCGGCCGGCAAATCACGGATCAGTTCCTGTTTATACACCTCACCCTGCGCCCCAAACAGAGCCAGCGCTTCTTCCCTGCTTACAACCCGGCGCTCCAGCGGCAGGTTTTCCTTTACTATCTTTTCCATCTCACTTTGGATTTTCCCTAAATCCTCCGGCGTAAAAACATGGTCAGTGTCAAAATCATAATAAAAACCATTGGCAATGGCCGGGCCAATGCCGATTTTCACGTCACCATACAGGCGTTTAACTGCCTGGGCCAGAATATGCGAAGAAGTATGGCGCAGAGCGTCTTTGCCCTCATTATCCTCAAAAGTCAAAAATTCAACAGCAGCATCTTTTGCCAGCCGTGCTGTCAAATCTGTTATTTTGCCGTCCACCTTGGCGATCAAGGCCGCTTTTGCCAGGTTGCGGCTAATTGCGGCAGCCGCTTCAGCCAGTGTTACCCCTTGTTCAACTTCGCGTACTGCGCCATCCTTCAGTGTCATTTGTATCTTGCTCATTTCAGCAACCTCCATTAACAATATTCGCAAATAAAAAAACTCCCAGTCCCTATAGGGACGAGAGTTTATACCCGTGGTTCCACCCTGTTTGGCGAACACGCCAGCTCAGTATTTTGGTAACGGGGAAATGGCCCCGGCTCAGCTTAGTCTTAACCAGTTCAGTTGAGCAGTTTCGGGGTGGTAATAAGCGTTTGGTTTGCGTAAAGATGTTTACAGCCTATGACATCTCTTCTCTGTGACGCCTTTCAAAGCCTTATCTTGTCCCCGGCATTACTGTTAATAATAATTTTTAATTAGTAAAATTATATACAAATTCAAGGGAAATGTCAATACTATAGCTCAGTATGGGTAGAGCTGCCGGCAAAATCAGACACACACAGCTCGCAGCCATCACATAAGACTACCCGGCCATCAAATACACTTTTGACTGTCTCCAGTACTTCTTCATCGCGGGCCCGGTTGGTACTATGAACCATAATATTATGCGGCGCAATCGTGATAAGCGCACTGATTAACAGGTCCTCATGATTAAGACTGCCGGGGCTGTCGGCACTATAGTTTGGCAGCAGGGTATTATCCAAATGCTGATTTTTTATTATTTTGCGGTGGGAATCATAAATCTGAAAAATACCGGCACCGCTGATAACAACATGCGCTTCCTCAACCCGCGGTTCCTGAACGTCAACAAAGTACCGCAGAACCCTGATAAATTCCTTATATTCCAGGTCCATCATAAAATCGTCCACAACCTTGTCAATCACTTCGGCCAGTTGTAAGCGGTAGTCTTTCAGCCGGAAGTTCAAAAAACCATCAAGCACCAGTTCATGATGATTATCAAGATAATCTAAAATACGGCCCAGAATCAAATCATAGCGGTCCGCAGGGGTAGACGTAAGGGCCCTTACGGCATTAGACTCAACGATTGCCCGCTCCGCCTGATTAAAATAACAGTAATTGCTGGTAACGATTTTATTGATCAGTTTTTTTTCCTCTGTACTGATAATCCAGTTGGCAAGTATCTGCGAGACGCTAGTCCTTAGCACATTTTTAATCCGCTCATAATTACGAAAAGAAAGCTCGCCGTCACTGATATTTAAACCCAGAAACTTATAACTGCCCCGGTCAAGTTCTTCTATAACTACGCGGAAGCCTTCTTGGGTCAGCGTTTTACAGTCGCATTCCAGTTTCTCCCTTATTTCCCCGGTTGTGCCGTTCAGGCCAATCGAAAGTAACTTCACCACCCTCACTCCCTTCTCATATAGTATATGTGCCACAGCGCATTTGCATACAATGAAGGAAGGGAAGTGTGGTTTTTGTTTATTTTGCCGTTTCGATTTGCCTGTTAATGGCAGTAAGCCATTGATTGCGGCCCTTCACAATATATTTAATTGCTTTATCCTGCATAGTAACAACTTTAAGTACATTAGGGATAATATAAAAAGTTTTCTCTGCCGCCAGGGTTTTTATGTGCGCCAAGGGCACCTCGTCCATATACTTGCTGTTAATACTCAGCAAATAGCCAATAAATACCAGCCGGTGATTTGTCAAATAGAGTGCTCCGTTTAAAACTTCACTATCGCAGGTATAACTGGCATGACACTTTTTAATAATGATTTCATCTGCTGCTAACGGAAAGCTGTACATGCAACCAGCTCCTTACACCTGCCGCGCATCTTCAGGCACGGCCAGGAATTGAATGTCCGGATTACGTTCCATTACCCATCTGAGCTGCCATTCATTGCTAATCAGGGCTACCGGCCTGTCCTTTATATCCTGTACCAACAGACCGGCATCCATATTCTTCATGACTTTAACGTCTATATTTTCACCGCAGAGCCATCTGGCAACAGAATATTGTAAGCGGTTCATTAAAATATCTACGCCATATTCGTGTTTCAGACGGTATTCGAGCACTTCAAACTGCAGTGAGCCGACAACACCGATAACAAAGGATTCCACACCGTATTCGGGCTGGCGAAAAACCTGGACAGCCCCCTCCTGGGTCAGCTGGGTCATCCCTTTAACAAATTGCTTGCGTTTCATCGTATCCTTGGCCTGGATGCGGGCGAACTGTTCCGGTGGAAATACGGGAAAGTCCTGAAAGGTAAAATGAACCCCCTCCTGACACAGGGTATCGCCAATACCAAAAATACCCGGATCAAATAAACCGATAATATCGCCCGGGTAGGCTTCCTCGATAATCGTCCGCTCCTGGGCTAAAAACTGCTGCGGCTGAGCCAACTTGACCGGCTTGCCTGACTGGGCATGATAAACAGTCATCCCCCGTTCAAACTTGCCTGAGCATATCCGCATAAAAGCCAGCCGGTCACGATGGGCCGGATTCATATTGGCCTGAATCTTAAATACGAAGGCTGAAAACATATCATCACTGGGATTGATCAAACCTAGTGATGATATTCTGGGCATCGGCGGCGGTGCCATTTCTAAGAAATCCTCCAAAAACAACTGGACACCGAAGTTAGTCATGGCACTGCCAAAAAACATAGGGGTCAGCTCGCCTTTGGCTACCTTGTCGAAATCAAAGGGATCACCGGCCATGTCCAGCAGCTCGATATCATCGCATAAGGCCTGATGAATCTCGGCCCCCAGAATTTCTTTAAAAGCCGGGTCATCCACACTGCCCTGCTTAGAGGGCAAGGCCCACTGACCATGCACACCGCCCCGCTCAAACAACTCAATCTTCGCTTGCTTGCGCACATAAATACCACTGTATTTACCGTCAATGCCAATCGGCCAGTTCATCGGGTAAGCACGGATACCGAGAATATTTTCGATCTCTTCCATAAGTTCAAAAGGATTACGGCCATAGCGATCCAGCTTATTGACAAAGGTAAATACCGGTATCCCCCGCTGTTTACACACCTGAAACAGTTTTTTTGTCTGGTCTTCAACGCCTTTGGCCACGTCAATCAGCATGACGGCGCTGTCGGCGGCCATGAGCGTCCGGTATGTATCCTCACTGAAATCCTGGTGACCCGGGGTATCTAAAATATTAACCCGGTAACCGTCATAATCAAATTGCAGCACACTGGAGGTTACAGAAATACCACGCTGTTTCTCAATCTCCATCCAGTCTGAAACCGCATGTTTCTGAGCTTTTCTGGCCTTAACCGAACCTGCCAGGCGAATGGCGCCGCCATAAAGCAGTAATTTTTCCGTTAAGGTTGTTTTGCCGGCATCAGGGTGAGATATAATCGCAAAGGTGCGTCGTTTATTGGTTTCGGGAGCAAGGTTCGACATTATTGCCTCCTAAAAAATTGTATAGATAGATTACAATGCAATAATTTAATATACACCATTCATTAACAGTAGTCAATGCAGGCATTGGCTCAGCTTGCTTCTCTCTGCCGGCTTATTGCTGTACTTTAGGTAAGGATGTCGTCGCCTTACAGATTGCCGATCTGCGCGGCCCGTGCCAGTAATAAGAGGCCCCTATCATTCAGGATCATTAAAGCAAATCTTAATGAAATGAATCAGTTAGCGTCCTCCGCCTTGCATTGCGAAAAAATCTGCGTTGTCTAAAACTAACATCTAACTTTGCCAAGAAACCAGCGTCTTGGCCATGTTATATTTTAGTTTTCGGGCGAGACAACATGGTAAAGGGCAAGGAAGCAGCGACGACACTCCCTGATATTCCTTATATTCCTTACTTCCAGTATAATAAAAATCCTTAAAAATGCAAGTCGCGCCAAGAAATCCTGAAACCTAAGGCAAGACCATCGCTGCCATGTCTTCTTTAGATAATAAAAAAACTTACAGGTGAAAACCTGTAAGCCTGTTTTTTTATGGTGGGACTAACTGGACTCGAACCAGTGACCCCTACGATGTCAACGTAGTACTCTAACCAACTGAGCTATAATCCCTTAACACACGTTAAATTATATTAGGATTAACTCAAAAAGTCAAGCAGTAATTTGTCAGGCCCCAGCCAGGCTAAACGCCATTTGGACCTTGCTGCCAGGCGCGGCAAGCGGTGGCGATTGGCTGTTTAGTACAGAATGTTATTGGCAATAACCAGACGCTGAATTTGATTAGTGCCTTCATAGATCTGCATAATCTTAGCATCGCGCATGTATTTTTCCGCCGGGTATTCTTTAGAATACCCATAACCCCCCAGCACCTGCACCGCATCTGTAGTAACCTTCATGGCGGTGTCGGCGGCAAAACACTTGGCAATGGCCGATTCTTTCGTGTAAGATACACCCTGATCTTTCAGCCAGCAAGCTTTGTAAACCAGCAGGCGGGCGGCCTCAATCTGCATGGCCATATCGGCCAGCATGGCCTGCACCAGCTGGAAGGAAGCAATCGGCTTGTCAAACTGCACCCGTTCTTTCGAATATTTGACCGCCAGTTCAAAGGCCGCCTGGGCTAAGCCGACCGACACGGCGCCGACAAACGGCCGGGCCGCATCCAGTGTTTTCATGGCGATTTTAAAGCCTTCCCCTTCGCGGCCAATCCTGTTGGCGGCGGGGATGCAAACATTCTCTAACACCAATTCACAGGTATTGGAGGCCCGGATTCCCATTTTTTCTTCTTCTTTACCCACCGAGAAACCAGGTGTGTCCCGTTCGACGATAAAGGCCGTCAGGCCGCGGATGCCGGCAGTTTTGCGGGTGTTGGCAAAGATAATATAGATATCGGCAATACCGCCGTTGGTGATAAAGCACTTCGTGCCGTTGATAATATAATTATCCCCGTCTTTGACAGCGGTAGTGGCAACGGCCCCGGCGTCCGACCCGGCACCAGGCTCGGTTAAGGCAAAGGCCGCCAGTTTACCGTTATTTATCACATCAAACATTTTTCTTTTTTGGGCATCAGTGCCCAATAAAACCACCGGATAGGAAGCCAGGGCGTTGGCAGCCGTTGTTGTGGCCACACCGGCGCAGCCTTTGCCTAATTCTTCATATATAAGAGCAATTGAAAGCGCATCAAGACCAGGTCCGTCATACTCTTCGGGAACGGTTAAATTAAGTAAGCCCGCTTCATCAAGTTTTTTCCACAGATCAGGGGGAACTACACCTTCTTTATCCATTTCCAGAGCGTGAGGCGTAATTTCTTTAGCAACAAAATCTTTTACCATTTTCTGTAGATCCAATTGATCGGGAGTAAAGTTAAAATCCATGCTTTGCCTCCTTATGGTTAGCATAAAACCAAAAAATACTAATGATAAGTATACCGCAAATTTTTTTTTTTGTTAACACCTAATTGGGAAAAATATAAAAAAAAGCGCTATTTTAACAATAATTTAGCGCCAACTGCCAGTAATACCAGTCCCAACAGCTGTTGGGGGCTGCATGCAGAGCGTTCCAGGCCAAACCCGCCAAAATGGTCGATAATAATCGCGGTCAGCACCTGACCGACAATGATGGCGGTAGTGGCGTTAGCCACCCCCACACTGGGGATGCTGGCAGCGACCAGATAGATGATGCCTACGCCGATAATACCTCCCAGCCAGGAATACCAGGGAGCAGCCTGCCAGGCATACAGATTGCCTTTCCCCAGGTTAAATACAAACAATAAAATCATGACCAGAATGGCTCCGGTCAATTGCACGACAAACGTAGCCTCTAAGAGGCCGACCGCTTTGCTCAGCAGGGCATTCAGCGATCCCTGGACCGCCATCAGCACGCCTGAGATTAACGCCAATACCAATGGCAGCATTTCACCTGAAAACAGATTCAATCCGAACACACTCCCATCGCAATATCAAGCCTGGGCAATAAACACAGCCGGCAGCAAGTACCGGATGAATGTAGTATAATACCAGGGGCTCTTTAATATTCCGGGAGAAACCGGTAATCGGCGGCAAATGGAAAAGCAGGCGGCAGGCCTGCTTGTTAGTCCAGTATATAGACGGTTACTTTGCGAACGCCAAAGTTCAAAGCCTCACGGCGATTTTCAAAAGCCAGGTCAATCCGCTGCCCCTTAATAGCCCCGCCAATATCATCGGCGATGGCGTAGCCGTACCCTTTGATGTACAACCGGGTTCCCAGCGGAATTACCGTCGGATCAACAGCGGCCATGCCCCGGCGCAGCAGATTGCCGCGATAGGTATAACTGCCATTGCCGGGATCATGGGCCGTATAGGCCGATGCTTTCATAAGCAGCGACCGGCTATAGCGGCTGGGCTCACCCGTTGCCCGCTCAAGATAGGTAAAGGTTTCCCTGTCAACAGTGCCGGTGATTTCCAGACTGGTGCTGCGCTGAAATGCTCTTACGGCGTTGGCGGTAATGGGACCGTAAACACCGTCAATATTGCCGGCATAAAAGCCGCCGTCTGCCAGCAGCTTCTGGACAACGCGGACTTTATCGCCGCGCATGCCCATAGTCAGCGGCGGCGGTTCGGGCGGCCCAGCTGCTTCTTCAGCTTCTGTCGCCGCCGGTGAGGATACGATAACCTGCTGTGTCTCAGCTGCCGGTGGTGACACCGCCGTTCCTGGCAAAGGATTGCTGATGCTAAGCAGTAAGGCAAGGCAAAGAATTATGGCAAAAAGGGCTTTATTCAATGTATCACCTCTCTTACGATAAGTCTTCGAGGTTAGTAGTACCACAAACAACCTCGCAATGTTAGCCTCCGGGGTTAGCTGTCGGGATAGGGAAAAGAGAGAATTAGAATACGCCCTTCCGTTCTCAACGGATTATCCCCTGTGTCTACTGTCTTGGTTCCCCCGTACCTGTAAAGATTCGGCATTATATCTATAGTATACCGGATTGGACTATTGGTCAAATTTAGTAAAACCCTGTAATTTTTCCTTATCCTCTTTTTTCGTTAATTAGGTAAGCCTGCATTGGCAATTCTCAGTTATTCTGCTCCCCCGGCAACAGGTGGGGAAACGGTGCAAAAAAAAGAACCGGCCTGAGCCGGTTAGTTGATCACGTCAATTGTTCTCGGGCTGCCCTGCATAATGCTGCTAATGGCATTACTGTTTTTTACCGCATCCGGCATTAACATATTGCTGTTATTCAGCAGGGAAGAGAGTACAGCCATTTCTGTTTGATAACCGGACAGCCGGGTAGTTACCTCTTGCTGGACTCTGCTGCGGGCAGCTGTTTCTACCGCCTTAACCAGATTTTCTTTGATTACGGCCTGATCCTGCATGAGCAGCTGGGTGGCCATAGTGGTAATATCGTTAACTGCAGCGGTATTGCCTGAACGTTCAAGGGCACTCTTGGCAAGGGTACCTAACAAGGCTTCTCTGTCCGCAAGATTATCTGTCATCTGAAGAATTTGCTGTAATTGAGCAGCGGCACCAGTGCCAGCCGCTTCAGCCAGTTGATCCTCTAAGAAAGCAGCCTCAGCCTTGGGTAAAGCAAATGAAAGCGGCATTACAAAAACCATCAACAAAACCGCGGTTACTATTTTCTTCAAGGTTAGCACTCCTTTCATCTGATGTGGTTCAAATGATATTTTACCATAAGGTTTACATAAAAAATAGTGGTAAGTTTAAGAAAAAGCCTGCTCGCAGGGCAAACAGGCGGTTTGGGCCCTTATTTTGCTAATTGCTGCAGCATGGCTGTCAATACGTCGACGCCGGCGCCAATCGCGGCTTGTGCCGCCCGGCGGCTGCCGTTGCCGGCCGTTTCGCCGCCGGGGATTAATATCAGCCCGGCCGGGGCCAGATGGGCCATATTCACCACATCATAGCCAATGCGGTCGTCCAGGCGCAGACTGGAAAGTTTTAGTCCCTGGCAGACACTTTCCAGTGTACTGACGATGGTTTGATCAAGCATAAACGGTTTTTCAGATGAGATTACCTCAATGGCTACCGGTGTGTCATGATCGTCAGCAATCATACTGACTTCATCTTTTATAGCCTGCAGAATAGCAATGATACTTTCATGTTTTGTGCCATTTATCTCGACCCACATTTCGACCACGGCGGGAATTAACGCCGGGGTTCCCGGATATGTTTTCAGCGTTGTCACGGTGGCGACTGTCCCCTGGTAATCATGCTCGGCCGCGATATTCCTCACGGCCAGCACAATCATAGCGGCGCTCACCAGTGCGTCCTGGCGCTCGGCCAGCAGTATGCCGCCGGCAGGACCGGCCAGGCCGTTTACTGTCATTTTCAGCCTGGTGGGGGCCGCAATGTTTTCTACAATGCCAATATTCACCCTACCCTGTTCCAAAATCCGGCCTTGCTCGGTATGCAGGGCCAGAAAAGCCTTAATACTGTTCTTCGGCCGGGCAGCAGAGCGGATCTGTGCAAAATCCGGTGCGAGAGCAGCTGCTTCCGCAGGGTCTGCCTGCTCTTTACTTCTTTTCCAGGCCTGCTCACTGACTAAGCCGGCCATTGCTTTGCTGCCTAAATTCGCCAGGTTGCAGTGGCCGGGGGCCTCGCCGGCAAACACCACTACTTCCAGGGGATGTTTGCCGGCGCCGCGCTCCCGTAATGTTTTAACCGCCGCCAGACTGCATAATACCCCCACTATACCGTCATAGTTACCGGCGACAGGAATGGCGTCCAGCTGAGAGCCGGTCATTACCGCCGGCAAGGCAGCCTGACTGCCGGCCGGCTCGCAGCGTCCGATCATGTTGCCGGCTGCGTCGGTATGGACAACAAGACCTAGGTCGTGCATCAGCTCAGTAATGAAACAGCGCACCTGCTGACCGGCGTTGCTAACCGTCCGGCGGGAGGTGCCGGCTTGTTCCCGGCTACATTGAGCCACCTGTTCTAAATTTTCCAGAACCCATTCACTCGCCCAAGGATTCGCTTGCATCGCCACCGCCCCTTACTGTACTCTTTTACTGACAGTATACCGCTATTTTGCTCATAATTCCATAATTGCTTTAGAAAAAAATGGCTTGTGCCGGTTCCGCCGGCAAGACGAAATAAAAGCGCCTGGCTTTGCCAGACGCTTTTTATTTAGCCTAATATCCCCTGTTTGACAGTGTCCAGACCTAAGCGGTCAATCATCATGCCAATCCGCTCATGCTTGCGGGCATTCTGTTGGTAATAAGCAATAATTTTTTCAATAACAGGCGTTACTTCGGCCTGGGGCAGTCCTTCTACCAACAGATCGGCGATTCTGGCTCTGGCGCCGGCACAGCCGCCGATCACAACCTTCCAGCCTTTGGCTGTGCCGATCAGCCCAATGTCCTTAACCCAGCCCTCGGCACAGGAATTAGTACAGCCGCTGACGCCGAATTTCATCTTCCCGGGCAATTCCATGCCATGATACTTTTTATCAAGCTCCAGCCCCAGTGTCAGCCCATCCTGCTGGGCCCGCTTACAGAAATGAGTGGCCGGGCATATTTTGATGCTGCGGACACACAGGCCGACGGCCGCCCCCTTATCCATCCCCAGGTCGTCCCAGACGGCATCAATTTTGTCTTCCGGAATACCAACAATGGCAATCCGCTGGGCGGAAGTCAGTTTGAGCGCCTTGGCGCCATATTTTTCGGAAACATCAGCAATTTTTCTTAACAGGTTAACATCAAGAATAACTCCCCCCGGAATATGCGGGGCAATTGCATAGGTTTCCCGGTCGCGCTGAACAATCGCGCCTTTTGCCAATAAATCTGTTTTAAGATCCATGATCTGATCAAACCTCCTGTAAAATAATAATATTTAATAGAGTATTATTATAAATTGGATATTAATTGAAGAATTCCTGCTAAAAAAAACCTTCACACAAAAAAAATAGCGCCCAAAGACGCTATTAATATCGGTTGTACTCTTTAAGCCCAGCCGTCAAGCATTTCCCGCAGCTTAACCACATGCGTCTGTTCTTCAAATTTTAAGAGATTGAATATATTTCTGGCTCCTTCAAACTTAGCACATTTTGCCAAAGCATCATAAAACAGGATGGAATCTTTTTCGTCCTGCATAGCGGCCTGCAAAATATCGGCAATGCTTTTGAACTCGGGAAACATTTGGGCGGCTTTGTCTTTAGGGAAAATATGAGGTTCAGCAAGTACGGTCAGATAGCGGGAAGTCTCCTGATCGAACAAATAGTCCTCGCCGTCCTGTTGATTTTCTTTCACCTGGTTGTACAACTGGGTAAATTGTTCAAGGTGCTGAATTTCCTCATTCATAAGCAGCATGAACAGGTCTTTATGTTCTTTGGCCTCTGCTTGCTCATAGGCTTTTTTGTAGAAATCGCGGCCACGGGCCTCCATATCAATCGCTATTCTCAGTGCTTCCAGATCACTAAACAAATTGCCTATATTACAGGCGTTTTTTTCCATAATATCAGCCTCCTTTTCAGGTAATTTACTGATATATTCCATATTTCCAAACGAATTCCTTTCTGGATTGTGAGATTATTAACTTTTTTATCAAAAAATAATGAAAAATTACTTAGTTATAAAAAACTTGGCTTATGCCAGGTCCTTTAGGATATAGGCGGTCTTACTTCCTAAGATACTTACTATCCTGAAAATAGCATTTTTTTATTCTTTGATGGTGCCGTTGTAACAACCTGACTGTCTATCAGGAAAATAAAACACACTCCCTGGTGTTTGGCCGGGAGTGTGTCTTTCTCTGTTTAGCAGATATGGATCATGTTCTTTTTGTACTGGCTGTACAATATTTTTAAAGTGCCTATTTTCTCGGACATTTCAATTTGCAGGGCGGATACGCTGTCATAATCACTTGTTTCAATCGCCTCTTTAATACGGGTAAACAGGCTTTTCTGCGATAGGCAGTCTTTGGCCAGATACATTCTGAGACTGTTGATCTTATCCCAGTGATGCAGATCAAGGTCACTGCCGGAATCCGCATCATGCAGCAGTTTGGCCTCTTTAACGATAGCCAGGTTTTCCGGAATTATGCGGTTTAACAGTTCGGTTTGCCAGCGTACCAGGGCACCGGCGACAAAAGCCTGCACAAGCTCAGGCCGGAAGGCACCGCCGGCGGTCAGTGTTTTCACTTTTTCCGGGTATTTACTAATACTCTGGGTATTTTCCCAGACGGTGGCAGGCGGTTTGCTGAACAGACGGTCCCTCTCTTCCTCGCTATAATCATCAAACACATCATGCTCGCTGCGATAGGCCCGGTCAGTTTCAAGATAGAAGCCTGCCGTACCGGCAGCTTTTGACAATTCCGCATCAATTTCGGCTACCGATTTGCCGGAGTTAACGGCAGCTTTGATACCATCAAGCATACTCATATAAAAAGCAGTCAAAGCAATATAGGTATTAGTGTACGGGTTAGGGGAACGAACCTCAAATCTGGTTGCCAGCGGATTATTAATATCCCGGACAAGACCGGCCAGAATGGTCCGGTTACGGGAAGGTACGGCCGGTGTATGCCCCAGGGAGGTTACGATACATATGGGGGCTTCAAAACCAGGCTTTAAGCGGTTAAGGGAGTCGTTGGTCGAGGATATGAACGGATTGATTACCTCGTAATGCTTTAACAAGCCCATAATCGCACCATAGCCGATGGCACTTAGGAAATGTTGCTTCATATCCGCCGGCGAGAACAGGTTGACAATTTTACCTGATTTGAGTCTGGCAGCAATCCCCACATGCGTATGCTCGCCATTACCGGCCACACCAATAATCGGTTTAGCCTTGAAGGTTACCTCCAGACCGTTAGCCCGAAACGCTTCTTTCACTAAAATTCTGGCTTGCAGCTCATTATCGGCGCATTGCAGGGCATTGGAAAACTTCCAGTCAATTTCAAGCTGCTCCATAACATGGCTTAGATGGCCGGCTTCATCGATTCTGGCTTTTACACCACCAACCTCTTTATGACCCATTTCCGGTTCGAGACCATACCGGGCCATCATCAACAGGGCCTGTTCCATAGCTGTCCGGACATTGCCCCGGGTACGCTGCCAATATTGTTCCTGCATAACCTGCGAAGCAGACAGTTCTTCCACCTCGGCTTTGTTAGCCGGGGTTTTTACCCAAAATTCAAGTTCAGTGGCCGCAGTAAAAAGGATATCGTCGACTTCAGCGTTATTGATATGCTCTAACCCGGCGATTTTTTCATTCTTTTGGAACAGAGCTTGGATTTCACCTTTGATATATTCGAGACTTTGCGCCAGTATGGACCGGGAGTCAACCCTCAGACCATTATGTACCAGGAATGCGGGAATCCTAAGTGTGCCTACAGGCTTACCTGTTGCCTCATCAATATGTTCAAAATTATAATCAACAAACCAGTTAACGCCGGCATCTGCCAGCATATCAACCTTGGCATTATTTAATGTGGCAATCCCGGTGAGAACAACAGATGAGCCATCTGTTTGTACTGCGCTGCCGTTATAAAAATCATCCATATCCTTAATGAATAAATTAATCGGCACTTTTTCATCAGTATCATTACCTGCCAGATCAATGCCGACAAGTGATGCGAATTGGATTTCCGGGTGGTTATTGAGCAGGTTCAAAATTTCTTCTTTGCCATACTTACCGGCAGGAATCAAATACACTAAATCCTTAACCATTTGCTTCACCTCATGTTTAAATTGACTTACCGCGGGAATGCCCTGAGCCAAGATGATAAGAAAAGACTTGGCTTGTGCCAAGTCCTGGCGGACGCCGGCAGAAGCCCCAGTCGTTCTTACTTATGATCAGCAAGAGGGTATACTTGCCGATGATGTTAAAAAAACAGGCTCCCCCACTGCTGCTTGCGGAAGAGCGACACCGACTCAGGTTTTAAATATGTCTTTATTATAGCATAAAAATACAATTTGTCCAGGAGTCTACACCGGGCTTACATTTTAATAGATAAACGCTGAAAATCAGTGGAAAACTGTTACTTTCCGGTCATTTTGCCGCTTTAACAGCCATCGATATTTCTCCGGTTATTAAAAATAAAGAAAACCCGGCTGGCGCCGAGCCTTGGGCGAAAGCGTAAGCCGATGTTGTCCTTAGCCAGGGAAAGTTATACTTTCTATCCTGAAAAATAGCATTTTTCATTCTTTGCTGGTGCCGTTGTAACGGCATTACTGCCTATCAGGATAAAAAACCTGACTTGAGCCAAGTCAGGTTTTGTCCTTACTTATTATACATTAAATAACAGGTCACCATAGGTTGGGAAGGGCCATACTTCTTTGTCTACCAGAGTTTCAAGCGTATCGGCAACCTCGCGCAGGGGACTCATCTTCTCAAACACGTCAAATCTGAATAAGGCGGCTTGGGCATAGGTGTCACCATGAGCATTATCCGCTTTTGCCACAGCTTCTTCCAGGACCGCAATATTCTTCTTGAGGGCGGCAGTTAAGGAAGACACTTCTGTTAATAGTTCGGTTTGCGCCGTTACATCGGCCGCCACACCGGTAGCCTTGATGGTGTTGATTGAACCAGCCAGGTTAGTGGCAAATTTAATCACGGCCGGCAGTATCTCCCGTTTGGCCATCTCTATCATTGTCAGGGCTTCAATGTTGATGGTCTTGATATAATTCTCAAGCAATATTTCATAGCGGGATTCCATTTCCACTCTGCTTAAGACTCCATGTTTTTCCATTACGGCCAGGTTCTTTTCCGCAATCAGGGCTTTAATGGACTCGACAGTGGTTTTTATATTCGGCAAGCCCCGTTTATCCGCTTCCGCTACCCATTCATCGGCATAACCGTTACCGTTAAATACTACATTCTTATGCTTGGTTACATATTCACTAAGAATTGTTTTAACTTCAGCCTTTATATCCTTGGCGCTTTCCAGTCTGTCGGCAACTTCGTTCAACACTTCCGCCACAATTGTGTTTAAAATATAATTCGGTTCGGCAATCGACGCGGAAGAGGGAACCATTCTAAATTCAAACTTGTTACCGGTAAAGGCAAAGGGGGAGGTTCTGTTTCTGTCGGTTGCATCCTTGGGCAGGGCCGGCAGGGTAGTAACCCCGATTTCCATCTGGCCGCCAGTCTTAGAGCTTGTTGCGCCGCCATTTTCAATTTGCTCGAGAATGTCTTGTAATTGCTCGCCTAAGAATATTGATATGATAGCAGGAGGAGCTTCATTAGCACCCAGACGGTGATCATTGCCCGGGTTGGCTGCTGACACGCGCAGTAAGTCGGCATAAACATCGACAGCTTTTATGACCGAACACAGGAATACAAGAAATTGCTCATTGTCATGGGGAGTATGACCTGGCTCAAGCAGGTTCAGGCCATCATCGGTACCCATAGACCAGTTATTATGTTTACCGGAACCGTTAATGCCGGCAAAAGGTTTTTCATGCAGCAGGCACACCAGGTCATGGCGTAAGGCAACTTTTTTCATCGTATCCATGGTAAGCTGGTTGTGATCTGTTGCAATATTGGTGGTAGTAAAAATTGGGGCTAATTCATGCTGTGCCGGCGCAACCTCATTATGTTTTGTCTTGGCGGAAATTCCCAGTTTCCAGAGTTCTTCGTCCAGTTCCTTCATGTACGACGAAATTCTTTCTTTAAGCGAGCCGAAGTAATGATCTTCCAGTTCCTGGCCTTTGGGCGGTTTGGCCCCAAACAGGGTCCGGCCTGTAAATATCAGGTCTTTTCTTTGGGCAAAGGTGTTTTTATCAACAATAAAATATTCCTGTTCCGGCCCGACTGTGGTAATAACTTTATTGGTTGTTGTATTGCCAAGCGCTTTTAATACCCGCAGGGCTTGTTTTGACAGAGCTTCCATGGAGCGCAGCAACGGTGTCTTTTTGTCCAATGCTTCTCCTGTATAGGAGCAGAAAGCAGTAGGAATACATAGTGAGCCGTCTTTTATGAAGGCCGGTGATGTGCAATCCCAGGCCGTATACCCTCTGGCTTCGAAGGTTGCTCTAAGACCACCGGAGGGGAATGAAGACGCATCCGGCTCGCCTTTGATCAATTCTTTGCCGGAAAATTCCATGATAACCTTGCCATCTGCAGTTGGCGATATAAAGGAATCATGTTTTTCGGCAGTGATGCCGGTCATTGGCTGGAACCAGTGAGTAAAATGGGTGGCCCCTTGTTCCAGAGCCCAGTCTTTCATTGCACTGGCGACTACATCGGCAACGGCCGGATCTAAGTGCAGCCCCTCTTCAATTGTCTTCTTTAAGGCTTTGTAAGTGCCTTTGGGAAGACGTTCTTTCATAATAGCAGCATTAAAGACGTTGGCACCAAAAATTTGACCTAGATTGCTCATCCAAAAAAACCCCTTTCAATTTACAGTAGTTAATGGTGTAATATTTTGGTTGTTCTCAATAAACTATCAATTAATAAAAATAAACCTTTGCCAATACAAATAAAAAAAAGACTCCCCCTACATAAATGCAGAGAAGTCATCATTGACTCAGGTATTATTTAAATATGTTTATATTATAGCATAAAAAAGCAATTTGTCTAGGGATTAAATAACATTAAAAATATTTTTTCTGCCATTCCTTAGTACTATGGCTACGGCAGCTTGTCATCCCGTTTGGGGGCAATAAAAAAGATGGACAGAAATATTACGGCTATTCCCCCCAGGATAAAGGGAGTTGTCAACAGCTCGCGCGGCAAATATTCATATAAGCCATAAACACCAAAGCAAATAAATACAAGGGCGGCAAACCATTTAACCAGCCGTTCCGGTATCTTTTTGCCTAAGACCACACCAATAAGAATGCCGATTGCATTAGCAATCATCATGCCGGCCGTTGTTCCCAGCCAAACCGGGATCATTTCATTAGCAAACCGGGTTTTTGACAGTTGAATAATACCAAAAACGCTGGAAGCCTTGATTTAGGCTTATTTTTTTGTCAAAATCCCCACTTATATATTGCGTGATATAGCGTGATGTGGTATAATATAAGTAGTTTGGGGGTCTGCTTATGCGATTGAAAGTATCACGTTCCAAAAATTCCGCCTCCCTTTATGTCACAAAAACAGTTTATGTTGATAAAAAAGAAAAGACCATTACCGTTGAAAAGCTTGGCACGGAAAAAGAACTCCGGGAAAAGCTCAATGGGCAGGATCCTTATGTGTGGGCAAAAGCGTATATTGATAAATTAACTAAAAAGGAAAAAGAAGCAGCTGGACATATCTTTATAAAGCGATCCCAGTCCAAGCTTATCCCTAAAGGGGACCAGGTATCCTTCAATGGTGGCTATCTTTTTCTCCAACAGTTGTACCATGACTTAAACCTTCATCATATTTGCCGCTCTATTTCTGAACGCTATAAATTTTCGTTTCCCCTTGATTCGATTCTCTCAAGGCTGGTTTATGGCAGAATTCTATTTCCTGCCTCTAAGCTCAATACCTGCCAGCTTTCCAAGACGCTTCTGGAACAGCCTGATTTTGAAATCCAGCATGTTTACCGTGCTCTTGAAGTCATTGCCAAAGAATCCGATTTTATTCAAGCTGAGCTTTACAAAAAATAGCCTGGCTGTCTCAAAACGCAATGATACAATTCTTTACTACGACTGTACCAACTATTTTTTTTGAAATTGAGCAGGAAAGTGGCGATAAACAGTATGGCCCTTCCAAAGAAAACAGGCCCAATCCGATTGTGGAAATGGGACTGTTTATGGATGGGGATGGCATTCCCCTTGCTTTTGCATTCACAGCGGCAACACTAATGAACAACTTACCCTACAGCCGTTAGAAAAAAAGATTCTTACGGATTTCTCTCTGGCTAAATTTATTGTTTGTACGGATGCCGGACTCTCTTCCATCGATAATCGCAAATTCAATGACAAGAAAGACCGTGCCTTTATTACCACTCAGTCTGTGAGAAAGCTGAAAAAACATCTCAAGCAGTGGGCTTTAGCTACAGAGGGCTGGTCTCTGCCTCAGGTAAGGGGAGCGTTTGATATTTCCCAAATAGCTCAGTCCGAAGAGGCCAAAGAAAACTATCAGAACGCCACCTTCTACAAGGAGCGCTGGATAAAAGAAGACGGTTTAGAGCAGAAGCTCATCGTTACTTTCTCTTTCAAATACCAAAACTACCAGCGATGTATCCGAAGCCGGCAGATAGAACGCGCCTGTAAACTGCTTGAATCAAATCCTTCCTCATTAAAAAAACACCGCCAGACTGATTGTAAGCGTTTTATCTCAAGGACAAATGTGACAACTGAAGGTGAAATTGCCAAAAATGAATTCTACACTATCGATCAGGAAATCATCGCAAACGAAGAAGCTTATGATGGCTTCTATGCCGTCTGCACAAATCTCGAAGAGGATGCTCCTGCTATTACTAAGATCAATCACAAGCGTTGGGAAATAGAAGAATGTTTTCGCCTGTTAAAATCCGATTTCAGGGCAAGACCGGTATATCTTAGCCGGGATGACCGGATTAAAGCACATTTTACAACCTGTTTTTTAGCACTAACAATCTACAGATATCTGGAAAAAAGGGTAAAAGAAAATTTTACAAGCACCGAAATCATTAGCCAGCTACGGACCATGAATTTTTATTGCGTTCCTGGAGAAGGGTATGTTCCCACTTATACCAGAACCGATTTTACCGATGCTCTACATGAGACTTTTGGCTTCCGTACCGATTATGAGATTGTAGGTACAAAGCAAATGAAAAAAATTTTAAGTCTACAAAAAAAACAATAAAAGGTACGCATTTTTTTTTTTTTAGCTTCTTAAAATAGTCTGAAACGCCTTATATACAAGGCGTTTCAGACTATTTTTATCTCCCAACTGTCAAAGATGGGATTATAGCATAAAAAAGCAATTTGTCTAGGGATTAAATAACATTAAAAATATTTTTTCTGCCATTCCTTAGTACTATGGCTACGGCAGCTTGTCATCCCGTTTGGGGGCAATAAAAAAGATGGACAGAAATATTACGGCTATTCCCCCCAGGATAAAGGGAGTTGTCAACAGCTCGCGCGGCAAATATTCATATAAGCCATAAACACCAAAGCAAATAAATACAAGGGCGGCAAACCATTTAACCAGCCGTTCCGGTATCTTTTTGCCTAAGACCACACCAATAAGAATGCCGATTGCATTAGCAATCATCATGCCGGCCGTTGTTCCCAGCCAAACCGGGATCATTTCATTAGCAAACCGGGCTGCTAACGCCACCGTAGCGAGCTGGGTCTTATCCCCCATTTCGGCAATAAAAAAAGCGATGGTTACTGTCCAGAACGGACTGCGGCCTGTATCCCGGTCTTCGTCCTGTAATTTATCGCCCCGGATTGTCCACAAGCCAAAGATAATAAAAGAGCCGGCGGCAGCAATCTGAACATACTGCAAGGGAATAAACAGGGTAATATAACTGCCGACAATGACAGCAAATAAATGGTTAAGGATTGTGGCCGCAAAAACACCCCACATGACCGTACGCCAGGGATAACGGGTAGCAAAAGCCATCCCCAGCAATTGCGTCTTATCGCCCATTTCCGCCAGTATTACAATAGTTAGTGCCGTAAAAAATGCCGTCAAAGCAACTTCCTCCCCCATAAAACAGCCTTACTGGTAGTATGGACAAAAGCGGCAATATTTTGTCCGTCAACTTTACATTTTAACAGGATTAAGCTAATATGTTGGCAATAGATAAACCTTACCAGCATGGTCAGCAGCAAAACGCACACTGACAAAGCTTTACTACCTTTGAAAGGATGGATGGCAATGGAATTACAGGCAGCTATAACCAGCCGGCGTTCCGTACGAAGCTATACCACGACACAAGTTGACAGGCCAACGATCGAAAAACTGTTACAGGCGGCAATCCAGGCCCCCAGTGCGATGAATTCTCAGCCTTGGGCCTATGCGGTTATTCAAGACGCCGCTCTTCTGCAAGCGTATTCTGAGCGCAGCAAACAATTTCTTCTAACCCTGCTGGAGCAGGTGCCGAAACTGAACAAGTATAAAACGGCATTGGCAAACCCTGCATTTAATGTTTTTTATAACGCCCAATCCCTGGTTATTATTTTTGCAAAATCCCAGGATCCCCAAAATTATGAAGATTGTTGTTTAGCCGCCCAAAATCTCATGCTTACAGCCCACAGTCTAACCCTGGGAACCTGCTGGATAGGTTTTGCCCGCCCTTTTCTCAATTTGCCGGCCGTCAAGGAAGAACTCGCTATCCCCGTTGGGTTTGAAGCTGTGGCTCCGATTATTGTAGGCTACCCGCAAATCAGCAATCCGCCGGCTGCCGCCAGAAAACCACCGGAAATTTTATTTTGGAAGTAAAAAACCCGCAGCCTTGGTGGCTGCGGGTTTTTATCTGCTTTTATCTGAGTATTCATTAAGCCGAGTTCTGTTCCGCGTTAACGGTGATGATCATTTATCTTGGCCGGCAGTTGCCTGACGGCTCTAGCGACACAACCCGGAAGGATCAGCGGGCAGCTTCATCCCTTCCCTATTCGGTCTTGCTCCGGATGGGGTTTACCTAGCCAGTCGGTCACCCGACTGCTGGTGCGCTCTTACCGCACCGTTCCATCCTTACCCGGCAATGCCGGGCGGTTCACATTTCTGTGGCACTTTCCCTGAGGTCACCCTCGCTGGACGTTATCCAGCACCCTGCCCTGCGGAGCTCGGACTTTCCTCGAATATACAAGATATCCGCGATCATCTTTCCTACTCAGAAGCTGATATTGAACTATAATTTTATCATCAGTTAACACATAAGTCAAATGCTGCTAGACTTAACTACACGCCTGCCGGATTGCCTGTACCTTGGCCGGGATATCATCAGCGCCGACAATGTCGGTAACAATGGCAACGATACCGGCACCATGCCGCCTGACCTCTTTAACATTGCCCTCTTTAATGCCGCCAATCGCGACAAAGGGTAGCTGATGATTTTGGGCGACATATTCAAGATAGGTAAACCCTACCGGCTCACAAACATCTTTTTTGGTACGGGTGGCAAATACAGGACCTACCCCGATATAGTCAACACACCCCAGTGCCTCTGCCGCTTTAGCCTGCGCCGGGGAATGGGTGGACAAGCCCAGGATCATATCATTGCCAATTAACTCTCTAACCCTGGCCGGCGGCAAATCTTCCTGGCCGATGTGTACGCCGTCAGCTCCGGTCAGCAGCGCTAAATCAATATGATCATTAATAATGAAGGTAACACCGGCTTGCTGCGTGAGCTCCCGTATTAACAGACACTCTTTATACATTGATCCGGCCTTTTTATCTTTTTCCCGGTATTGGATGACTTTGATACCGGCACTAATGAGTAATTGTGCCACTTCAACATTGCTGCGGCCCAGTGAATATTCTTCGGCTGTCAAGGCATATATGTCTGTGGTTAAAAAATTAGTCATTCCCGGTTTTGGCATCATATTCCTCCTTATTGATGAAAACTCAGCCGCCATAGGCGCAGGCCCCGCTGTGTCACCATAGTTGCCAGTCTTTATAGACAGGCTGGTAATTGCGGGCATACAGCATAGCTGCCATCTCCGCGACGCTGCGTTCGTCAGATATTTCAAACTGGCCGACAGCAGCTTCTTCCGAGTGCCCGCCCACGGCGGTGCAGGACCCGGCTGACATTTTGGTAATGCCGAGTTTGAGCATATTATTACGCAAGGCAGCGCTCTCCCGTGTTGATAGTGTTATCCCCCCACGCGGCATAAACAACCGGAACGCCAGAACATACTGCACTAAATTTTTGTCACTGACAATGACCCGGGGCGGAAAACCGCCGACATGAGGCCGCATCCGCGGCGGCGACATGCTAATCTCAACATCGAGGTAGTTTCGCTGCAGGTAATCGGCATGTACCCCTGTCAGAAATGCCTCCTGGCGCCAATCACTAAGGCCCAGCAACGCCCCGATGTTAACAGCACGCATAGCGGCCTGGCAGGCCCGCTCCGGGGCATCAAGGCGGTAACGGTAGTCCCGTTTGGGTCCGGCAGGATGTAATTCGGCATAGTTTGCCTCATGATAGGTTTCCTGGTAAATGGTCATGCCGTCCACCCCGGCCGCGGCAAGCTCACTGTACTCATCGGTACTGAGAGGATATATCTCAATACTAATAGAGGTAAAATAGTCTTTTAATATCCGGACACAGTCTTTAATGTAGCCTACAGAAGAATGGTGCCGTGACTCGCCAGTAAGAATCAGGATATGCTTTAAACCGGTGGCAGCAATGGCCGCCGCTTCAGCCCGGACCTGATCCAGGGTTAGTTTTTTTCTTTCAATCGCGTTATGGGCATGAAAACCGCAGTATACACACTGATTAACACAGTAATTAGCCAGATATAGCGGTGTATAGAGTAAAATCGTATGGCCAAACTGCTGCACAGTAAGACGGTGTGCCTGCTGGGCCATAGCCTCAAGCTGCCGTTCGGCTTTAGGCGATAGTAGTGTCAGATAATCAAATACAGTTAACCGGTCTTTACTGATAACCCTTTGAATATCATCATCAGTGACCTGTTCGAAAACGGCTGCGAAATCTAAATCCCGGTATTTTAACAGTTCGTCATAAACACTCACAATATACCTCCTTCTTGCACCATGTGCTGCAGTTATTCGTGGAGAAAACCCGTCAAGGGCGACGAAGCGGCGGCATAGCCCTGGACCGCCCCCGGACCGGCGAGATAGGCCTTGCGCCCGGCCGCAACAGCCAGGCCAAAGGCTGCCGCCATGGCAACCGGATTATAGGCTGTTGCCACCGCCGTATTTACAAGCACTGCCGCCGCCCCCATTTCCATAGCTTCGGCAGCCTCGGAGGGCCGGCCGATCCCGGCATCAACAATAACCGGCAAAGACACTTCTTCAATCAGGATTTTTACCATTTCTTTGGTCTTAAGACCACGGTTCGTACCAATAGGCGCTCCCAGCGGCATAACAGCGGCGGCCCCCGCTGCCGCCAGGCGTTTTGCCGCCATTAAATCAGGACTCATATAGGGGAGTACAACAAAACCTTCGGCCGCTAAAATTTCAGTAGCTTTAATTGTCTCAATATTGTCAGGGAGCAAATAGCGGTTATCAGAAATCACTTCAATTTTAATCCAGTTGCCGCACCCGGCGGCTCTGGCTAACCGGGCAATGCGGACAGCCTCTTCCGCATTTCTGGCGCCGGAGGTATTCGGCATTACGATACAGGTGTCCGGAATGTAGTCAACTATGTTTTCTTCTTTATATTCCGGGTCAATCCGCCGTACCGCAACCGTTATCACCTGAGAACCGGAAGCGCTCACGACCTCTGGAATAAGCCGGTTATTGGCAAATTTGCCTGTTCCTAAAAATAACCGGCTGGTTAATGCTTTGCCACCGACAGTTAAGATATCTCCCGCCAAGTTTTTCGCCATTACACTCAGCCTCCTCCTACAAAAGTGACCACTTCGAGACAGTCTTCGGGTTGTAAAACAGTTGCCTGCCATTCTTCCTTTTTAACTATTTGCTGGTTATGCTCAATTACAATGACTTCAGGATTAAATCCTTGCTTACCAACCAGCTCAGCAATGGTAACACCGACCGGCATCTGCAGGTCTTTGCCATTTACCGTTAATCTCACAGGGCCTCCGCCTCCTTCATAATAATAAAAAAGCACGTCTCCCCCTACCGGGTAGTGACGCGCACAATTACACAAATTACACACGACCTCCCTCCGCAGGTATTATCCCGATCAGGTAATGGAGGTAAGAAACTTAATAGTTTCACTCTCAGCCCATAACATGAGCTCCCTCGGCCAACTAATATTTATCTGTATTCATTGTATACCAGAATTAGGCAAACCGTCAAACCCTTTTCTCGGGCAAAATACCGGCTAAACAGCTCTAACAGACTGTAAACACGTCTTTATTGGCATTATTGCCAATAACTGTAATCTTCCAAAGGTTTTTTTGGGCACAGTGCGTTAAATAGTCTGCCACCAAGCCGACTACCGGCTGTTCGGTGGCAAAATGCCCGGCATCGATAATAGTCAGACCTTCTGCGACGGCCTGCTGGGCCTCATGATATTTTACATCACCGGTAACCAGGATGTGAGCCCCAGCATTAACGGCCTGGTTAATCAGACTGGCGCCGCTGCCGCCGCATACGGCAACCCTGGAGATCATTTGTTCAGCATCAGCGCCGGCCACTTTGACAGAATTAATATGTAATGCCGTTTTTACCTGTCTGATAAATTGTTCAAGCCCCATGGGTGCAGCCAGGCAGCCCACCCGCCCCAGGCCATAAGTCTCACCTTTATTTAGCAGCTGATATTCGTCATAGGCCACTTCCTCATACGGGTGAGCTGCCAGCATAGCAGTAATGATCTGCGAACGCAAAGCTGCCGGAAATACAGTTTCCAGGCGGCTTTCGTCGACAAATTCCAGTGTTCCCTGATGGCCGAGGAAAGGCTGGGCATCAGCTAATGGTAAAAAGGTCCCTGTACCCGGGGTTTGAAAAGTGCAGTGGCTGTAATTGCCGATATGCCCGGCCCCTGCGGCTGTGATTGAGTTTCGAACTTGGTCAACATGGGTAGCAGGCACATACACAGCTAATTTATACAATTGCTCCTGATAGACATTAGTTAGCGGCCGGACTTCTTTTAAGGCTAATTTTTGCGCTAATACATCATTAACCCCGCCGCGGGCACTGTCCAGGTTAGTATGTGCGGCATATACAGCGATGCCGGCTTTAATCAGGTCAGCCAGCAGCTTTCCCTGCGGGCAATCTGTACGGATACGGGTAAGGCCTTTGAAGATCAGCGGATGATGAGCGATAATCAGGTCAGCGCCGGTGGTAATAGCCTCATTAACAAGGGGCTGATCCACATCTAAGGCTACTATTATTTTCTGTATCGGTTGCGCAGGATCACCAAGCAACAGCCCGACATTATCCCAGGGTTCAGCCAGATGCCGGGGCGCCAGCTTTTCCAGCTCTTTTAAAATATCACGGCAAATTACAGACATAACAGCTTTTCCTCCAACGCGTTAAGCTTACGGGTATATTCCCGGTATTTAGCAGATTTTACGGCGTCGTCACTCCCGCCCATAGCCAGAAGCACGGCGCGCCGCTGGCTGATCAGTTCATTAATATGCAGCCGCAATAACGGATGCCTGGACTGCCAGAGCCGTGGTCCGATCTCATAAAGGGACTGATCATCAAGAGGGCCTGCACCAGGTTCGGCCGCGATAATCTGGTATAGCTTCCCTTCTTCCTGCACCAGCTGCTCGTCAACAATCTGCCAGCCCTGGGTATGCAGCCACAGGCGGACCGGAGCGGCGGCAATCATTGGCTGTAAGATAAGGCGTTGTACCAGGCTGGTTATATCCGGACAGGCTTGCAGGATTGCAATGATATTGGCTCCGCCCATACCGGCAATGACCACGACGTCGGCCTCCCCCGGCTGAAGAACCGCCAAGCCGTTCCCCAGTCGAACCGAGATATATTGCTCCAGCTGCGCTGCCGCCACCGCATTTTGGGCTGATAAATACGGCCCGTGATGAACATCACCGGCAATTGCCCTGGCCACAATCTTCTCTTTCACAAGATAGATGGGCAAATAGGCATGATCTGTCCCAATATCGGCCATAGTCACACCGGCTGGCACCATGCCGGCAATCGTTTGTAAGCGCTGACCTAATTTCACATACAGCCCTCCTGGTAAATCATTGTTATTCTGATAGGTAGCAAAAAACCTGCGAATTAACTTCGCAGGTTTGCTGTGGTGGGCGATGACAGGATCGAACTGCCGACATCCTGCTTGTAAGGCAGGCGCTCTCCCAGCTGAGCTAATCGCCCGTGTTAATTTTGATATCGAGAAAGGAGGTTCTTCGCTACGCTCAGAACTAAGCGATTCGCACAGATTCCCGCGTCGCTGCGCTCCTAAAAATCTGGCTCTCTGCTTATCACACAGGTTCTCATTTCGTCTATCGACTCGTGAGAACCTGGTTCACTGCTTATGGTGACCCGTAAGGGAATCGAACCCTTGTTACCGCCGTGAAAGGGCGGTGTCTTAACCGCTTGACCAACGGGCCATTTGAGAGGTGGGATGCGGGAAGTTGGTGGGCCCACCTGGGATCGAACCAGGGACCAGCCGGTTATGAGCCGGCTGCTCTACCGCTGAGCTATAGGCCCTAGAGATATTAAAACAGGTTTTCCGGAGAAAGCCTGTTTTAATATATAGGAGGTTCTTCGCTATCGCTCAGAACTAAGCGATTCGCACAAGTTTCCGCGTCGCTATTGCTCCTAAAAACTTGGCACTCTGCTTTTGGCTCCTCGAGTAGGACTCGAACCTACGACCGATCGGTTAACAGCCGATTGCTCTACCAACTGAGCTATCGAGGAATATCGCCAACGTTGACTATTATAAAGCAATGTCCAGGTTACGTCAAGTAATATTTAGTTTTACTCCAGAAAATCCTTTAACTTTTTACTACGGCTGGGATGGCGAAGTTTTCTGAGCGCTTTGGCTTCAATCTGACGGATACGTTCGCGGGTAACACCAAAATATTGTCCCACTTCTTCCAGCGTCCGGGCCCGGCCGTCATCTAAACCAAAACGCAGGCGCAATACCTTTTCTTCGCGCGGTGTCAGTGTTTCCAGGACTTCTTCCAACTGTTCCTTAAGCAGCATAAAAGAAGCAGCTTCGGCCGGAGCCGGTGCATCCTGGTCTTCGATAAAATCTCCCAGGTGAGAGTCTTCTTCTTCACCGATGGGCGTCTCCAAAGATACAGGTTCCTGGGCTATTTTCATGATCTCCCGTACCCGTTCCACGCTGACATCCATAGCTTTTGCAACCTCTTCCGGTGATGGCTCCCGGCCTAATTCCTGGAGAAGCTGCCGTGATACCCGGATGAGTTTATTAATGGTTTCAACCATGTGAACAGGAATCCGAATCGTTCGGGCCTGGTCAGCAATTGCCCGGGTTATTGCTTGCCGAATCCACCAGGTAGCATAGGTACTGAACTTATACCCCTTGTTATAATCAAATTTCTCCACTGCTTTGATTAAGCCAAGATTACCTTCCTGAATCAGATCCAAAAACAGCATACCACGCCCAACATAACGTTTGGCAATACTGACTACCAGCCTTAAGTTTGCCTCAGCCAGACGGCGTTTAGCCTCCTCATCCCCTTGCTCCATACGTTTGGCCAGTTTAATCTCCTCGTCAGCAGTTAAAAGTGGTACCCGGCCTATCTCTTTAAGGTACATGCGCACAGGGTCATCAATACTAATGCCTTCAGGAATGGTGAGATCTATATCTACTTCTTCGGCCGTCGATTCAATCTCAGACAGGTCTGGGCCTTCAATCAGTTCAACATCCGGAACTTCGTCAACAATCTCAATGCCTTTATTACTAAAAATTTCATACATATCATCAATTTCATCAGGGCTCATATCTTCAGTCTGCATGGTATCCATAATTTCAGAATACGTGAGTACACCACGTTTTTTACCCTTGTGTAAAAGTTCATTGACTTGCTCACCTGAAGTACTTTTCTTATCGGCCATAGTTTTCCCCCCTTCCTCTGGCAGTTGACGGTAATAAAGCATACAGTACTTGACTATTAGTGATGTAATTTGCTAATTTCATGTTTAATTCGCTGACTTTCCGCCAATTCCTGCAGAAAGCTACTATCCCCCATGCGTTCTAATTCATCGGCCATTAGCCGGTGTTGTTCATACAGTGCGGTCAGATGTGCCAACCGGATGGTTTTAATACAGTCTTCAAGAAATTTGACCACATCATCAAATTGTATATCCATTAACATAATATGTGAAAACTCAGTCTTTGCTTTTTCAGTTAGGGTATCTACACCGGCATGGATTGTCGCCTGTGTTATATTTTTTTCCATATTATACGCAGTAAATATAAATTTAATAATCTCTTGCTGGAGTATGCCTTGTATTTCTTGTGGTGAAATCTTAGACAGAACATAAGGAATAAGCGTTAAATCATCGCACAACAGCCTGATAAGCTGTCGTTCCGCCTGCAGGGCGGCGGGAGGAATCTGCTTATACAAGAGGGCAATATTTATAGTTTTCCCTTTTTTTACATTTTTATCCTTTTTGAGTTGAACGATATACTTTGTTATCTCGCTGCGTAAAGCATTTTCATCAACTGAGAGTATCTGAGATAAACGGGTAATATGAGCGTTTACCTCAACTGAGTTATCGGCTTCCGCCAAAACAGGCACTAATTTACCGACAACAGCAATTTTTCCTTGTACTGTAGAATAATCACCCGATTTCAAAGCCCGGTCGAGTTGGTAATCCAATAGCGGTTGCGCCGAAGTAAGCAGATTATTAAAAGCAGCGGCGCCATGTTTCCTGATAAATTCATCAGGATCTTTACCATCAGGTACGGACACAATTTTAATGGCTGCTCCCAGGGCCTTAACCGTTTCCAGGGCACGAACGGTAGCATTTTGCCCGGCCGCATCACTGTCATAAGAAAACAACAGCTCGGCGTTAAGTTTAATAAGATTTCTGGCTTGTTCAGATGTGAAAGCGGTGCCCAAGGATGCTACTACATTTTTAATCCCCTGACTGTAAAGGGTGATAACATCCATATAGCCTTCGACAATAATAACCTGGCCGGAGTCACGGATATGCTTATAGGCGTGCTCAAAGCCAAATAAGACCTGCCGCTTGTTAAAAATTTCCGTCTCGGGTGAGTTGAGGTACTTGGGCTGACTATCGTCCAGAACCCTGCCCCCAAAACCAACGATACGCCCCCGCACATCAGTTATCGGAAACATGATCCGACTGCGAAACCGGTCATATACCCCATCGCCGGAAGTGCGGGCCGCCGATAAGCCTGCTTTCAGTAATATAGTAAGGGGTATACCACGTTCACAGAAGGTTAATGACAGTCTATCCCATGCCGGCGGAGCAAACCCCAGTTTAAAGAAATCAATCATTGCGGCCGTTATACCCCGGTTAGTTAAATATTCACGGGCTGCTTTGCCATAATTAGTTTTCGTCAGGCAGGCATGAAAAAAATCTCTGGCCAGCTCGTTGACCTGATATATTTTCGCAAGCTCCTGGTCACGGGCTTGCTCACGTGGCGATTTCTCTTTTTCCGGCAAAGGAATATTCATTTTTCCCGCCAGTAATCTTACGGCTTCGATAAAGGTAATATTCTCAACCTTCATTAAAAAATTGAAAACATTGCCTCCGGTCTGACAGCCAAAACAATAGAAAAAACCTTTATCAGGAGTAACTGAAAAAGATGGCGTCTTCTCGTGATGGAAGGGGCAGCAGCCCCAATAATTTTTCCCCTTCTTTTTTAGTGATACATAATCGGACACCACGCCGATAATATCACTCTCTGACCGCAATCTGTCGAGAAAATCATCGAAAACTGCATCTTTCATAAAATTCACCTTATCCTGGCAATGGCAATTCCCTGCGTTTGTTTTTGTGGGTCTGGAAATATGCAAATAGTTCCAAGCTTTGACTTTATTCTACATTAAGACAAATATTCCTGCCAGAAGGATTGCAAGTCATAAAAGTTGTTTACAAAGCCTTTCTTATCATCTTTTAATTTAATAATTATTATTCAATATAAATGACAAAATTCCTCTTTTAGATCTTGACAAGGGAGAACATTTTTGCTCATTAGAAAAACTTGGCTTGTATCAAGTCCTTAGGACGCCGACAGAAGCCGCCTGTGCCCTCTAGGGTAAAGATTTTTCTTATCCCTTAGATTAAGTATTGAATTGTATAAATTCTGATGGGGAGCAAAAAAACAGAGCTTTCGTTTAAGCTCTGCAAACTATCTCGATAGCCCCCAGGTCGCGGGAATGAATAATTTCTCAAATTGTTTAATGGCATACAAATCGGTTAGACCGGCAATATAATCCACTACAACCGTTTGCAGGCCCCACTGTTCTTCACGTTCCAAAAATTCCTGAGGCAGGCTGCCAGGGTTGTTGATATAGTAGTCAAATAGCTTACTGACAATGTATTTGGCTTTTTTCCGGTCAGGTTCAAGTTCATCGGAGTGGTAGATTTTTTTAAACATAAACTCCCTAAACTCATGCATGGCCGCCTGGACCCGCGGGGATATAATTATTTCGTTCCTGCCTTCAGACGCGGTAATAATATCTGATACCATCACTGTTATCATATGGGAAGGATTTGTACCCAGCACTTTACTGACTGATAATGGCAGATGTTCCGGTTTTAGCATACCGGCGCGGATACCATCATCATAGTCGTGGCACAGATAGGCAATACGATCGCCGCTGCGCACGATTTTTCCCTCCAGTGTAAACGGGGTATTATTGCCGGTATGATTTAAAATACCGTCTTTTACCTCAGCAGTCAGGTTGAGTCCCTGGCCGCCCCGTTCGAGATATTCTACGACCCGCAGGCTTTGTTCATTATGATTATAATGACCGATAAGATCCCGTAATGCGTACTCGCCGGCATGGCCGAACGGAGTATGGCCTACATCATGGCCTACCGCAATTGCCTCGGTTAGATCTTCATTCAGCATCAAACCGCGGGCGATTGTCCGGGAGATCTGGGCGACTTCCAAGCTGTGGGTCATGCGCATGCGATAATGGTCGCCGGGAGATATGTATACCTGGGTTTTATGTTTAAGACGCCGAAAGGACTTGCTGTGTATGATCCGGTCACGGTCACGCTGAAAAGAGGTACGGAAGTCGCACATTTCTTCTTCCCTGTCCCGTATGGCATTATGACTTTTGGCAGCATATTTTGACAGAATTTTAAACTCCTGCTCTTCGATACGTTCACGTACGTTCATACCGGCAAGCCCCCTTCCTTATAATACTAGTATTATAACATTATTCCCCTTTATTTGGTAGCTAACCGGCCTTAGTGACTGACATTCAGGCCAAACGGCGGATTGCTGCATATTTTGCCAGAGACATTTTCTTATATAGTTTGCTATAATAATGTAAGAAAGGAGTGAATCAAATGAAGGTTAATAAAATATTGATCATATTATCCACTCTTTTAGTGTTTATTCTGTCTACAGGTATTGCTTCAGCTGCCAAACCTGTTATCACTGCTGATCATACATACTTTGATATCAAGTCAGGCCAATATATTTTAAATGGCAATGTTTATATCAAAGTAAGAAACCGGATTATTACCGCCAGCCACGCCAGAGTAAACCCAGCCACGCTTGAAGTCTGGGGCACAGGCGGCATAACGGTACAGCAGCGGGATATCCACTTTACCGGTGACAGTGTTTACGTCTATGGTTCCAGGTCTCAGGCCAAAATTGACGGTGGGGTAAACCTGTCCCGGTCAGGCCTCATCATTAGTGCTGATAAGGCCGATTTTAACTGGCGCTCCAAAGTCGCTGTTTTTGACGGCAATGTTCGGGTCACTCAAGGCAACCGCAAGTGGACCGCCGATTCTGTAAGCTATAATGTTGATACAGATAGTTTTTTATAATAAACAGCCCTGGCATGAACCAAAGCGTTGCCAGGACTGTTTTTTTATTTACACTTTGCCAGTTTGTTTTTTTGCACTATTTCCAATATCCGGTTAGCCGTCTCTTCAATCGCCTTGTTTGACACATCAATGACCGGACAATCGAGCCGGCGCATAATCGAACGGGCATAATCAAGTTCTTCATGGATCCGCCCAATATTGGCATAGCTGGCATTAGGCGCCAGCCCCATGGTTTTCAGGCGTTCACTGCGAATTTCATTAAGCTTAAATTTATCGATAATCAGCCCGACAATGTGATGTGGCGGCACCTGGAAAAGCTCTTGCGGCAAAGGCGCCTCCGGCACCAGCGGAACATTCGCAACTTTAACCTTCTTATGGGCTAAATACATACTAAGCGGGGTTTTCGAAGTGCGCGATACACCGATAATGACAATATCGGCTTTTAAAAGACCCAAAGGATTTTTGCCATCATCATATTTGACGGCAAATTCAACAGCTTCTACCCGCTTAAAATATTCCTGATCCAGTTTATGGATTAAGCCAGGTTTAAGGCGCGGATTCATGCCGGTAACTGTTTGCACGGCATGAATCATGGGACCCATGATATCAATTGTAGGGATATTATGGGCCTGTGCCTGTTCCAGCAATGCATCACGCAAATCAGAAGAAACCAAAGTGTGGCAGATAACGCAGTTATGGTTTTCCGCTTCCCGCACGGTTTCGGTGATCTGTTCCACCGAGGTGATATACGGGACTCTAATAATATCAAAATCCCCGCTATTAAACTGGCTGGCCGTAGCCCGGGCCACCATCTCGGCCGTTTCGCCGAGAGAATCTGACAATGCATAGATAACCGGCAAGTTAGCTATAATAGTTCCCCTCCTCTTCCCTCGCCAAGCTCAACAAATAACCTGGCAATATTAGTTTTCGTAAGCCGCCCGATGACTTCATAGGTTTTTCCCTGACTGCTTAATGAAACAACCGGCAGACTGTCCACTTCATTATCGATGATTTTCTTGGCAGCTGTTAAAACAGATTCATCCGGCGATGTTACAATAATTTTTGGCATTGGCGTCATCAACACCTTGACCGGCAGCTTATGAAGGTCACTTCCCCCCATAGCTACCTTTAGCACATCTTTGCGGGATACTACACCGGCTAAAATCCCCCCTGATTCCACGACAAACACCGAACCAACATCTTCAAGAAACATAGTAACAACAGCATCATAGGCACTGGTGCCTGCAGTCACAACAACAGGTACTGACTGTACATCCTGCACCTTTAGCCGGCTCACTTGTTCGGTAAGCAGGTTACTGGCAGTTTTACCGGTATAAAAGTAGCCTACTTTAGGACGGGCATCAACCATACCTGACATTACCAGGATAGCTAAATCAGGCCTGAGGGCCGCACGGGTTACATTAAGACGTTCGGCGATCTGTTCACCGGTAATAGGCCCCAGAGTCCTGACCATCTCAGCAATTTTCTCTTGTCGCGGCGATAATCCCAATAACAGCCCCCCCTCTTATTTCAGCATCATATACATTAAACAACAATAATTTTTGCTATATCGGCAGTATGGCCCGCCAGACCGGCTATCGCTTGGAGTAAGGCCAGGCGGTTATTTTTTACAGCCTCATCTTCAACCATTACCATAACTGCACTAAAAAAGCCATCAATGGGTGCAGCCAAAGCCGCAAGCCGGTTAAGGATACCCGGGTAATTTTTTTCTTGTTCATACTGCCTGATTTCATTATACGCTTCTACATAGGCTTTATACAAAACATGCTCAGCCTCGGTCGTAAACAAGCCGGGATCCACAGTCTGAGAACCGGCATTTTTTGCTAAATTACCTACCCGTACCAGCGCCTGAACAGCTTTTTGCATTGCCCTGGTCTCACCTGCTGCCGCCATTGCCTTAGCCCGCAGCCAGGTATCGTAAATATCATCAATCCCGGCCGCCAGTACAGCATCAATCAAATCATATCTCAACCCATCATCGGCCAGAATGTTTTTAATTCGCAGCCGGAAAAATTCCAGCAAGTCTGCCAACAGTTTTGTTCTGCGTTCACTGCCGGTAATCCCCAGCAGGTTCATGGCTGTTTCCGTTATCGCCGCCAAAGATATATGAACCTTGGCATCTATAAAAATATTTACGATACCAAGTGCCTGCCGCCGTAACGCATATGGATCCTGCGAGCCTGTCGGCACAAGCCCCCGGCTAAAAGTGGCCACAATATTATCAACCTTGTCGGCGATACTGATTAACCGGCCGGCGGTTGTCTGTGGCAACTGGTCGCCGGCGAACCGCGGCAGATAATGCTCAAATACGGCGGCGGCCACAGCTTGTGATTCACCGCTGCGCAGCGCGTATTCCCGGCCCATGACTCCCTGTAACTCGGTAAATTCATTGACCATGCCTGTCACTAAATCGGCTTTGGCTAAATGGGCACTGCGGTTTACAATCATAAGCTCGCTTGGGCTAATGGCGAGCATATGCCCGATTCCGGCAGCCAGCTGCTCTAAACGCAATACCTTATCATGAATTGTGCCCAAGCCATCCTGGAACACAATGGTCTTAAGCTTTTCCACCCGTTCGGCCAGAGGAACTTTTTGATCCTCTTCAAAAAAGAACCTGGCATCTGCCAGCCTGGCTTTAAGCACCCGCTCATTGCCGTGGCGAACAATATCAATATGCTCAGGGCCGCCGTTTCTGACCGTAATAAACAGGGGCAGCAATTTGCCGTCTCTGCCGGTAACCGGAAAATAGCGCTGATGCTCACGCATCGGCGTAATGATGGCTTCCGGCGGCAAACTGAGATATTGGTCCTCAAAATTGCCATATAGGGCTGTCGGATATTCTACAAGATAGACCACTTCCGCCAACAACTCTTCATCAATCGTTGCTGCTCCGCCATGGCTTATGGCTAACTTTTCAATTTGCTCTTTAATAACACGCCGCCGCACGTCCTGATCAACCATAACAAAGTTCTCACTGAGCCGGTTGGTGTATTCAGCAACTGAATTTATTGTTACCGTGGCCTCACCCAGAAAACGATGCCCCCGTGTAATCCGGCCGGCACGAACTCCCGGCAGTGTACAAGGAATAACCTCACTGCCAAGCAATGCCACTAGCCAGCGAATCGGGCGGACAAAACGCATGTCAAGCTCGCCCCAGCGCATGTTTTTGGGAAAGGACAGGCTGGTGACCAGATCAGTCAAAAGCCCTGGCAGGAGCTCTGTCACCGGCCGCCCTGTTTCCTGAACAATAGCATAAATATAACCATCCCTGACGACAAGTTCCGCCGGATCAACCCCCTGCCCCCGGGCAAAACCTAATGCCGCCCTGGTCGGCGCCCCATTTTGGTCAAAAGCAATTTTAACGGCCGGACCTTTATTCTCACTATTTTTATCGGTTTGACTGGCAGCAACTGCTTTAACAATAACAGCCAGCCGGCGGGGTGTACCAACAGCCCTGACTTCGGCGTGGCTTATCCTGAGGGCGGCCAGCTTTGCTATTGCCGTGTTTTCCAGCTGCACTAATGCCCCTGGCATAAATTTTGCAGGAATTTCTTCTGTTCCGATTTCTAACAATAAATCTTTGGTCATGGTTTACTTGCCTCCCTTCAGGAGCGGATAACCCAGCTTCTCACGCTGCTCCAGGTAACCTTGAGCACACAGTCTGGCCAGGTTCCGTACTCTGCCAATAAAGCCGGTCCGTTCACTAACGCTGATCGCGCCCCGGGCACCAAGCAGGTTAAAGCTGTGAGAACACTTTAACACATAATCATATGCCGGCAGCACATAGCCTAATTCAATCACCCGGATCGCTTCTTTTTCGTACAGATCAAATAATGTAAACAGTAAGCCAGTATCGGCGATTTCAAAATTATAATAAGATTGTTCAACTTCATTGCGGTGAAAAATGTCACCATAAGAAATACCATTTATCCATTCAATATCAAATACATTTTCTCTTTCCTGGATATACATGGCCAGCCGTTCCAGGCCATAGGTAATTTCCACAGATACCGGTTTGACATCAATACTGCCCACCTGCTGGAAATAGGTAAATTGAGTAATCTCCATACCGTCCAGCCATACTTCCCAGCCTAAGCCCCAGGCGCCAAGGGTCGGGGATTCCCAATTATCCTCAACAAAGCGGATATCATGTTTGGCCGGATCAATTCCCAGCCCAGCCAAACTGGCCAGATATAATTCTTGAATATTGGCTGGGGACGGTTTCATAATCACTTGATATTGATGATGCTGAAACAGGCGGTTGGGATTATCACCATATCGGCCGTCGGCCGGGCGGCGCGAAGGCTCAATATAAGCCACATTCCACGGTTCCGGTCCCAGGGCCCGTAAAAATGTAGCCGGATTCATTGTTCCTGCCCCTTTTTCCACATCATAAGGCTGCTGGATTATACAATTCTGTTGTGCCCAAAAATTTTGCAGTGTCAGGATTATCTCCTGGAATGTCATATTGTTTGACCTCCTTATTAAAAATAAAAACATCCCGCCACAGTAACTTATCTTCAAGTTACAGGGACGAGATGCTGTTCCCGCGGTTCCACCCTGATTGGCCGTTATCAGCGGCCCGCCTTAATGTATTACAGGTTTTACTCTGCCGGGACTGATTCTGGGTGTAGTATCAGCCTCGCCATTTCCTCCTGCAGCTTGGGAAGGCCTTTCACCTTTTGATTACCAGGCTTACACTATCCCCGGCTCGCTGTGCTGAAGGTTACTTATTCCCGCATTGCCTTACTTAATCGATTTACAAGATATAACAGTGCTATTAGCTATAGTATCCAATGTTCAAAATTTTATCATGGAAACACAGGAAAATCAAGAGGCTCCCTTGTATTTACGGCGATTTGGCTGTCACTCGCTTATTCAGCAGCTGCCGTGTGCAGTCAGGACAATAATCATGGGTCAATTCTGCCTCAGAATGTTCCCGTATATATTTTGAGATAGTAACCCATTCCCCGTTTTCATCACGAATATTATGGCAGGATGAGCAAATTGGAATAAGCCCGGAAAGCTCCGTAATTAGCGATATATCTTCAATAATCAAAATGGCTATCTTGTATTGTTTGTACACAAGCGGCGCGGCTGTTACCTGTAAAGTAAATTCTGTTAACTTACCATCCTTGCCGGTTACAAATTTACCTTTCTGCCGGGAAACAGTTTGTCCATTAATAGCTAACAAAGCAGTGGCTCTAAGAATACAGTTTTCACAGTTGGCGGAAGAGCCACAGCCGTTTTTGGCATTCACACAATGCAGTATTTCCCCGCCACGGCGAAGAGTTCCCTCTGTTAATGGTGCCACACAAAACAATCTGCTTCCTTCGGGATTTATCGCATGCACGTAACCATCTGCAGCTGTCATAATGATGCCGGCGGGAATGATTTGAAACAGAGTTTTAAAAAACTCATTATCTGCCAATAAGTCGAGCATTATACACATCCTTTCCTGTAAATATTGCAATATTTTCAACATTTTTCCCTTTTTATCCTGCCGCCGGGTTCTGCCTGACTCCTGATTTTTAGACAAAAAAAACACTCATTGCATTTCTCAATGAGTGCCATCACAGTTGTTTTACGAGGTATTACCTTTCCGGGCGTAGCTCAAGGCCTAATAAATATCCCGCGGATATTTATCTATTGCCGCTTCAGGTTCTTCCTGCTTGGCATCAGTCTGTTCCGTATCCTGCCCCCCCTGCCGCACCACTTCGATGGTGCAGCGCTTAAACACCGCAACCAATACACCCAAAGCAGCCAGCTGCGGCAATACCACAGCACCGATAGCCCCCAGTGCTACCGGTATTTCAGCCAATACCCGCCCATCATGCTTGACACGAATCTTATTGACATTGCCTTCGCGGATCAGTTCTTTCACTTTGTCAATGACTTCATGCGAACGTACCGAGAATTCTTCTGTCCAGTTGGTTTTATTGTTATCTTCCAACTCGATAAGCGTTTCAATAACATTGCCTGCATTGCGTTCTAAAGCCGCTTTGGCATCCCGGTAAGATACCCCTGTACGTTCACGGACCATATCAATTTTCTCTAAAGTAATCTCCATTTTGCATAACCCCCAATAGTTTTGGGTTAGCTTCTCCTGATTACCAGACTATTATACCGCTATAAGTTATTAATTCTACGGATAAAGTCCAAGGATTTTAACGGACGTTCCAACTGATACTTCACAAAACCATATAACAGCTGTTCAGCACTGGCCAGTATTTTAGCATTAACGGCAAACTGCCCCGGCTGAGATAAATCCATAGTTAACAATTTGTCTAAAAAATCTTTATCAGACTGCGCAAAGGTCGGTACGCCGGCTGGGCTGCAGGTCTTGCATACACCGCCGCCATCAGGGTAGCTAAAACAGGCCGGCAAGGCCAAATCATGGCCGCAGCGAACACAACGCGCGTATTCAGGCTGAAATCCGGCAAACACCAGTAGGTGCCAGGAACCGGCCAGGGCGGCAATGCGGGGATTACGGGCTGCAAGCAAGTGGAATACGCTTAACAGCGTATCAAACACCGCCGGCTCCGCCTGGCGTTCCGGCCATAGCCCGGTTGTCAATTCAACAATAAAATTGGCATACGCTAATCTGGTTAAATCTTCCCGAATTTGCCGGTATGAGCTTTGTAATTCACATTGCCTGATGGTATCCAGTCCTTTGCCGCCGGCAGCCATAGACAGATTTAAATGGGAGAAAGGCTGCAAACCACCACTCAGGCGGCTGCGCGGCTGACGTGCTCCATAGGCCATAGCGGTAACAATTCCGTATTCACGGGAAAACAAAGTGACCATTCTGTCAGCAGCCCCCCAATCGCGCGCCGCCAACAGAATGGCTTCCGTTTGATACTCTACTGCCATCTGACCTCACGTAACTCACGTAATAAGTTATTCCAGTGATATTCTGGCACAGTTAATACTTCCACGGGTTCATCACCTGTTGATTCAAGCTGGCTGGCATCGGGATTCAGGCAGGCACGATAGGTAAGGTAAGCATCGATATTACCGGTACTGAAAAAAATCTCCCACATTGTTTCCCGTAATAACACTCGACATCATCCCTTCACTCTTGTATTAACAGGCAGGATCAGCCACAAACTTATTTAATTTAATTATACCCCTTCTGCAGCTTCCAGGGGAAGCTGCGGTACAGCCTTGACTCTTACAATTCTAAAACCATTTACACGGAGTACCTCAAATGAATAATCGCCAATACTTACCTTGTCGCCAATTTCCGGACGGCGGCCTAACATACCAAAAATATAGCCGCCCAGAGTATCCTCATCATGGTCTTCCAAACGGATATTCAGGAGTTCGGTTACATCATCCAGAAGAACCCGGCCATCAAACTCATAACTCCCGTCAGCCAGGCGCTGAATTTCGATATCTTCGATGGCATCATGTTCATCCTGAATGTCGCCGACAATCTCCTCAAGTACATCTTCAAGAGCGACTAAACCGGCAGTCCCGCCGTATTCATCGGCAACAACAGCCAAATGCGTACGCTTTCGCCGCATAACCTGTAAAAGGTGAGCGACAGACATTCCTTCCGGTACTACTAATATCTCCCGAACGACTGATGTTAAATCACGCTCGCTATGGGAAATCATGTCTAAATCCATCAGGTCACGAATATGAATCATGCCAATAATATGATCTTTATCCTCGACACATAAGGGATACCGGGTATGTCCGGTCTCCCGCACAACTTTCATATTTTCGGCAAAGGTATCATCGGCAAACAGGCAGATCATATCCTGACGAGGCCGCATAATTTCTCTGGCCAGCCGGTCAGCAAAGTCAAAAACATTGTCTATAAGCTCACTTTCCATCTGATTGAGCACACCGCCGCGATGACTGGCACTCACGATCATTCTTAATTCTTCTTCCGAATGAGTCAGATCAGCTTCATTGACAGTTTTCATCCCGAGTAGGCCTAAAATGGAACTGGCCGTACGGTTAAGTAATAAAATAACCGGGTAGCCAAGCTTATGAAAAAAATATAACGGCCATACACAGGCCAGAGCCACCTGTTCAGCCCGCTGAACAGCCATTGATTTTGGCACAAGTTCACCGAGCACAATGTGGAAAAAAATTATTATAATAAAGCCTATTGTCGTGCTTATCACGGTAATCAGCCATTCAGAAAGTGGCAGAAAGTTAAGTAAAAAAGGCTCTAATAACGCCGAAATTGCTGGTTCGCCTAACCAGCCGAGAGCCAGGGAGGCCACGGTAATGCCCAGTTGGGTCGCCCCGAGGTAGGTATCGAAAGAAGCGACTACTTTCAGCGCCAGTCTGGCATTGGCATTCCCCTGATGAGCCAGTTCTTCCAGTCTGGTTTTCCGGATTTTAACTAGTGAAAACTCGGCCAGCACAAAAAAGCCATTGAGTAAAACCAGAAAAATGGCAGCCCCCAGTTTAACAAAACTGAATAAAGGCGAATCGATAACGCATCTCTCCCTAGTTATTGGAATCATTACAGCGGGGCATGATGGCCCCGGCTGTAATAACATATTGCAGTGCACTTTCGCTGGTTACGTCTAAAGGTATTATATCCCGCCTGGGTATAAGAATATTAAAGCCGGAGGTTAGGTTTAAGCTCATGGGAATAAATACGCAAACATGATCTTCAGAAAATTGAGCAGCCAGCGGTGCTGATAATTCGGGCATAACAAAGCCGAGTGTCTTCACGCCTGGATGGGGATAAGGAACCAGCACTGCATTTTCCAGCAGTTTTTGTGATTCAAATACGGCTGTTGATATTTGTTTGACACTATTATAAATAAATTTTACTACAGGTATAGAACCTACCACTTGCTCACAATAACCAATTAATTTTTTTGAAATCCAGTGAGAGGATAACCAGCCAATAAACACAATCAAACACAAAACAACCGCCAGGGCTAAACCGGGAAAATGAATCGGAAGGTATTGCCCTAACAACAGCTCTGTAAACGCAAAGATATTAACGACCACAACTGCCGTAAGCGCAATTGGTACAATAACAATCAGACCATTAACAAAATATTTATAAAACCACTTCATGAATTCAAACTCACCTCTCCTTACAAATGATACCATTAAGCAGCGTTTTGGTCAATAAATAAGAAAAGACTTGGCTTGTACCAAGTCCTTCCGGGCGCCGGCAGTCGTTCCTGCCATGATCAGCAAGGGCCATAGTTTCTGAGGCTGCCGCCTGGCGGTAGCCCCAGAAACCTGCCTCACTTAGTCGAAGCCGTAACTTTTTAATACATTCGCCCGGTTACGCCAGTCCTTTTTGACTTTAACCCATAGATCCAGATAAACCTTCGAGCCTAAAAGATTTTCAATATCGGCGCGGGCAAACCGGCCTATATCTTTAAGCAGGTGCCCGCCGGCACCGATAACAATGCCTTTCTGCGAATCGCGCTCCACATAGATGACCGCTCGGACGTATAGGTCATCATTAGCTCTGGTGGCAATTTCCTCAATGTCAACAAGAATTGCGTGGGGAATCTCCTCTTTAGTCAAATGCAGCACTTTTTCCCTGATTAGTTCGGCAATAACCAGACGTTCAGGCTGGTCGGTGATCATATCTTCCGGATAATACTGAGGCCCTGGTTCAAGAAAGGTCTTGATCTCACCAATCAGCCCGGCAAAATTAGTATGGTCCAAAGCCGAGATCGGTACTACCGCCGCAAATTGAAACTGGGAAGTGTATTTTTCAATAATAGCGAACAATTTAGGTTTATCGATCCGGTCTATCTTGTTCACGGCCAGAATGACAGGGGTACGGACATTGGCTAACTGCTCCAGAATATACCGCTCGCCTGGTCCTATTGCGGCGGTGACATCAACCACAAATAAAATAACATCAACGTCCCGTAACGAGCCTTCGGCCTCCTTCAGCATATATTCGCCCAGCTTATGCTTAGGTTTATGAATGCCCGGGGTATCTATAAACAAAATTTGCGCATCAGCCTGGGTGAGCACACCCATAATCTTATTTCTCGTCGTTTGTGGTTTATCAGACATGATGGCAATTTTTTGCCCGATTAAATTATTCATTAACGTTGATTTACCGACATTAGGCCGGCCAATCACGGCTACAAAACCTGATTTATAGTTTTCCTTATCCACTGCTGGTCACCGTCTTTTCTCAATATCACTTTTATTAAAACTGAAGGGTAGCAGTTCCGCCAAGGTATGCGTTCGCTGCCGGCCTCGCAAATTGACCAAAATAATTTTCTCTATATTAAACTCAGCCATTACCTGCCGGCAGGCACCACACGGCGATACCGGTTCCGGTGTATCGGCGGCGACAGCAATGGCCACAATTTCCGTTTCTCCCTCTGATATGGCTTTGAAAACAGCAGTACGTTCAGCACAGTTTGCTAAGCCATAAGCGGCATTTTCGATATTGCAGCCGCTATAAATCCGCCCGCTTGCCCCCAAAACAGCCGCCCCTACTTTAAAATTGGAATATGGGGCATAGGCTTTTTCCCGGGCCTTAAGAGCACTTTTAACAAGCTCTTCCACGCTATTCCCACCTATTTCAGCAATTTTTCCCCGAATAAAACAACGCCAACTCCCAGGGCCGTGATTGCCTGCACTAACACGGCGCCGGCCGCAACATCTTTAGCCACCTTGGCCAAAGGATGAACTTCAGGTGAGATTTTATTAATGACAGTCTCAATCGCGGTGTTAAACATTTCGGCGGTAATGACACCGGCAATCGTCAGCAATAAAACAGCCTGTTCCAAAGTGCTAAAATCCAGCCGCCAGGCTAAGCCCAGAGCCGCCAGGGCCGCAGTCAAATGAATTTGCATATGGCGTTCCCGGCAGACACAGTGGATAATACCAGCCATTGCATATTTAAAAGCAGCTAATACTCTCATATAACTGTTGGTTACTGGTCCCGGGTAATACCCAGAAGGGTTAACACATATTCTTCTTCCTGTCTCATCTCCGCCTGGTCCGCCGGCAGCTCATGGTCATACCCCAGGAGGTGCAGCATACCATGAACTGTGAGATAAGCCAATTCCCGTTCCAGGCTGTGCCCGAATTCTTCCGCCTGCCGGGCAGCCGTGTCCAGGGAGATGATGATATCGCCAAGTAGGATTTCAAGCTCAGCCGGCGCTGTGGTAATTTCCGGTTCATGCTCACCGTCACACTGCTCCTGCATAGCAAAAGACAATACATCAGTAGGCGTATCTTTACCACGGTACCGGCGATTAAGTCCGTGGATATAAGCATCATTTGTCAAGACAACGCTGACCTCAGCCTGTGGTTCCAGCCCGTAAACCTCAGCCGCCTTATTTAGTACCTGCCTCAGCATTTGTTCCATTACCGGCGTTACTGTCGTCTTTTCCTGTTGATTGCTTATTACTATTTCCATTTTTGGCCTTTCTCCTTTCCAGCTCTTTTAAAGCCTCAGGGTATTCAAGCCGGGTATGGAACATACTGGACAGTAATCTAATATAGACATCACCAATTACCTTCAGATCCCTTAAGGTAAGATTACAATCATCCAACTGACCATCCTGCAGCCTCTCTCTGATCATTTTGCGAACCGTAGCCTCAATCCGGTTCACGTTAGGTTTGTTGATTGACCGCACAGCCGCCTCACAGGCATCAGCCAGCATGACCAGGGCGGCCTCTTTAGTCTGGGGTGCCGGACCTTCATAGCGAAAATCGTCTTCCATCATACATTCGCCATGTTCATTTTCCGTAGCCCGTTTATAAAAATAGGAAACTAACGTAGTTCCATGATGCTGCTCAATAATATCTGTTATTACTTGCGGCAATTTGTAATCACGGCACAGGTCGAGTCCATCTTTAATATGGGAAGTGACAATTAATGTACTTAACGAAGGCGCCAGCTTGTCATGCGGGTTTTCACAGCCGGCCTGATTTTCTATAAAAAAATAGGGTCTTTTGATTTTGCCGATATCATGGTAATAGGCACCTACCCGGACAATAACCGGATCCGCCCCTACCGTAACCGCAGCTGTTTCGGCCAGATTGCCGACAAGAACGCTGTGATGATAGGTTCCCGGCGCATCCAATAACAGACGCTGTAATAACGGATGGTTAGGTTTGGCCAGATCAAGTAATTTAATGGGGGTGGTAATATTAAAGGCATGTTCAAGGTAAGGCAGCAACCCGGTAGTAATTACAGCGGAAGCAATGCCGCTGATGGCCCCAAACAAACACTGAACCAAAACCACGGTTCCCTCAAGCTGCTGGATAAGCCCGGTAGAGCCAATTACCAGAAAATTAATTGCCCCAATGGAAACGCCGGCTTTAATCAGACTGTAACCATGAGCCATTTTGGTTACACTGTATACCCCGGCCATACCGCCAACCAGGGCAGCGGCAACGGCTCTTAAATCATGGTCCACAATCACACCGAAAAACATGGCCATAATCACGCTAACCACAAGCCCTACCCGGCTGTCAATAAGAATAGCGGTTAACAGGGCCCCGGCTGCAACCGGGGCGGCAAAATCGGAGTAGTAATGTGCCATTTTGCCAAGCAGCATAGTAACCAGAATGATTAAACCCAGTAACAGTAAATGCATGTCATTTTGATAGACCCGCAAAGCAAAGTTATACAAGTACCCCAGGGAGATACCCATGATCAACAACACATAAATTGCCAGTCCCAGAATCCGTACCTCACTTACGTTGCCGGCATATAAGCCCAGTTCTTCCATGACATGGATCTGTTCGGCTGTCACTACATCACCCCGCCGGACCAATACCTGGCCTTTCTTGACGGTTTCCCGGACAGATTCAATACTAGCGAGAGCTGACTGTTTGCGTTTATCTGTCTCACGCACATTTAAGATAAAATTCGGACGAATCAGGGTTTGGGCAATACCGGCCACTACCGCTTCCGCGTTTTTACCAAGCCCCAGTTCTTCCGCTTCCAGTACTACCTGTTTGCGGGCAATATCCAGATCATCATCCCGGATGCCGCGCTGGAGATATTTGCTCAGTATCGACTTAGTATACTCCTCGGTTTTTACCAGTCCGGCCTCCTCTAAATTAGCCAGACCTGCTACTACGGAACTTGACAGTGTCAAGGGTAATTCGTGCGTGAGCCGCTGTACTTTTTGTTCATTGGTTGCTTGTGTTTTATCGGCCTGAATCAACCGGGCCACATGGAAAATAGCCTTGACCTCCTCCTCAGCCTTGGCCATGACAGCGACATCAAGATCATACACATTGGCCACACTGGCCATAACTTCCATTTCCAGTTTTTTAGTCTTGGCATTATCCACATAAGATACTGTTCTTGGTGCAATTACATCCCGGTCGCTCACTTGTCCAATTTGCAGCGATACTTTTTCCGGAATAAAATCGGTTGACAAAGACAGCATATAAAGGCCAAAGAAAAGCACCAGCAACACGATCCTGCGTACTAAGGGCCGGGTATGTATACTCCCCGGCTGAATAAATAATTCACGCAACCTGTTATGTACCGACATCATCTGTTTCAACTCCATACACATCTATTCAGCATTATGAATAACGGCCGAATAGACATTCTTACTCTTGATTGTAATGTTCGTAAGCCTGGATGATTCGGCTGACTATCTCATGTCTCACTACATCGCTTTCGTTCAAATGGAGTACTGCAATACCTTGCGTTCCCGCCAGCACCGCCTGGGCATGTTTAAGTCCCGATTGCACGCCTCGTGGCAAATCAATTTGGGTTATATCACCAGTGACAACCATTTTTGAGCCAAACCCCATTCGGGTTAGAAACATCTTCATTTGCTCGGCAGTTGTATTTTGGGCTTCATCCAGAATGATAAAAGCATCTTCCAGTGTCCGTCCCCGCATATAGGCCAGGGGTGCCACCTCGATTATATTTTTAGCCATATACTTTTGTACAGTTTCGGCGCCCATAATGTCATACATGGCATCATACAACGGCCGTAAGTACGGATCAATCTTTTCCTGTAAATCACCAGGCAAAAAACCAAGTTTCTCGCCGGCTTCCACTGCCGGCCGCGTCAGAATTATTCTTTCCACATGTTTGTTTTTTAAGGAAAATACTGCCATCGCCACAGCAAGATAAGTTTTCCCGGTTCCGGCAGGTCCTATTCCAAAGGTAATGTAATTGTGGCGAATGGCCTCTAAGTACTGACTTTGTCCCAGGGTTTTTGGCTTAAGATGACGCCCCCGGGCTGTTACAAGCACTGTATCAGAAAACATTTGGTGCAGATAATCGGCCTGACCTGCCATAATCATGCGCAGGCTATATCTGACATCATGGTTTGTTACCGGATTTCCCTCGCGATACAGATAGATAAGCTCGTGAAACACACGCATAATTTGATCAACTTCAGCCGCTTCGCCATCAAGAATTACTTCTGTTCCCCTGGCAGTTATTCCGCTGGCAAAGTGTTGGCCAATCAACCCCAGATACTCGTCATTTCTGCCTAAAACAGCTACGGCTTCTTTTGTGTCGGCAAAGCTAATCCGCTTTTCCAAATAAGTAGTGCCCCCTAATTCTGTTATTGGGAAATATTTATAGTTTGCCCAATATCCTCAATTGTTTCCACATTCACTTTTACCCGGATAATATTCTCTTCCGGTGTTTTTAATATTTCATAGTTGCGTGCCAATATCTGTGCAGTTTCGGGAATAGTATTTTGTACCAGCTGAATCGCTTTAGCATGAGCCTCATCCCGTGCTTCAGTGGAAGATCGCACTGTTACATTTGAGTTAACTTCATAATATAGTTTTATAGTTGATTCGACAGCAATCTCACTATTCCTCCATAGCGGCAGCTGTTTATGTATAATCTCGCATTCAGACTCAGGAAATGGCTGGGCGGCGGCGGCATGAAACGTTACCTCACGGCCGCCGATTCTTAGTGTAACCTCAGCCTGGCGGTTGCCGGTACGGGCAGCGGTTTTTTGTTGTAATTCAGCTTCCGCATAACTTTCATACCAGATCCGGGCTTTGATAATTCCTTTGGCCCGGATAAGCTCCGGCGGGACACTGATGATAGGCGGCTGGCCTTCACCGGCAGCTGGTGCTGCCGGCGCCGGTATAAATCCTTTAATCAGTAAATCTCCTTTTTTTACAGTATCGCCTATTGTTACTGCCGGTTGTCCGGCTAAGGCAATAATCTCGGTAATTACACCGTCTTTTGTAGCCACAATATGGGCCGGCGCTTTAGTTTCCTGCTTGGGCATCGTTTTCTCAACAATTTCAATAACGGCCCGTGTACCGGTAAAATTGATACCTACCCAGGCCACTTCAGGCATATTCAATAATATTTCCCGTTCAATTGACTTGGTATTAAGGCCGCCTTTGACCGCCCCTGGCTTCAGACCGTTTTCCCTGGCAACATATCTTATTTCACTCTCCGACATATTTTTCAAGCCGGTAATATCAACAAACCAAACATAAGAAGACATTATATTCAGTAAAACAATAAACAAAACAGCGCCGGCAATGAGCATTTTCCTTCTTTTAGCCCGCTTTATCACAAAAGGAAAACCACGATGAGACAAAACCTGTATGCGGGTATTGCTCCGGAGTACCAGCGGACGGATTTTAAAAAAATCATCAAGACTGATCCAGGCGATTAGGTCTTCGTCAACTTTAGTTATACCCCATAATAATATTTGCTCGCTAATACAAAGATTGATAAACCGTTCCGGGATAATACCTGTTATCCGTATTTTCACAGCGCCGCGCAGGTATTTGGTATTAAATATCATATTTAACCTCCCGCACCATACCCTCTACCAGGATTTGTTCGGCCTGCAAATTGCCCAGTATCAGGCCCTCGCCGGTAACAAACAGCTCTCCTTGGTTAAGTTTAATCCGGACAAGTGAAGGGGTATACTCAATAATCCCTTTATGGTTTTCAACCAGCAATTGCTTATTCCCGAGCATGGTTATCCGCGGTAAATCCAGCACTATATCCTGCGGTATTTCAAGAAAACCGGCCAGCGACTGCAAATTCCCTTTTCGGCGCAACATGAAAAATCCCCCCTCATATACAAATGTATGCCAAAGTGCAGGCCCATTAGTACATGAACGGGGGAGTAATTAGCTGCGGCTTAAATATTCATCAAACTTGTGCACTTTTACAGGGGCGGCAAACCTCATATAATTGGTAGCTACGATCAGCTCGCCGCAATCAAGATTTTTTATCTCGTTACGCTGCTGCAGAATATCCTTCCGGCACATAGCCTCCAGTTTGCCCCGGTCAGATTTAGAGGCCAGGCCTAAAATAAACAAAGTGTTCAGTTGGGACAGCACTTTGTCGGCTAACAGGCGTGGCTGCTGGTCAACAACACATAAGCCGATATTAAACTTCCGGGCTTCGCTGACAAGCCGGGCAAAAACGTTTTGCGTGCTTTGTTCTTTCTTACCTAAAAAACGGTGCGCCTCCTCAAGTACAATTAAAACCGGCTTGGCAACAGCACGTTCGGCTTCAGATTTGTTGGCATAATGCAGCAGCATTTTTTTTGATAACAAAGTTGACAATGCCTGCTCACCAACAGGTGAGATATTTTTAAGTTCAACCAATACCACCTTGCCTTGTTCTAAATCCGACAGCAGCTGGCCAACGGCAGTCAGCCCGGCAGAGTCGCCGGTTTCCTCGTTAATATTTAACTCTTGTTCTAAATTCCAGCAAATACTTTTGATTTTGCTAATTGTCCGCGCCTGAAATTTCTGGCCGGTACAGCCGGCTATTTCTTCAATGATATCATCGGTTTCATATTTTAAAATATAATCCATCCAGCGCTCCTGCCATACAGAGGACAACTTATAGATAGCATCAAGCTGCGGTTCGCTGAAGGTCGCACAGGCTGTAATATCTTCAGGGTCAACCTCATTGTAATTGAGTGTGAGTTTGCGTACATTGGACCGCGCGGCTTCAGGGTTGGTATTATAAACCACCAAACGCTCATTCACCCGGGGATGCATCGATAAATCGCGATAATATTCATTATGAACATCAAAGATAAGCAGTCCATAGTTTTCGCTGTCAATAATTGAACTCGAAAGAACCTTCACCAGGTTACTTTTACCGGAGCCGGTTGTACCAAAAATACCAATATGTTCAGTGATCGCTTTGGAGCCGAAGATACCAACAGGTAATTTTAACACTTCCCGGCCACTTTTTAAATAGCCGATTTCCAGGTCGCCTCTCATTTCATTGAGTAAGGCTGTGTCATCGTTGGCTAAACCACGGACTTCACAGAAAAAATCCGGACAGGTTTTAGGGTTAAACAGCTGACCCATGGCATCGGAATAGCAAAGCTGTTCGGCAATCCCGATTTTGACAGTATGATTGCCACCCAGATAAAAATCAAGCTCTTCCTGATTAGCTATCTGTCCGTTTTCATCAAGCTTGCTCATTAAATAACTGACGCCATTCATGCCGGACCAGCGTGATTTAATTTTAAAGTCATAAGCCCGGATATAAAACCGGTCGTCATTTTTGCCTTCAACAACTAAAATATCGCCAAAATCCACATCCTGGTTAGGAGCTACGACAAATTCCATATAAGTGCCTTTAGCATAAGTGAGGCGTCCTTTGTACTCTGACATATGTTTGCCCCCCTGTTCATTAAATTTATTCGTGCATTTATTGTGTGTCAAAACAACAAAAAAAAAACAGGGGGTATTTTCCCTGTTTTTTATAATTTACCCGATTGCCCGATGTCTATTTAAATTGTCGCCAAATTGGCCGGTAAGCACGCGGCGGCTGGATTATTTCTGAAAAAATCAGGCCATTTTGCACCATTTGCGGCGTAACCCTGCCGTCCCAGGGCGAAACAGGCTCTGTAAAGTCAGGTATATTTACAGCTGGCGGAGCTGACGACAGGGGCAGCGGTTTTGGCGGTGTAACCCAGGTCTTAGGCACCGGTTCGGTAAGATAATCAGTTGCCGGGGGAGTATATGTATCTTTCGTTTGCAATGGCTCTATATCAACAGGTTGCGGTACTTTTTCCGGAATATCAGGATATTCATAGTCTTTAGGTTGTTTGCGCCGTTTTAACAACTCTGGCAAAAGGTACATTACCAGCAGTAACAGCAGCGGCATTAATAAATCCATGTTTTCACCAACCTATTTCTTAGGTTCATCAGCCTTGGGTGTCAAGTCAACCGGACCGGCTTTGGCAATGGTTTCACGCATCTGGGTGTCGGCCAGCACATTATTCATGTTATAGTAATCCATAACACCCATACGCCCTTCTTTTAAAGCAACAGCCAGGGCTTTGGGTACATCAGCCTGGGCTTCTACTACTTTGGCCTGCATTTCCTGCGTAAAGGCGCGCATTTCCTGTTCCTGGGCCACAGCCATAGCCCGCCGTTCCTCGGCTTTCGCCTGAGCAATGCGTTTTTCGGCTTCAGCCTGGTCGGTCATAAGCTCAGCACCAATGTTACGGCCAACATCAACGTCAGCAATATCAATGGACAGAATCTCAAAAGCCGTACCTGAATCCAGGCCTTTGGTCAAAACAGTGCGTGAGATATGGTCTGGGTTTGCCAGCACTTCTTTGTGATCATCAGTCGAACCAACGGTGGTAACAATGCCCTCGCCAACCCGCGCCAGGATAGTGGCTTCACCGGCACCACCCACCAGGCGGTCAATATTGGCTCTTACAGTTACCCGGGCTTTAACTTTAAGCTCGATACCATTTTTAGCAACGGCTGAGACAAATGATGTTTCAATTACTTTGGGATTAACACTCATCTGTACGGCTTCCAGTACATTCCGGCCAGCCAGGTCAATTGCGGCCGAACGTTCAAAGGGCAAGGGAATCTCCGCCCGATGAGCGGCAATCAAGGCATCAATAACCCGGTCAACATTACCACCGGCTAAATAATGAGCCTCAAGCTGGTTAACATTTACAGCCAGGCCTGCTTTATTGGCCTTGATTAAAGGCAGTACGATATTGCCGGGCGGCACCCGCCGGAGTCTCATGCCTACAAGGGTAAAGATACCAACATTGACCCCGGCTGCCAGCGCCGAAATCCACAGACCCAAAGGAACAAAATGCAGGAAAATGCTAATAGCAATGATCACCAGGGCTACTACAAAAACACTACCAATTAAAGCTGTCAAATGATTACCTCCTAATTTTTAAGTGTTTACAGGTCTTACAACAATGCGGTTTCCGGTTACACTCACCACCTTAACCAAAGTATTGGGTTCAATAAACTGACCCTCTGACACAACGTCAAGTTGAACGCCGTCTATAAGCAGGGCTCCGGCAGGGCGCAGCCCTGTTGACGTTATTCCTGTTTTGCCCAGGTAGAGGCTGTAATCTAGGCTGCTGCTAAAGCCGGCACTTTTCGTCTCGGCATCCTTTAAGATAAGCCGCTCCCATAATTTACTGGAAGGCAAACGCCTTACAATCAGCATGAACAAAGCCAGGGCAACAAGTAAGCTGATCGCCAGCATATTAATGGCGGCAATATCGGCCCCCAGCGTCAGGAACAGGCTGGCAAAAATGGCAATAATGCCAACAATACCAAATATCCCGGCCCCGGGTGTGTAAAGCTCCAGCAGTATTAGCCCAATGCCGCCAATGAACAGGACAATCTCCAGCCAGCCGGCAATCCCGGTAATCCACTGACTGCCGAAGAACAAAAGCGCCGCGCCCAAGCCAATGAGAGCTGCCACACCTAAACCGGCAGTTTTAATTTCAGCTAAGATTGCTAAAAATATGATAGACATTAAAAATGATTTTACCTTCGGGTCAGACAGCCATCCTGCCAGCTTTTCCTGCCAGCCCGGGGTATATTCCAGAACTTCTGTCCCTGCCAGGCCATAATTGGCCAATACAGTTTCCCGGTCCGGGGCTACGATGTCCGCATAACCTACCTTAGCCGCCTGATAGTCGGTCAGGGCCAAAATCTGACCGGGTTCGGCATAGTCCGGATAACCCTGGGCTTTGTCAACCATCGCTTCAGCCACCTTGGGATCCCGCCCTGTCCGGTTCGCGGTCGCCGCAAACTCAGCTTTTACGGCAGCTACTGTTTTTTCCGTTGTGGGTATTGGTTCAGCCGCCCCAATACTGCCGCCTGGTGCAATCGCAATATGTTTATGCGCTATGGCAATAAGTGCCCCGGCCGACCAGGCCCGGTTTTTTACATAACAAATTGTTGGCACCGGTGAATCAATAATCATATCCCTGATGCTGACCGCTGCATCCACCAAACCACCAAAAGTGTCAAGCTCAACCAAAACAGCCTGCGCCTGCTTACTGCGGGCATCAGCCATAGCTCTGTGCACAAGAGCCGCCTGCCCACCATTGATTTCACCCTTTATCGATATGCTGATGACAGGTCCGGCCTCGGCCCTTACCGGGCTGTCTATAGTAAACAGGGACAATAAGGCCGCAATGAATAACAGTACAAATTTTCGATAAACCGTATGCCGCATAGACTCACCTCAATCGCAGATTGATTATCCATTTAATTCGCTATTAGTTTATTCGGCAACAACTGCCAGCATTCCTGTTTTTAGCGTAAACAAATCTTATATGTCGAAAGTTTGAAAATTATTACTTATTCTAAACCCCTTGACTTGTCGATTCATGTATGTTATTGTCTTAATATAGTCTAGTGAAGCTTATGCAGCATTCTCTACCGCACTATTTGCAGCTAACCTGAAATATTTACCTATTACATTCACAACAATTAATGTTACTACTTTGTGGCAACTTATACATTACCAATCATAGCATTCCACAACACAACTCCACTAATGTATCTACCTCTTTTCCTGCAGTATAAGCTTTTTTACAATGAAAAATACTGGCTTCACTAACTAAAATAAGACAAGCACAGCTTGTCTTATTTTTTTACCCCCTCAGAGCATATAAAAAGCAATGCGGTGGTAAGGGATAAGAAAAAGCGCTACCCCAAGGGGACAGACGGCTTCTGCCGGGACTTGCCACAAGCCAAGTTTTCCAAAAACTAAAATCCGGCGCTGTTAACGCCGGATTTAATCTGTACTACTGATTTAAGAACTCCCTTACAACACTGCTTACCAGTTTGCCGTCAGCACGGCCTTTCACTTTTGGCATCAGTACAGCCATAACCTTGCCCATATCCTTGGCGTTCGCAGCCTGAGCCGCTTTAACAGCCTCGGCTACAAGAACGCGTACTTCTTGTTCGCTCAGTTGTTCAGGAAGGTACTGCATCAGAATGTCGATTTCACGTTCAATGGTTTCCACCAAATCAGGACGGTTACCTTTTTTAAACTCCTCGATCGAATCCCGGCGCATTTTGACTTCTTTAGCCAGTACATCTAGAACTTCCTCTTCAGCAAGTTCTTTCTTTTTGTCAATTTCTACATTTTTGATACTGGCACGTACCATTCTTATAACAGAAAGCCTGAGTTTGCCGGCTTCTTTGTCCTTCATGGCCTGCTTCATATCTTCGGTTAACTTGTCTTTAATAGACATGCAAATTGATACCTCCGAAACTAGTTAAACTTACGTTTACGAGCCGCTTCGGATTTTTTCTTGCGTTTTACGCTGGGTTTCTCATAATGCTCGCGTTTTCTTACTTCTGCAAGAACCCCGGCTTTTTGGCAAGTACGCTTGAACCGGCGGAGTGCGCTGTCAAGCGTTTCATTTTTGCCTACTTTAACTTCAGACATCTGATCTCCCTCCCTCCACTAGAACCATTACGAGGAAGTGTATTTGAATACATACACCTATCTATTATACACTAAAATTAGGAATACTGTCAATATTAACCTGGTGGCCAAGTCATAAAACGTCCACCAAGAATATGGAGGTGCAGGTGATACACGGTCTGTCCACCATTGTCTTTAGTATTGATGATGGTACGGAAACCATCTTCAGTTAACCCGGCAATTGCTGCTATTTTGGGAATTGCCGCCATTAACCGTCCGAGCATTGCGGCATCAGCCGGTGTCGCCTCAAGGATATTGGTAATATGTTGTTTGGGTATTACCAATAAATGAACGGGGGCGGCCGGATTTATATCGGGAAAGGCAATAATATCCTCATCTTCATAAACGGCTTTCACCGGGATCTCATTAGCCGCGATTTTACAAAATATACAGTCCTGCTGCATAGGTACTCCCCCCGCAGTAGATAGTAATATACATTTACCTTATAAAATATTCTGCCTAACTAGCTAAATTCCTGCCGAAAATATGGCAGGCAATTGAATTTTATTCAATTATTTCACCCCCGAGCCCGTCGGCCTGGATTTGTTTAAGCAGTACAGGCGCAACTCTGCCAATATCAGCCGGTCCGCCACAGGCATAAACACGGATGTAGTTTCCCGACAAGCCTGAAATTACTCCTTGATTTTCCTTGTTCTCAAACAATATTTCAAGTTTGTTGTTAAGGAACGACTGGTTAAAAGCAATTGTCTGCCTGTCGGCGATCTGCTGCAGGCGGTGTACCCGCTGTTTCTTTTCGGACTCGCTTACCTGGCCGGCAAAACCCGCGGCCGGTGTCCCTGTACGCCGCGAATAAGGAAATACGTGGATTTTGGCAAACTCCATTGTGCTGACAAAGGCCAGCGTACTGGCAAACATTTCTTCTGTTTCACCGGGAAAACCAACAATGATATCGGTAGTGACGGCAATGGAAGGTACCCGGGCTTTAATACCGGTAATTAGATTACGATATTCCGCTGTGGTATAGTGCCTGTTCATGGCTTTTAAAATCCGGTTATCCCCGGACTGCAGCGGCAAATGAAGATGCGGGCAAAGCCGCGGCTCGGTTTGTAGTAAAGCCACTAACCGGTCTGACACCTCTATCGACTCCAGCGAACCCAGGCGGAGACGCAGCAGTCCCCGGCCGCCGGCCGCCAGTACTGTTTGCACAGCATCAACCAGGGTTACTTCCGCCCCGTCCGCAGACGGAAAATCACGGCCAAAGGCACCAAGATGAATACCGGTGAGAACAATCTCAGTAAAACCTGCCGCCACCAGCTTTTCCGTCTCGGCGGCAATACTGGCAAGCGGCCGGGAGCGCAAAGGGCCGCGGGCATAAGGGATAATACAATAGGTGCAAAAATTAGTGCAGCCTTCCTGAATCTTAAGAAAAGCTCTGGTCCGGTCTGGTTTGGAAAAAAGTGGTATATCCTCAAATTCTTTGGCCTGCATAATGTCGGTAACCACATTAATCTGGGCGGTGCGCTGATTGGCTGCTGCCGCCTCTACCAGTTCGACAATACGGGCACGGTCCTGAGTACCCACAATAACATCCACGCCGGGAATAGCGGCTACCTGTCCGGGCGAAACCTGTGAGTAGCAACCGGCAACCGCAATGATTGCAGCCCCGTTTAGACGGCCGGCCCGGCGAATAAGCTGCCGGGATTTTTTTTCCCCCAGAGTGGTCACTGAACAGGTGTTGATAACATAGACATCAGCCTGGTCAGTGAACGCCACAACCTCATAGCCTTTATTTTTAAACAGCCCTTCCATTACTTCCGTTTCGAACTGATTTACTTTACAGCCCAGTGTTGTAAACGCCACCTGCGCCATAATCAGCCTCCTAAATCGCCGCACTCATACATAACAACAGTCAGCGCCGCAACCGCAGCTGTCTCGGTACGCATAATTCTTGGTCCCATGCTGACAACACTAACCCCGTTGGCCGCGCACAGGGCAACCTCAGCCGGGCTAAAGCCCCCTTCCGGACCGATAAAGAGACCATAAACAGGCCGGCCGGTTTTGCTAAGTACCTGTTTCAGGCCCTGCGGGGCTTGCCCTTCGTATAACATGATTGTACTGGCATTGGATATTTCCGGCTGTCCCAATACAGCCGCCAGGCGGGTAACAGGCAGAATCCGGGGAATATAACTCCGGCCACACTGTTTGGCTGCCTCGCGGGCTATTTTTTGCCAACGGACTACCTTATCAGCCTGTTTCTGTACATCGTATTTAACTATGCAATGTTCTGTTATTGCCGGAATAATACCATATACACCAAGTTCCACTGCCTTTTGAATAATATAGTCCATTTTTTCGCCCTTGCCTAACCCCTGGACTAACCATACTTTAACCGGCGGCTCAGTATGATCTTCCATAGCTTCAAGCAGTGTTAGCTGTACTGACTCTGCGCTTATCCGGATGATTTCAGCTTTGGCCGTTTTCCCGTCCGGAGCAGCAACCTGTACAGTGTCACCGCTGGCCATTCTCAGTACTAAAGCCATATGGCGAGCATCAGCACCCTCAATAAACACGGTACTGCTAAGCGGTACATTGATAAAGAAACGGCGCATCCAAGCGCCTCCTTAACGGCTGCCGCTGCCGGCCACAATAGCCACCCAGCCGCCTTCTTCAATAACCCGGTCAACAACAAACCCACTATCAATGAGGGCAGCAGTAACATCACCCAAACGGTCAGTTATAATGCCACTGCCAATAAATACGCCTTGATCGGCCAGCCTTATACGGACATCGGGCAGCATTTTAATAATGATGTCGGCAATAATGTTAGCTACGATCACATCGGCCTTGCCGGTTACACCGGTTAACAGGTCGCCCTGTGTGATTTCAACCTTGGCAGTGACGTTGTTAACGGCAATGTTTTCTGCCGCCACCTTCACCGCTACCGGATCAAGATCAACAGCCCGCACGCTCGCTGCCCCCAGCTTCGCCGCGGCAACAGACAAAATGCCGGAACCGGTACCGACATCAAACACAACCTGCTTGGGCTTAATAACATCTTCCAAACAGCGCACACACATAGCCGTAGTAGGATGAGTACCTGTACCAAAAGCCATGCCGGGGTCCAATTCGATAACGATGTCCCCTGCAGCCGGAAGATACTCTTCCCAGGACGGCTTAATTACAATATGCTCACTCACCCGCACCGGATGGAAGTATTCTTTCCAGGCTGAAGCCCAGTCTTCTTCCTGAACTTCCCGGCAGTTAATGTAGCCGCGGCCTTTGTCAAGATTATGCTCATGCAGACCGTTTATACGCTCTTCAAATTCGCGCAGCTTATCATCTAAAAGCTCATCAACAGGTAAGTAGGATTTGACCGTTACGACCTCTGGGTTGAGTTCTTCGGGAATGTCGCAATAATCCCAACTCCCAGAGCGGCGGTAGGCATTAATAAGTTCAGGGTCTTCGATGACAACCCCGCTAGCGCCCAACTCATGGAAAATATCAGCTACAGCTTCTGTAGCTTCATGGGAGGTTTGAATGCTGATTTCAGCCCATTTCATGCGCCATCGCCCCTTAAACTTCAATGATATGATCAATAATAAGTTACAGGAATTAAATAAAATCCCCGGCATGCTATCCGTAACCGCAGAAATCAGGCGGCTATTAATAGCATGTGAAAAAAATCTTTGTTACATTCATATATAGCACAGCCAATCAAGGTTTACTAACATTTATATTAGCAAAAAGCGCTTAACTGCTTTCAAATAGAGCCAAAGGCATCTTTAAATTTTTTAAAAAAGCCTTTTTCCTCAGAGGTAGGATCGGCACCACCTGCTTTGGCAAACTCTTGTAAAAGTTCCTTTTGACGATCAGTCAGTTTTTTCGGGGTTACTAGCTTAACGCGTACATGCTGATCACCGCGTCCATGACCGCGTAAATGGGGGATGCCTTTATCTTTTATCCGGAATACGGTCCCGGTTTGCGTACCCTCAGGGATTTTCAGCTTAACTTTACCATCCAGGGTCGGCACTTCAATTTCATCACCCAGTGTGGCCTGCACGAAATTAATCGGTACTTCACAAATAACATCATTGCCTTCCCGGGTAAACAGTTTATGCTGTTTTGCGAACAGATAAACATACAAGTCCCCGGGCGGGCCGCCCCGTTGCCCGGCTTCCCCTTCATGCGCCACTCTGAGCCTTGAGCCATTGTCAACCCCAGCCGGAATTTTGATTTTTATTTTACGTTTAACACGCAGTTTCCCCCGGCCGCTGCATTCTTTGCACGGGGTCTTAATGATTTTCCCTTCCCCGCGGCAGCGATCGCAAGCTCGCACGTTGACCATACGGCCAAAAGGCGTATTCTGCGTTACCTGAACCTGACCTGTTCCCCGGCAGTCAGGACAAGTTTCCGGATGTGTTCCCGGCGCCGAACCTGATCCCTGACAGCTGCCGCAATCCTCGGTCCGCGGCACCTGAATTTCAGTCTCCAACCCAAAAGCCGCTTCCTCAAAGCTGATCTCCATGTCGTACCGCAAGTCCGGCCCCCGTTCAGGCCCTGCATTCCGACCACCGCCAAACCCAAATCCCGCCTGCCCGAAAAACATATCAAATATATCGGAGAAACCGCCAGCGCCAGCGCCAGCACCGCCAAAGCCGCCGCCACCGTTAGCGGCATCGAACGCAGCATGACCAAATTGGTCATACTGCGCCCGGCGTTCGGCATTAGATAAAATTTCGTAAGCCTCGTTGACTTCTTTAAATTTTTCTTCGGCGTCCTTGGGGTTGTCACGGTTAACGTCAGGATGGTACTTGCGGGCCAATTTACGGTACGCCTTCTTTAAGTCATCTTCAGACGCCGTTTTGGCTACACCCAGCACTTCATAATAGTCTCGCTTACTCACTTCACACCATCCCAAAACAAATTATTTCTTTTCGTCGTCCATTACTTTATATTCGGCGTCAACCACTTTATCATCCGGCGGCGCCTCCTGCTGCCCCTGCGGGGCACCTTGTGCGCCTTCGGCCTGAGCATTCGCCTGATACATAGCTGCCGATAGTTCATAAAGTGGTTTGGTAAGTTCTTCAGTGTCAGCTTTTATTGCTTCAAGATCACTGCCTTTCAAAGTCTCCTTGAGTTTGTCAGCCGCCTGCTGCACCTTTTCGACCAGGGCTTTGTCAGCTTTATCGCCAAATTCATTAATCGTCTTCTCTGCATTATATACTAAAGAATCGGCATTGTTGCGCACTTCAACCTCTTCTTTGCGTTTTTTATCTTCAGCAGCATGAGACTCAGCTTCTTTTACCATTCTTTCTACCTCATCCTTATTAAGACCGCCGGAAGAAGTAATAGTAATCTTCTGCTCTTTACCTGTGCCTAAATCTTTGGCCGATACATGAACAATCCCATTGGCATCAATATCAAAACTTACTTCAATACGCGGCACACCGCGGGGGGCCGGCGGGATACCGGAAAGTTCAAAACGTCCCAGCGTCTTGTTATAAGAAGCCATTTCCCTCTCACCCTGCAGCACATGAATATCAACAGACGGCTGATTATCCGCAGCCGTTGAGAAGGTCTGGCTCTTGGAGGTCGGAATCGTAGTATTGCGTTCAATAATTTTGGTAAATACCCCGCCCAGGGTTTCAATCCCCAGGGACAGTGGGGTAACGTCCAGGAGCAATACATCTTTTACCTCGCCCACAAGCACACCGGCTTGAATAGCAGCACCAACAGCCACACACTCGTCCGGGTTAACGCCTTTATGCGGCTCTTTGTTCAGTGATTTTTTAATGGCTTCCTGTACAGCCGGAATCCGGGTTGAGCCACCCACAAGAATAACTTTGTCAATATCCTTCGCCGCTAAGCCGGCATCACTCAAAGCCTGACGGGTTGGCCCCATTGTAGCTTCCACAAGATCGGCAGTCAATTCTTCAAATTTTGCCCGGGTCAGGCTGATGTCCAGATGTTTGGGACCGGTTTGGTCGGCAGTAATAAAGGGCAGATTAATATTAGAAGTCAGTACACCTGATAATTCAATTTTGGCTTTTTCGGCGGCTTCCCGCAGACGCTGCATGGCCATACGGTCGTTGGCCAAATCTATTCCCTGCTCTTTTTTGAATTCAGCGACCAGCCAGTTCATGACCCGCTCGTCAAAATCATCACCGCCCAGGCGGTTATTGCCACTTGTGGCCTTAACCTCAAAAACACCATCACCCAGTTCAAGAATGGATACGTCAAACGTACCGCCACCCAGGTCGAACACCAGGATAGTGTGGTCGTTGCCTTTATCCATGCCATAGGCTAAGGCAGCAGCGGTAGGCTCGTTGATAATACGGAGCACTTCCAGGCCGGCAATCGCACCGGCATCTTTTGTGGCCTGACGCTGACTGTCGGAGAAATAGGCAGGGACAGTAATTACCGCCTGCGTAACCTTTTCCCCTAAATAGGCTTCCGCGTCTGATTTTAGTTTTTGCAGAATCATTGCCGAAATTTCCTGGGGAGTATAGTCCTTACCTTCAATATTGACTTTATAAGCAGTGCCCATATGGCGTTTAATCGAACTAACTGTGCCATCAGGATTGGAGACTGCCTGCCGCTTGGCAATTTGTCCGACCAGGCGTTCACCATTTTTCGAAAAACCAACTACTGAAGGGGTAATACGGCTGCCTTCCGGATTAGGAATAACAATAGGCTCGCCGCCTTCCATTACAGCTACTACTGAGTTAGTAGTACCAAGATCAATACCAATTACTTTTGCCATTGTACATTTCCCCCTTAAATAAACTGTTAAACTGTTCTTAACTGTTTGCTACTACTTTTACCATACTGGGACGGATTAACCGGCCGTTGACTTTATAGCCTTTTTGCAGTTCTTCGATGATTATGCCGTCAGGCTGACTCTTATCCTCAACCCGCATGACAGCCTCATGCAAACCCGGATCAAATACATTGCCCACAGCACTAACCGGTTCTACACCTAATTGGCAAAGGGCATTGTTTAACTGCCGGAATATCATTTGTACGCCTGTTGCCAGGGTATCGACATCGGCCGGAGTACTGGCAGTTGCCCGTTCAAAATTATCAACAACCGGCAAAAGTTCGCAGACTACCCGTTCAGTCACAACGGCTGACAATTCTTCTTTTTCTTGCCTGGTCCGCCGCCGGAAATTATCAAAATCGGCCTGCAGCCGCTTATACCTGTCTGTCATTTCCTCAAGTAAGCGGCTTTTTTCATTAAGTGCAGACATAAACTGCTCTACATCCGCGGGATAAAAGCAGATTTCAGGATTATCGCCTGCCGCTTCGTCAACGCGGTCTGTTTCCTGGTCTATTTCGCCCGGAACCTGTTCTTTTTCATTATCTGCCATAAAACCCACCTCCTGTTAAAAATCAGGCATAGCACTATCGGCAGCGCCTGCCTTCTGGGCATTGGCCCCTTCTTCTTTTTTCTTGATAATAGTATCAATACGTAAAATAGCAACAGCGACTTCGCCGGCAGCTTTAATCGCATGCAGTTTTACCGGCACAGGGTCAACTACCCCCCGTTCCAGCATATCAGCCACTTCCCCGGTATCACAGTCTATGCCCAGTGAGTCGCAGTTTTGCGTAGTTTGTGTAGTAACGGCTTCCTCCACTTTCTCCAGCGGGTTAAAACCGGCATTTTCTACGATCTGAGACAAGGGCTGCTTGAGCGCATTGGTTACGCAATCAAGACCGTAAGCCGCCATGCCTTTAAGGTTATCCCGGTATTTGCCAACTTCCCTGGCCATAGCAACCTCAATCGAACCGCCGCCCGGCACATAACCGCCCTTCACCGCAGCCTGCACACTTGCCGCCGCATCTTTAGCAATGCGTTCCCGTTCCCCCACTACCTCTTCCGTGGCGGCCCCGACCAAAATCGTGGCCATCGGCTTGCCATTGCCGCCGATAACCCGCACTTGCTCCAGCTTTTCATCCTGATACACCTTGTCAGCAGTACCCAGATATTTTTCAATATCAACCGGCTCTTTTTTCAAGCCGGTCCGTTTGATCAGCCGGGCACCGGAGTGATCCGCGACCCGGCGCAGGTCTTTGGCGGATACACGTTCAATAACCAGAATGTTGGCATCTGTGAGAATTTCCTCAGCGGCACTATGTACGCCCCGGTCCACCATGACAACATTAACGCCCAGGCTGACAATTTTCTGGACATTTTTTTTGAATTCGTCCTGAAGTTCGATATAACGCTTAAAACCAGCTTCCGTGCTTAACGCCTCATCTTCAATCTCTTCAGGTTCAAGGGCATCATCAATCAGCAGCAGTTTGGCGCAGGTTACAGCTTCCGGCATTTCCTGCGTCATCCGCTCCTGATCAACGACAACGCCCATAAATACCTCGTTATTGGCCCCGGCTTCAGCAGTAATAATCTCCGATAACTTAAAATTGTATTCATTGAGCTTTTCCACACCAATCAGCCTGGCTGCCTCAACTACCAGATCAGCAATATCCACATGCTCCCGGCCGGCAATCATGGCAATACTGCGCAGGATTGGATCATTAACCTCTGTAATTGTGCGGGCCCGTTCTTTCACGCCAGTGAGGACCTTAGCCACACCATATTTAATGCCTTCAATCACTCTGGCCACAGGTACCCCGCGCATGACCTGGCTTACGCCTTCCGAGACCAGGCTGCCTGCCATAATTGTCGTCGTGGTTGTACCATCGCCGACCTCTGCCTGTTGGGCTTTGGCAGTATTAATCAACATTTTAGCAGCCGGATGATTGACATCCATTTTATCCAAAATGGTAACACCGTCATTGGTAATAATAACCTCACCAAAGCGATCAACAAGCATCGTATCAAGCCCTTTGGGCCCGATAGTGCCTTCGACAGCCGCAGTGATTGCCCTTACAGCATTAGCGTTCGTTAACAGAGCGGCCAAACGTTCATCCACGTCAGCCCCACTGCCTGCTTGCTTTAGATTCATGTAGTTCCCCCTTATCACAACACCTTGTATTTTTTCAAAATTTCACCTAAATGGCGTTGCATAAACTTAAGCACAGACATAGTTTTGCCATATTCCATTCTGGTTGGACCAAGCACCGCCACAGTACCCACCACCTGGCCGTCAATGCGGTAAGTGGCCTGCACAACACTGCAGTCATGAATACCTGTATATTTATTCTCCTGGCCGATAGTAACAATGACACCATCACTATTGGGCATGTGGAGAATATCGCTTAACAAAGTGTCTTCTTCAAACATAGTTAATAAACCTTTAACTTTATCAACATCACGGAATTCAGGCTGATTGAGCATCTGTGTTGTGCCGCCAAGGTAAACCTTGTCGTTCTTGTCGGCAGTAAGCGCCTGCTTTAAGAGGGTAACTGCCTGTTCAAAAATCTGCGGATCAGGCATGATATCGTTTTGAATAGCTTTTAAAACCGGCGTTGTTATCCGGTCAACAGCCAGACCTCCCAAACGGGAGTTTATCACATTAGCCACCCGGCTCAGGTCCTCATGGTGGAGCCCCTCAGGTATTTCAATAATCTTATTATCCAATAAACCGGTATCAGTGACAATCACAACAATTGACCGACGTTCATCCAGCGGCAAAAACTGGAGATACCGGAAAGTACACTGCGACATCTGCGGCGCCAGTACCATGGAGACATTTTGCGTCATACGCGATAAAATTTTTACCGTCTCCTGAAATACTTCTTCAATTCGCCGGGCTCGCGTGTAGTACCAGTTATCGATAAGCGCAATGTCTGAATCGGAAATCTGGGGGGGCGCCAATAAACAGTCAACATAAAAGCGATAGCCTTTAACGGACGGTATCCTGCCGGCCGAGGTATGCGGTTGCTCAAGATAACCTAAAAACTCCAAATCCGCCATCTCGTTACGGATAGTAGCGGGGCTAATCCCGAGATTATATTTACGCGCAATTGTCCGCGAACCAATAGGTTCTGCCGTTGAGATATAATCATCAATAATAGCTTGCAGGATTTGCCGTTTTCTTTCATCCAGCACCGGCTCTCCCCCCCTTACTGTTAGCACTCATGTCGGTTGAGTGCTAATGCCTATTAAAAAAATACCACTCCTTGGGTTTAATGTCAAGATACTAGTGTCTTGACCACATTATCTTTTTAGTTTGCTGACGGCCAAAATGGCAAACGGCGGCGTCAGCCCCTCCTGACAGACCCCTGCCAGTCTGCGTCGTCGGTGCTTCCTTGCCCTTTACCATTTGTCTCGCCCTAAAACTAACATCTAATTTTGCCAAGCCACGAGTATGTCATCTTTCTTAAAACCGCTGGAATAGATTGCGGAGATTTTTTCTGTTTGCCCTCAGTGATCATCAATAAAAGCGGCAAAGACAAGATTGCTGAACTTCATGCCTTTGTCAGTCAGCCATACCCGGCGACCATTTGTCGCCAGCAATTTTTGCTGGCGAAGCTCATTAAAGGTATGAGCGAAATGTATGAAGAAATCGAGATGAAACTGCCGGGTAAAATCCGCAGCTTTCAGCCCCTGGGTGGTGCGTAAAGCCAGAAAAATATATTCGGCTATAGCCTGTGCCCTGGTCAGTTTTTCCCGCATAATGACCGGTGAGCTGCCGGCTTTGATGGCCCGGATGTATTCTTCAATCGCCGGCACAGCACTTGTCCGCTCACCGTTTACAAAAGAATGGGCGGCAGCCCCCAGACCTAAATAGGGCTGATAATGCCAATATTTGAGATTATGGCGGCACTCCCGGCCCGGCCGGGCAAAATTAGAGATCTCATAACGCCGCAAGCCCTGGCCGGGTAAAACTTCAACCATTAGATCATACATTGCCTCCTCGGCTATTTCGTCCGGCAACGCCAATAAACCCTGATCATAAGCTGAACAGAACGGTGTTCCCGCTTCCAGCTTCAGTCCGTATACCGACAGATGGGCAGTCTCTAATGCCGCCGCCTGCTCCAGTTCCCGGGCAAAGCCTTCCGCCCGCTGCCCCGGCAGGCCATACATCAAATCAATACTAATATTAGTAAACCCGGCCCGATAGGCATAGTCCAGTGCTGCCAGCGTGTCTGCCGTTTGGTGAATTCGCCCCAGGCGGGCCAGCAAACTGTCGTTAAAGGACTGGACACCGAAACTAAGCCTGTTGATTCCGGCCGCTTTCAACACTGTTAACTGATTTTTGGTTACAGTGCCCGGATTAGCTTCCATACTAATCTCGGCCTCACGCTGTATGCTAAAACTGCGATCAAGTGCAGTCATAATCTGCGTCAGCAGCTGCACAGGCAGCAGACTGGGGGTGCCGCCGCCAATATAGATGGTGTCCACAGCCGGCTTACATAACAGACCGCCCTGTTCAGCAATCTGCTGGCACAAGGCGGCAGTATAAGCAGTGAACAAATGTTCCGCGCCGGCATAAGAGGCAAAGTCACAATAAAAACACTTTTGCCGGCAAAACGGTACATGAAGATACAGGCCAAATTCATTCATTGCGCTACCCTTTAATCCATTTTCAATATCGCCATAAAGGCTTCCTGCGGAACTTCCACATTGCCAACCTGCTTCATCCTTTTCTTGCCTTCTTTTTGCTTCTCCAGAAGTTTGCGCTTACGGGTAATATCGCCGCCATAGCATTTGGCAAGCACATCTTTGCGCATCGCCCGCACTGTTTCCCGCGCGATCACTTTGCTGCCAATTGCCGCCTGAATCGGGATTTCAAACATCTGGCGGGGAATAATTTCCTTTAACTTCTCGGCCAGCTGCCGGCCGCGCTGGGTGGCCCGGTCACGGTGGACAATTACGCTGAGTGCGTCTACCGGGTCGCCGTTAAGCAGGATATCCAGCTTAACGAGGGCTGAGGTCTGATATCCCAGCAATTCATAGTCCAGCGAGGCATAGCCGCGGGTCGACGATTTCAATTTATCGAAATAGTCAAAAATTATTTCACTAAGCGGCAGGTGATAGGTCAGCATGACCCGGTTGGCATCAAGATACTTCATGTCCTTGAACGCACCCCGCTTCTCCTGGGATAATTCCATAACGGCGCCAACATAGTCGTTAGGAACCATTACGGTAGCTTTAACGTAAGGTTCTTCGATACGGTCAATCTCCTGCGCTGTTGGCAGCTTTGACGGATTTTCAATCTCAAAAACTGTGCCGTCGGTTCTAAACACACGATAAATAACACTGGGGGCAGTGGTGATAAGCGCCATGTTATATTCCCGTTCCAGGCGCTCCTGAATAACATCCATATGCAGCAATCCCAGAAAACCGCAACGAAAGCCAAAGCCCAGCGCGATTGAGGTTTCTGGTTCAAAAACCAGCGATGCGTCATTTAACTGCAGTTTATCCAAGGCGTCACGTAAATTCTCATAATCAGAACTATCTACCGGATAGAGGCCGCAGTATACCATTGGCGTAATTTTGCGGTACCCCGGCAACTGGGCGGCTGCCGGCCGCTCAGCACTGGTCACAGTGTCGCCAACCCGGGTATCTTTTACATTTTTAATGCTGGCGGCAATAAAGCCGACCTGACCAGGCCCCAATGCTTTCACATTAACCAGAGACGGCCGGAAAACGCCAACCTCAGTCACCTCAAATACTTTGTTTGTTGCCATCATTTTAATCTTCATACCGGGTGTAATCGTACCATTCATAACCCGGACATAGACAATTACGCCTTTATATGAATCAAAATGAGAATCAAAGATAAGCGCACTGAGCGGTTCGTCCGCTTTACCGGCCGGGGGAGGAACTTTTCTGACAATAGCCTCTAATATTTCTTCAATGCCAATCCCGGTCTTCGCACTGGCCAAAACGGCATCACTGGTATCTAACCCGATTACCTCTTCAATTTCACTTTTTACCCGTTCCGGTTCGGCACTGGGTAAATCAATTTTATTAATGACCGGAATAATCTCAAGATTATGTTCAAGCGCCAGGTAAACATTAGCCATCGTTTGCGCCTCTATTCCCTGGGCGGCATCAACCACCAGCAGCGCGCCTTCACAGGCGGCCAGACTGCGGGAAACCTCATACGTAAAATCAACATGCCCCGGAGTATCAATCAAGTTGAGCATGTACGTTTCACCGTCTTTTGCTGTATACGACAACCTCACAGCCTGAGCTTTAATCGTAATGCCCCGTTCGCGCTCCAGTTCCATCTGGTCTAAAACCTGGTTTTCCATCTCACGGGCAGAAAGAGCTCCTGTGTATTCCAACAACCGGTCGGCAAGGGTTGACTTGCCATGGTCGATGTGGGCAATGATTGAAAAATTACGAATATGTCCTGTATTCATCAAACTGGGGCTCCTCCCTGGTATAATCTGCAATTTTAACATATTTCTCTAAATTATACCATCAGCCGCCCGCTAACTGCAAGCTCTACCTGTATTCGCGAATCGTTTCGTCCAGTTTGTGTATGGCGGCCTGCGTCTTTTCCCTGACCTTCTGCAGGACAGCTTCTACATAAGGTCTGGTTTGATGCCAATATTCGCTGATTTTTTGTTTAGCGGAAACTGCTTCTTCGACAAACTGCTTATGCCAGATATCAAGCCAGTACCATATACGCCCTCCGTCTATCTTTACTTGCGTGGGAATGGTAATTGTCCGTTCAGCAACCTGCAGCACCAGACTGCGTTGCTCGGTGAGGGAAATATTGCCGAAGGAGTAAACACTCTCCAGGGTCAAGCCATAACCAAATGCATAGGCCGAATATACATGCTCCTGATTGCGGCCGATATAAAAGAACCGCTCCTGCCCCGGCCGCTGGGTAAGGGTGCCAAGCTGGTGTTCAGCCACACCCACACCAATCACGATAATAGTCAGCAAAATGAGCAGGCCCCGGGCGATGATCCCGGCATCGCTTGCCGCTACCCGTTCGAACACGGCACTCCTCCTTATCTATAGCAAGTACCGTGTCAACCCTAAGCCTGTGGATACTGACGGGATATTTTCCGTAATCCTGCGTTGTCGTCAATCGGCATACATCCGGTATGCCTCCTTCCTCCGCCTTGTTTTACGAAAAAAGCCGCGCCATTAGCCTACAGTTTTAAGGTTGTCAAGGTACTAGCGATTTTCAGCAAGTATTTCTGCCAGCACGCCGCCAAGTATCTCCATACTGCGCACGGCCTCCTCTTTGCTGCTTTCCTGTGAGCCTACCTCAATTAATAAAGCCCGGGGATGAAGATGCTGGTTATAGCGCCACTCCACCATTTGCAGGCCACGGCAGATCCCGGGATATTTGGCATTGAGTCTGGCATCAATCAGTTTGGCAAATGCATGATTTTGCTGCCAGTGCGGTTGAGGCAGATCCTGCTGACCGGTGGCTACAACAATAGTAATTTTAGCCATTGGCACACCATCAAAGACGGCAGTTACATTTTCTCGCTTGTCAGCATCCCGGTGAATGTCAAATATCATTTGTATAGAAGGATTCTCTGCCAATATTTTTTGCGCTGTTGCTTCCGACGGGCCATAGGCTTTCATGAAACTTGGGTAGTCATGAATAGTTGCATTGTGAATGGTTGTAACCCCTTCTTTTTCCAATTGCTTGGCCAAAGCCACGCCAACATCAACTATATCACCGCGCTGGCCGCCCGGTCTGTGCGTAACCCCGGAATTGGGTAAAAAAGCTTCGGCGGTGTGAGTATGATAAATTGCCACTAACGGTTTATCACTGCTTATTGTAGTTTGCGTATCAAATTTCGGGAAATTCGGCAAACTGGCTGCACTCACAGTTGGTGCACCGGTATTCTTAAAAGCCAGCATAAAAGGTATTTCCTGCGAAAATAGCGAACGCAAGTCTTGCACATCAATGCCGGAAAAGAGTAACACCAGCCTGCGGGTAATGGTTTCCCTATTTAATTCAGGCGTTATTTTTACTGCCGGTTGTGGCTGAGCTGCCCTGGACAAACCGGGAATGCCTGAAAAAAGCACGTCCTTTCCTTTGGGCCACAAAGAAGGTATATATTGATCATAATAGACTGAACCGCTGACAGGAATGGCACTTGTTGTCAAATTCAGATAGGTGGCTATCGATAGTCCGCTCGCCAGCAGCAGCATAAAACCTATTAATACCATATGAAAAAGCTTTGAGGTACCGGGCACTTGCAGTAACTGCTGCCAAATCCTGTTGAGCGTGCTTTTTTTCCGCGCTTTTCTTGTTACCATTGCCGCCTCCGCCAGACTCCCAACCGGGTTGTCTCTTGATAATTTTGTTTACATACAATGTATATGCCCGGCGGTGCGGCGATATTACAATTATCAGCGGACTAGCTGTATCAATGCAGATACATGTGAATATTGTCGTAATCAATATTAGGGTGCATAGCCTGGTTTATTCCACCGGCGACGACGGCGGCAATATCCTCGATCAGCCTGTCAACCTCTTTAGGCGTTACCATAAGATCGCCCAGCATTTCCGGCAGCACCTGACGGACAATTGTCTGGCGGTCTTGATCAGACAGGTTGGCCATACTCTTAAAATATCTGCCAAAAGCAGCATGCTCCTGTAAAGTATTAATCGTATCCATCGCAATGGTGGAGGCATGTACGACGGTAGGCACGCCAAGGGCAACAACAGGTACACCGAGCGTGGCCTCGGTAAGGCCAAACCGTTTGTTCCCGACACCGGAGCCAGGATGAATTCCGGTATTGGCCAACTGTATCGTAGTGATTACCCGATGGCTGGAGGCCGCAGCCAGCGCATCAATCGCAACTACTAAGTCAGGTTTAATATTGCCGACAATACCCTGAATGATCTCGGCGGTCTCCATACCGGTTATGCCCAGCACACCAGGGGCAATCGCGCATACGGACCGCACTCCGCCTTTAAGCTCAGGTGACAGCAACTCCTGCAGATGGCGGGTTACTACTATTTTATGGGCAGCCCGCGGTCCCAGGGCATCAGGAGTAACATTCCAGTTGCCAAGCCCGACAATCAATACCGTGGCGTTACGCGGCAGGTTAACCATTGCAGCCAGTTCTGTGGCTAATATATTCATTATTTTTTGCTGTAAGGGGGTATTTTTATACCGCAAGCCCGGGGCTTCAATCGTAATATAGCTTCCCTGGGCCTTTCCCATCATGCGCTCGGCCTCAGGTGTGCTGATATTGACCCGGTTTATAATCAGATCCTCATCTTCACTGGTCTCAACCAGCACTCCCGGAATATCCTCCCGCACCTGCTTTGTTAACATTTCCCGTGCCTCTAACGCCAAATCGGTCCGAACTGTACTGAACAGCTGCTCCATACAATTTTCTCTCCTTTATGCCTGAATGGTTCAGACCTATCTTATCCGGAAAAAAAGCTGGCTATACGAACCTTGTTTTACTTTTATTTGCTTGCTTTTTCCTGCCGTCCATGCTAGAATAGTTCAGTAATATGTACATAAGGAGGTGAATTACTTGCCAAATATTAAAGCATCTGAGCGCAGCGTAAAAACTGACGCTGAACGGCGTGCCCGCAATTATTCGGTAAGATCAACAATTAAAACTTCTATCCGTAAAGTGGAGGAAGCTGCACATGCCGGCAAAGCAGATGAGGCCAAGACCCTCCTGACTCATGCCGCAAGCGTTATTGACAAAGCTGCCGCCAAGGGCGTTATTCATAAAAATGCCGCAGCCCGTAAGAAATCCCGCCTTGCCCGTAAAGCAAGTGCTACGCAACAAGCTTAGCTACAACTACTAAAACCCTGTTCACTGCGCAAAGTGAACAGGGTTTTTATTTGGTTTGCCGGCCGCCTGAAGGACTTGGCACTCTAACCTGTCAGGAAACTTTTAGGGGGAAGGTGACACGTACAGCCGTCCCGGCACCTACCGTTGAGTCAATAGTTAAATCAGCATTATGCTGCCCGGCAATACTGAGACAAACGGCCAACCCCAGTCCGGTGCCATTCCCTTTGGTGGTATAAAAGGGCTCCATGACCTTTTTCAGCCTGTCCGGCGGGATACCGCAGCCATTATCCTGGGTCTCAAGGCAGATGTATTCATTAATATGGGTTGTCCTGATAACAATCCGGCCAGCGGCAGCTATACTCATAGCCTCTGCTGCGTTCCGGTACAGGTTCAGTACAAGCTGTTTAATTGCTTTCTTATGCAGCAGTAGATCAGGCAGCCCGGCCTCCAGCTCCAATTCGACCAGGATACCGTTTTTCACAGAATCGGCATAAAGGAGCGGTTGCAAAGAGGTTATGATTTCGTTTAGATTACACAGCTCTTTGGCCACTGTCCGGCTTCTGGCCAGAGAAAGAAAATCCTCAATTATGCTGTTCGCGCGGTCCAACTCACTTATCAGGATATCATAACGGTCCCTGTCACCTGATTTTTTTGACATAAACTGTAGATAACCCCTAACGGTTGTCATCGGATTGCGAATTTCATGAGCAACACTGGCAGCCATTTCCCCCACTAAATTCAGCCGGTCCAGCTTTTCCAGTTCACCGCGCAGCGATTCCCGTTCCGTTATATCGCCATATACCCCCAGGGCACCTAACACGGCATTGGTTTCGGCATGATAGAAGCGGATTGCCGTTGCCAGCCATATTTTACCGGCAAAGCTTATTGTTTGCTGGACAATCGTTTCCCCTTTAAGGGCCCGGATTAATACAATATCCTCCTCATTAATCCCCTCTTTTTGCAGCATATGGATGGCCGATGTGCCAAGCATGGTTCCGTTTACGTGTAAATGCCTGTTCATGTTGGCATATTCCTGATTATGGGCAGTTATGATACCGTCACTATCCACCACAACGACCGCAAACGGACTAGCATTGATGAGTAGCTTAAGCTTTTCTGATTCTCCTAAATATTTATTCCGCAGCCCGATCACCGTATCAAGTACCGGCAATAGTTGCGGAAACTCTGCCAGGGCTTTATGCCCGTCATCTTCCTCGGATATTTGCGCCACTAACTGCTTAATGGAAGAATTAAAACGGCGAAAGAAAAAAATAATAACGATCATCACCGCCAGCCAAATTCCAAGTGAAAACAAAATCCATTGCTGTATACTCTTTGTATATAATAAATGAATATCTTCAATTTTGGTATTGGCCCAGGTATGGCCGACTAGTTTCCCGTTTTGAACAATCGGATAGGTGGCCGCAAGAATTGGCTTTGGCCCCCAGTTGGCAGATCGCATTTGCAGAAAAACATCCGGTTCACCATAGTTATATACTTTCAAACCAAGACTTTGATAGGCAGGTTCGGTGATAAAGTCCTCGCTGAAACCAGGGGCTAAGGCGATCCGCCTTACCAGATCACGCGACACAATACCAATACCATAATTCGGATACGCACTGGCGATGCTTTCCGTTATCGGCTGCAGATATTTATTTAAAACAAGTGCTTTCTGTTCATCAGATAATTGAACGGCATTCTCGCTGAGCAGAATATCGTCAAAATTCAAGGTAATTCTCCGCCCGATTAACGTCGCCAGGTTAACTAACTCTTCTTCCTTCTCCAGCATAATATACTTCTTTTCCTGCTCTGCTGTATAAAAACCAAAACTTAAAAGCGGCACTAATAGAATGATACTTATGATTATACAAAATTTTTTTAATAAAATTCCCTCAAACAACCAGGCACCTCATTTTCATAATTATCCATACATAAACTACGGATGTAACCGGCGAAGCAGGAGATTCTTGCAGTAAAGGACAGGGATTTGTATTGACGCTTCCCCTCTTTATAGTATATTATTTTTTTCGAATAAATCATTGCATTTTTAAAACTATTATCTTATAATGTAAATTTTGGTATAATAGTAGTGCTTGTTTTTTCAGTACTGCTCACACCAGCTACAGGAGGTTGTTATGTCGTTTGGAAAAAACGTAAAACTTGCTCGAATTGAAAAAAAACTTTCATTGCAAGAATTAGCTAGTCTGTCTGGTGTGAGTGTATCCATGCTGTCAAAAATTGAACGGGGAGAAAAAACTCCTACCATCCGGGTTGCCGCGCAAATAGCCCAGGGATTGCGGCTGTCAATTAGCTATCTTCTTAACGATGACTTTCACGCCAGCGTATCTATTGTTAAAAAAAATCAGCGTAAAGTGCTCTATGACCCTGTATCCAAGATTGAAAGCTTAATTGTTTCCCCGGCTAATGATGTGAGTGCTCTGAAAATATTTCAGGTTTCATTGCCTAAGTCCGCCTCCACCGGAACATTACCGCCGCTGAATGCGGGGGGGAGAATATATCTGATTGTCGCCAAAGGCAAAATTACTGTCCTGCTGGACTCCGGTATTTACGACTTGGCTGAGGGTGACTGCATCCTGTTTGATGCCAATGTAACCCATGAAATATTAAATTCAGGCGATGATGAAGCTCAATATTTTTCAATTAACGACCGCTACGGCTTAAAGCTTATACCGCCGGCAGAGTTTGAATAAAAAACGATAATTATACTATAGTATAATTATTCTACCAACATTGAATTAATCCTTTAGGGCTTAAAGATTTTTTTAAAAAAGCCGCTAACCAGTTTTGGTTAGCGGCTTTTTTAAAACCTACATAACATTCTTACAATGTATTTATACACTTCTTTTGTATATCATTGCAACTCGCACAATTCAATGATTATTCTTTCCAGCACTACCGGTCCGGTCCGGCCTGATTTTAAATCCCGGTCAGCAGCAGCCAAATTCAGCATGGCTGTTTTTAGTTTACTAATAGTAAAAGACCGACTTTGGTTAGCCAGTTTTTCACCAATAAAACCCGGCACTTTTAGCGACTCAGCGATCTCACGGCCGGCATACCCGTTATTCAACAAGTCTTTAACCTGCCATAACTGCCTGATTTGCCGGACCAAAAGAGCCAGTATCCGGACCGGGTGTTCACCTGCTGCAAGCTGTTCACGCAGCAGGGCAATGGCCTGCAGGGTTTGCCGCTGGCTCAACGCTTCAATCATTGCGAAGATGGATACTTCCGGAACTGCTGATAAAATTTCCCGTAAATCCTGCCGGGTAACCGGCGTCCGTCCGGCCGTGTACAAGGTGATTTTTTCCAATTCATTATTGATAAAGTCCAGTGAGATTTGCGGCATCAGGCTAACTGCCGCCAGTAAATGCTCCTGAGCATCAGGTGTCATTGTTACCTGGAGCTCACCCAGCCGTTCATTCAGCCAGCCCCGCAAATCCCGGCCCTTAATGGGCGCCACTTCCAAAACCACACCATTCTTCTCCAGGGCTTTATAGAGTTTACGCCGCTTATCAGCCCTGTCGGCAGTAATAAATAATAGATAGCTGTAGTCCGGCATATTGTTAAATACAGATAACAGCCGTTCCGTGGCGGCGTCAGCCTTTTCCTGCCCATCATCACTGCTGTTTTTACGGCCGGCACTAAATAAAGCAGTATTACGGACAATGATGAGATTTTTAGCCCCCATAAAGGGTATTGTCTCAATCGTATTGACCAGTTCTGCCGCCGGTGGATCAGACTCAAACACGATAAGGTTCATATCCCGGTCTTCGGGCGCCACAACACGGTTGATTAATGCTTGTTCCACCTGCCGCGCATAGTAGGTTTCCTCGCCGTAGATAAGGTAAACAGGCGCAATTTTATTTTGCTTTATGGCTGTAAGTACTGCTTTGTAATCCATATTTCACCATTCTTACTTATTATTTTACGAATGTATCAACTTTAATATTTTTACCATCTGATTGAAAGACTATGGCGCCCTGCTTATCGGTCCGGTATATTAATGATTTTATTGCCTGTAGACGTTGCAGTGTCTCCGGGTGCGGATGACCAAACCGGTTGCCGTAACCAACAGAAATAACGGCATATTCAGGAGCTGCTGCCTGAAGAAACGGCTCAGTACTGGATGTTTTAGAGCCATGGTGACCTACCTTCAGCACCGTACAGGGCAAAACTCCCTGCTTCAGCAAGGCGGCCTCGCCCCGGGCTTCCAGATCACCGGTAATTAGAAATGTATGCTGGCCATAGGTGATTCTAATTACGCTGGATACTTCATTGCCGGCGGCCGGCTGGTGTCTGAGCGCCCCATCACCAACCGCCTGCTCAATGCGGAAGGCTACCCCATCAAGCTGGAAACTCTGACCAGCATAAGCAGGAATCACCGTAATTACAGGTTTGGTGTGCAGCAGAGCCTGTACCGCCGGCGAAAATTCTTCCCGCGCCAGCAGGACATGATTAATTTTTATTGCCCCGGCCACGCCGGCTGCTCCCCCGGCGTGATCCTGGTGCCCGTGTGTCAGGATTAAATAATCGACTGCCGTTACGCCATAATGCTTAAGATAAGGGGCAACGACCCGCTCCCCGACATCAAAACCAGAACTGCCGAAACTCCCGCCGGCATCTACCAGTACCGCCTTGCCGTGCGGTGTAACCACTAAGGCGGCATCCCCCTGCCCGACATCAATAAAGTGTACAGCCAACGGCCTTGGATACCAGCTATACGCCGCCAATACCCCGGCCGCCAGGATGACAGCCAGCAGCCCCAGCCGCGGATACTGCCGGCAAAGCTGCCCTGGTCCGGGGCCATGAAACGGCCGCCAGCCATACATCCAGGCTAACAGCAAATAGTAACAGGCACTGCCGGTCAGTCCCACAGAGGGTATGTAAACAGAACTAAACGGCAAGGCTGCCAGCAGAGCGGTAATCATCATAACACAGCCTATCAACAGGCTGCTGACAACAAACACGATATTGCCAAATCCGGGAGCAACCATAAAAATCATAACCCCGGCCAGTCCCAGGATAATGACTAATTCAATAATGGGCAGGACAACAATATTGGCAACGACAGATATTGGCGGGAAACTGTTAAAATGCCAGGCAATCAGCGGCAGCACGCCTAACTGGGCACTCACAGTCACGGCGAACGGCCCGGCAAGCCACGCCGGCAACCGGGCTACACTGTCCAGTGTCCGCTGATATAAAAATACCAGGCCGGCGGTGGCGCCAAACGACAATTGAAAACTAATATCATACAACAGGAGCGGCTGATAGGCAAGCATTCCCAGGGCCGTAACCGCCAGCGCGGCCGGGGCATGGTTTTCCCGGCCGGCGGCCACGGCGGTCAGGCTGATTAACCCCATCACAGCCGCGCGTATTACCGGCGGTGTAAGCCCGCTTAGGCAGGCATACACCATGACGCCCAAAGCAGCTAACGCGGCCGTCGTCAATGAACCTAGCCGCAGCCAGCTGCCCAGCCATCTTAACAGACCGGCCACAAGTGCCATATGGGCGCCGGAAACCGATAAGATGTGGATCAACCCGGTTGTGGCAAAATCATGAATCACATTTTTATTTATCCCTTGATAACCGCCAAATAACAGGGCTGTTAAAACAGCCGCATCATTTACCGGCATTACCTTTAGTAATGATTTAGCAATTCCCTGCTGCCAGTCAGCAAGTATTTCACGCCAGGAAAACGTATTACCGGCCATGATAATCTTAATAGTTTGACCTTGTGTCGACATACGGGCCGTGATATTCTGCCGTTTAAGGGCGGCTGTCATATCAATCTGGCCGGGATTATTATAGCCGTGCAATGCCAGAATCCTGCCATTTACCTGGATGGTGTCACCATAGGCTGCCGGTTTAAGCCTCCGGTCCGGATAACGGGCAGTGACCGAAATCTTACCGCTAGCCTGTATAAACGCTCCGGCCGGTGCCGGTTTTATTTTTTGCACACTGACTATATATTTTACCTGCCGGCTGTCCGGTTCAGTTTCTGTTACCACCGGCACCGCAGCAATAACGCCGGCAAGAACAGCGGTCTGGCCCGTATAATAACCGATATCGTCGGCCCGTATAAGCCTGTCCTGGGTATAGTGAAGCATGCCGGCAATAAAAAACAGGCCTAGCAGCGGCCAAAATGCCTGCCTGCTTTTAGCAGCAACACGCCCCGCACTGACCAGCAGCAGCAAGACCGCCAGCCCGGTAAGAACCGGCAGCTTCCAGCTGTATAGGCCGGCCTGCCAGATGCCTGCGGCAAAGGCAGCGCTGATAAACACAAGAATATTGTGATGCCAGTCCATAATTATAATACAATTTTATCTTTAAACTGATTATATTTAGAGTCACCAATACCTGGTACATTCTTGATATCGGCAAGGTCTTGAAACGGCCCGTTGGCTGTACGGTAGTCAATAATACGGTCCGCTAAGGCCGGTCCGATCCCAGGCAGCTTATCCAACTCTGCTGGGGAAGCAGTATTTATATTTACCCGGTCACCAGACCCGGCGGCACTGACGCCCGGCGGCACTGACGGTGTTCCGGTTACGGCAACGACACGATAGGGAACATTGACTTGCATTTCATCTTTCAGCTGGAGCGCCAGATTAATTTTGACAACATCTGCTCCCGGGGCAAACCCCCCGGCCATGGTAACAGCATCAATCACCCTGCTGCCGTAAGACAATTTATATACACCGGGCTTAACAACCCCGCCACAGACATAAACGACAACATCACTGCCTGTTCCCTGATCGGCAGCTGTATTTGCCGTTGTCTGCTCATCACTGTCTTTTTGCCAAAAACCGTGGAAGCTATAGGCCAGTATCCCGCATGCCAGCCCAATAATAAGCAGCAGCTTTTTCTGCAGAATTCCCATATACCCTACCCCGCACTTTATGTTTTGAGATATATTTCAACAGATAAGAATAATTTCCTGCAATACTTTCAATTTTTTGCCAGCAAACAGGCGTCGTTTTTTGTTAACCCTCTTTTAATTATAGGTTTACAATAGGTCGCCAAGGGTGTAATATATTTATTAAAATAATTAACCCCGTCTTCAACTCAGTTAACAATACGAAGGAGAACAAGCAATGGCTGCCAACTACATTGTTACGCTCGGGGAAATGGTCCTGGGAGGCTACACAATTACGGCGGCAGAGGCCCTGGCCCTGGCCGCTGCCGCCGAAGAGGACATTCTGCTGCTGGGCGCTTACGCCCATAAGATCCGCGCTAAATTTGCCGGCCCGGCTGTTGAAATGTGCGGCATAATCAATGCCCGTTCCGGCCTGTGTACGGAAGACTGCAAATTTTGCGCCCAGTCCGTTTACCATCAAACAAGCTGTACCATATTTCCCCTTATCTCACACAATACAGCGTTAGAGAAAATCAACCGGCTGCGCCAAGACGGCATCCGGCGGGCCAGTCTTGTTACCAGCGGCAAAGGCATGGAAACCGACCCGGACTTCGACAGGATTGTCGCCCTCATCCAATATATCAGCCAGCAATCAGACACCGGTATCTGTGCAAATTTAGGCACTGTCAGTCAGGAGCAGGCGCTCCTGTTAATGCGGGCAGGGGTTAAACGCTATGCGCATAACCTGGAAACCAGTGAACGCTTTTACCCGGGAGTGTGCACCACGCATCCCTACCGGGAACGCTTTGACACCCTGCTAGCCGCCAAAAACGCCGGTCTTGAGCTTTGTTCCGGCGGCATTATCGGGCTTGGCGAAACCTGGGAGGACCGGATTGATCTGGCTTTAACCCTCCGGGAGCTGGATGTGGCCTCGGTGCCAATTAACATTCTGAACCCGATAGCAGGCACTGCGTTTGCAGCCCAGCCCCCCTTATCGCCCCTTGAAATTCTGAAAACGTTTGCCATCTTTCGTTTTATTTTACCCGCCAAGGTAATTCGTCCGGCCGGCGGCCGGGAAATAAACCTGCGAGATATGCAGGGGGCTGTGATGCTTACCGGCGCCAACGGACTGATTGCCGGCAATTATCTGACCTTTAGCGGCCGCGATACCGCTAAAGATTTTACAATGGTCTATGATGCGGGGTTAAGACCCCATTTAGGAGATTGACAGGAGGCAAACTATGAGTTATAAATTAATTTTTGAACTGGGAGCAAAGGTTTTGCAACAAGAGCCCCTCACCTTTGAAGAAGCAATCAGACTGACTACAATTGATGAAGCCGATATTCCGATCCTGCTGGGAATTGCCAATAAGGTCCGGATCACGTTTACCGGCAATCAGGTAGATACCTGCGAAATTATTAATGCCCGCTCCGGTTCCTGCTCTGAAGACTGTAAATTTTGTGCCCAGTCGGCGCATCACGACGTCCAGTGTGCAGTGTATCCATTAATGGGCCAGGAACAACTCCTGCAAGCGGCCAAAAAAGCCGAAGCCCATGGTGCATACCGTTTTTGCATTGTAACTGCCGGCTGCGGCATGAAAAACGATCCTGATTTTGATCAGATTACGGCAGCCATCCAAAAAATTGGCCGGGAAACAGGCCTGGAACGCTGTTGTTCCCTGGGAATACTCACTCCCGATCATGTGAAAGGGTTAAAAGCAGCAGGTATTACCCGCTACCATCACAACCTCGAAACAAGCAAAAGCTTTTTTCCGCAAATCTGTACTACCCATACCTACGAGGAACGGGTTGAAACCATTAAAAATGTCAAAGCCGCAGGCCTTGAGGTCTGTTCCGGCGGGATTATCGGTCTGGGCGAAACCTGGGAGCAAAGAGTGGAACTCGCCTTTGCCTTAAGAGATCTCGATGTGGACTCGATACCTGTTAATGTCCTGAATCCGGTCCTGGGAACGGCGCTGGCCAACCAGAAGCCGCTGCCGCCGCTGGAGGTGCTGCAGTCCTTTGCCATCTTCCGGCTGATATTGCCTAATAAGATTATCCGCTATGCCGGCGGACGCGAACAAGCCCTGGGTGAGCTTGTGCCGCTCGGCTTCCTTTCCGGCATCAACGGCATGCTGATCGGCAACTATCTCACCACAACCGGCCGGGGGGCAGCCGCCGATCTCGAAACGGTAAGGCGGTTAGGGCTCATTCCAATTGCCCAGTAGAGGAATAAAGCATATAAGACGAGAGCATCCGTAATCGGTGCTCTCGTCTTATATTAAATACCGCTTAACAGTTGAGCCAGGACTTTATATTTTGCATCACGAAAGGCCTGATCATAATCAACAATATACCATTCACCGTCAATTCTTTCCAAACCGACCGGTTTAATGACAATCCCCATCGAATTCTGTTCCGGCTGCAAAGTAGCAAGTGTGGCCGCATAATTCCCCTGTTGGGCTACTTTTGTTACTGAGAGTAAATTGGCATTCTTAATAGAAGAACGGCTTTGTCCGGTAACATATTTTAACACGGTCTTCGTATCGCTGGCAGATGACGGTGATACATACAGTGCGGCCTCTTTCATACGATCATTTTGGGCTGCAGTAAAAAATGTTTGCACTACCGCTTCCGGTGACAGACCTGACTCACGTGTAAGATCAGAGCCCCCGCCACACCCTGCTGTTACCAGCAAGACCAGGCTTAGCAGCGCAACTAAGATAAACTTGTTTCTCATAATTAGTTTTTTCCACCCCTTTACGACATTATGGCAACAAGATATATCCGTATTATATCATACAGCCCCCCGGATGTGCGCTGTTAATTCCTGCCTGCATAATGGTAAGCAGGACGTAAGGCAGGCAGCGGCGGCAGCAATTATTTACAGCCAGCGAAAATAGTAATAGCCGAACAGGTTCATCAGAAACAGGACAGGGAGCCAGATGAGGAAAGCTTTATGTTTTGTCTTATGCCGGAAGCTGTACATTCCGCACCATATCCCGCCAGCCCCGCCCCAGAATGCACAGAGCAGCAGCGTTCGCTCACTGATGCGTTGTCCCTGTTTCCGGGCCTGGTTCTTATCATACCGCATTAAACCATATGTGACCGTATTCCACAGGATCAGCAATAATTCAACCTCTCCGTTCACACCGTTGATAGACTTCCCTCCAGTCCCAGTGCCTGAATTTTATGTACCGGCAGACGTTAGCTAAGATTCGCCCCGCAGCTTTTTGGTAAAATCAATCAATTGGTTAGTTACCGCCACATCGCCCATACCAAAGATGTGGAATCCGTCCACCTGCCGGTAGACTTGCCTGATAAACTCACAGGCGATCGCAAAGCCGCTCTTCCCCTGCTCCAGTTCAGCAAGAATATTGGCCGGAACAGTTACTCCGGCTACATGCTTATTAATAAAGTCTCCCATCTTAAGGCTTTTTAAGGGCATGATGCCTAATAAAACCGGTTTACGCAAAGTCTTAGCCTGATTTATAAATTTTTCGGCCTGCCCGGCGTCATAAACAGGCTGGGTCTGGAAAAAATCAGCACCGGCATTAGTCTTTTTTTCCATGTTAGCCAGTTCCGCTGCCATATTCGCCGCCGCCGGGGTTGCGGTAGCCGCCACGGTGAATTGGGTAGGACCTGTAAAAGCCGCGCCATTGGCATCCTGGCCCTGGTTAAGGCTGTTGATAAGCGCAATCAGCCCGGCGGTATTATAATCATAAACCGCCTTGGACTGATAAGGACCGTGCTGCGGCCCATCACCGGTCGTAGGCAGCAAATACCTGATCCCCAATGCATGGGCGCCAAGCAAATCAGCCTGAGTTCCCAGCAAGCTGCGGTCCCGGCAGGTATAATGAGGAATTGTTTCTATACCTGTCTCCCGCTTAATAACAGCAGCGGCCATGATCGAATTCATGCGCAGTCTGGCGTTCGGGCAATCATGGATATTAATGGCATCCAGGCCCTGGTACTGCCTGACCCTGGCAATACTTTCGCCGATATCGGTGCCATTGATACCGCCTAACTCAGTGGTGAAAACAAAAGACTTCCCGAGTTTACTGATTAACATTTTTGTATTCCTCCCCTTTGTTTTTTGTATTAGTATTCCATAAGCGACAGCCAGTTCCTTTATTGTAACCGGCGGCCCCGAAAAATCAGAGACAGGGTTCCGGACCCGCCGGGCCGGCAATTCATCACCGGCGATATGGAGGGCAATAATATTTCACCAATTGTTCTGGCATATTCCAGTGTCTCCACCACCACACGGGTAGGCGCCGAACCAGGGACAATAACCGTATTTTTCCGCTTGTTAGGACCGCGCTATTGCCGGTGTAATAACATCCGGCCAAAAATTTTTGTTGTCTCTAGCTAAAATAAAGGTAGCTGCCTGGGCCTGTTTTGTCCATTGCTAATTTTTTACAGTAATTTAATGTTAAGTTAACATCGGCGGGCAAATAATCAGGTATGCTGATAGAAACAAAACCAGGAGGGATTTGATTGAGTAATTCAACCGGCGAAACCAACATGCACTTGAACCGGCGGGACTTTATCAAGATATCGGCAGGCGCTATGGCAGCACTGGCAGCCACAACCCTACCATTGCCGGCAACGGCGAAAGCCCCGGCAGTAAAAGCAACTCCAATCACGCTCACCGCGTGCCTGGCTCTGGACCCAACAACGATGTCCGAAAAATCGGCCTACGTAAAATCAGCCTATGAGTACCTGCTAAAGACAGCCAATGAAATTCAGGCGGCCGGCCTCCGCCGGGCAACACTTGAAATTCTCCATAACCCGGCCCCGCGCCTCATGGAGCTATATCCGGGTGTGGCTGCGAAAGAACAGGTCAGGACCCGCCTGGTGTCGGCAGGCTACATTAAACCTACTGCTGCTGTCGATGAATTTCTGCCGCCATGCAGCAATCCCCGGCAAACCGTACTCCCTTTCTATGCTGCTCCCGGCAGCGGCTATAGCAGCCATCATTCATACCCGGGCGGGCTTGCCACCCATGTCGCGGTAAACGTAAAAGCAGCTTTGGGCTTCTTCAATGCCTATAAAGAGGTGTCGGGTCTGCCGATGGACAGGGATATAGTTATCGCCGCCCAAACACTGCACGATCTCCATAAACCCTGGGTATTCCAATGGCAAAAGGACGGCACTGCCCGGACAGAATATCCCCTCGCCGGGACCGGTTCACACCATGTTCTCAGTCTGGCCGAGTTAATCCACCGCAGATTTCCGGCCGCGGTTATTACCGCCCAGGCCTGCGCCCATAACCATCCGGGCACTGCCGCCGACGAGCAGGAGGTCGTAAACTGGTTAAAAGCAGCAGCAATCCTGGCCCAGCAGGATGCTGTCAGCCTCGGTCTTTTGGCCTCTGATGGCCAAACCCTGCCTTTGCCCCGCCGTACGGAAGGCTTCATTACTCATTTGGGCGATCATGACTGGGTATTATCTGTTCCTGCGGCCAGGTGGATGATAGGCAAGCTGGGCGAAATCGCGCAACAGGAATATCACCTGACTGCAGCAGACCTGCAAACCGCAGCCTTCTATAGTTTTAGAAACTATATCTTTTCCCAGGCTACCCTGGAACAATTATATGCAATCTGGACGATTAAAGGGGAAACGGCGTTAGTAGATACGGTAAAAACTCTAATCAGGCTGTAACATCTTACTGCCGCCGACCGCTAGATACTAAAAATTTACAAAAAAATTACCTGATCTTAACACTAAAAGTATTACTTGTCTTTACAATTGAACTTAACTAACCTATAAAAATTTAAGGAGGTCTTGATCTTGCGCCAGCATTTTTTCCGTTGCTTAAAGGTCAAAATTACAAAATTTATTGCGGCAGGCATGGTGGTTACCTGCTTATTTGGCAGTGTAAGCCTTGGGTTTGCCGCCCCTCAACCCTCGCCAATTACGATATTGCCTATTGATCGTGCCAAATTTGTCTCAGGCCAGCTGTTTGATTTTCTCATAGAAGTCAAAGATGCTGATCCGGATAGGATTCAGGTTACGGTAAATGGTGTTACCGCCGATAAATATTTTGGCAAAGGCGCCGCCACAGACCGGGAAGCTTCTTTGGCTACATACCGCATCAACAATGTTGCCTTCAAAAAACCCGGTAAAGTCGAAATCGCGGTGAAGGCAACCGGGACTGCCGGCTTATCCACCCGCACTGTCAAATATGATGTCGTCAATCCGGTTGCCCCAAAACGGGCCAAAAATGTGATCTTGTTTGTTGGCGACGGTATGAGCCTGCAGGCCCGCCAAATGGCCCGCATTCTCTCGCAAGGTATTACCGAAGGCAAATACAATGATCTGCTGGCCATGGAAAAACTGTCTAATACGGCCATCATCACCACCTCCGGCTACGACTCCCTCGTAACGGACTCGGCCAACAGTGCCTCCGCCTACGCCACCGGCCATAAAGCCGTGGTTAACGCGATGGGGACTTATGCCAATAGTACCGCAGACCCCTTTGATGATCCGAATGTAGAAAACATTGTGGAACTGGTCAAACGCAGCCGCGGTATGGCTACCGGGCTTGTATCAACAGCCAATATTACCGACGCCACCCCGGCCGCCATGGTGGCCCACACCCGTAAACGGGCTGAACAAAACTTTATTGCCGAAACAATGCTTGATCCCCGTCACCGCCCTGATGTAATTTTAGGCGGCGGTTCCCGGCATTTCCTCCCCCTGAGTACGCCCGGTTCTAAGCGGACCGACAACAAAAATATCATTGATGAGTTTAAAAAACTTGGCTATCGTTTTTCGGGCACCAAAAGCGAGCTGCTGGCTACCCCGCCCAACACAGACAAGCTGCTGGGACTCTACCAGCTTGATAATATGAATGTGTATCTGGACCGGGAAATGCTTAAGAACCCCAAAGTGCTCGGGGGTTTTGACGATCAGCCCACCCTGATGGACATGACGCAAACAGCCATCGATACGTTAAGCAAAAATCCTAAAGGGTTTTTCCTGATGGTCGAAGGCGCCTCCATTGATAAACAATTGCATGCCATGGACTGGCAGCGGGCTACCTATGACACGATTGAGCTGGACAAATCAATAGCCATTGCCAAAGAGTTTGCCCGCAAAAATAAAGATACCCTGATCGTCGTCGTTGCCGATCATGCCCATGGCGCCAGTATTACCGGCACTTATCATGAGCTTGACGGGAAGAAAGGGCGGGAAGCGGTACGTATTTATGCCAATGCCGGCTGGCCCACCTTTGCAGACAACGACAAAGACGGCTTCCCGGACAGCCCCAGCCCGGATATCACGCTGGCTGTCCAATACGCCAACCACCCCGACTATAAAGAGGATTATAAGTTTAAGGCTGAACCTACCGTTCCCGCCATTATGGCTAATAATAAAGCCATTGCCAACCCGCAAACCAGCGGTGAGTTCTATCCGGGCAATATCCCGTCCTCCGACCCGTCTGAGGTGCATTCGGCTGATGACATCATCCTGAATGCCGACGGTCCCGGAGCGGATTATTTTAACGGTGTTATGGATAACACCGAGGTTTTCTTTGGTATTGTCAGAGCCTTAGGCCTTGACGGCAACCGCAATGTAAAATAAATCCCCTTTTTTGGAGGCTCCTCACATGGCTAAAATAATGAGAATTGGCATAAGTTTCGTGCTGGTCCTGCTGGCGGCCGGCTCTTTCCCTGGCCCTCCGCCCGCAAAACAGACGGTTCCTTACCAGGAGCCGTCCCTTTTCTTGCGAACAGCAGCAGCGGCACCGTTTTGGAGCGATTGGCTGTCCGGACCGCCAACCCGGCTCGAATTTGATGAATTCTACAGCAAGGCCTCCGCCTTGGGTCTCAGCTTCTCCGACAAACTCCAGCGCTTGCAGGGCCGGCGGATCCAAATAACCGGCTTTATGGCTCCGCCGCTGAAACCAACGTTATCCTTTTTCGTGCTAACCCAGACACCGATGTCTATCTGCCCGTTCTGCTCATCAGATGCCGACTGGCCCAGCAATATAGTTGTGGTAACATTGCCCGAGCCTCTAACTGCCCTGCCTTTTGATCAGCCGGTAACAGTGACCGGCATCCTGGAGCTTGGCAGCCAGCTTGATGAGGAAACAGGCTTTGTCAGTCTTGTCCGTATCCGGGCGGATGATGTTGAGAAATCTGAATAACGATGCTGATGAAAGGAGACTAACGATGCTGGAAGTGCGCAGCCTGATTAAAAAAGTTCACCAGCCGGGTGGTGAACCACTTACCATAGCCCAGGTCGAGCATTTATTTGTTGCCGCGGGCGAACAGCTTATTATTGCCGGCCCCAGCGGTTCCGGCAAAACAACCCTGCTGCATATGATTGCCGGTCTTACCGCGCCTACGGCCGGTGAATTATTCTGGGATAAAAAAAGGCTTGACTTACTGTCCGCGGGCGAGCGGGACACCTGGCGGGCCCATAATCTCGGCTATATTTTTCAGAACTTTAATCTTCTTAACAGCCTGAGCGCAGTGGAAAACATCATGGTTGCCGCCGCTTTTGGCGGGGAAAAACGGCAAGACCGGCGGCACCAAAAGAGCATGAATTTATTGCTGCAGGTCGGTTTGGCCGACAAAGCCGCCTATAAACCAAACCGCTTAAGTACCGGCGAGCAGCAACGGGTAGCGGTAGCCCGGGCTTTAGTTAACAAGCCGGCACTCATTTTAGCAGACGAGCCTACTGCCAGCCTGGACCGTGACAATGTCAAGCTGGTGCTGAAGCTGCTGCAGGCACTATGTGCTGCAAACCACAGTACCCTCCTGCTGGCTACTCACGACCAGGAGGTTATCGCCGGCTTCCCCCGTATTTTTGCAATGCGCCGGCCAGGGAGGAATGAGGTATGATTCACTTGCTCATTGCCTGGCGGAACCTATGCCAAAAATCTTTGACCAGTCTATTAGCCATCGCGGTCGTCAGTACGGCGGTGGCGATGACCATTATCGTTATGCTGCTGGCTTCCAGCCTCCGTCACGGTCTTGTTCTGGCTACAGAGCCCTTTGATCTGATTGCCGGTGCCAAAGGCAGCCCCAATCAGCTGGTACTTAATACCGTATTTCTCCAGGATGTGCCGATTGGCAATATTGACTACTCGCTCATCAAAAAACTCTCAGCCAATCCCCTCGTAGAATCAGTTATACCTTTAGGGTTTGGTGATAATTATCATGGTTACCGGCTGGTCGGCACTGAACAGGCGATCTTCGAGCACCGCAGCCGGCCCGGACAGTTTCCCTGGCTGCAGCTCGACCGGGGAAAACCATTTCAGGCTGAATACGAAGCCGTAATCGGCGCCAAAGTTGCCAAAGACACCGGCCTCACCGTAGGCGCTGCTTTTGCTTCCGCCCATGGCGTAACCGCCGGTGGCCAAGGCCATGGCAGCAAACAGTTCACGGTGGTCGGGATTATGAAGCCAGTCCTTGGTCCTTACGACCAGGCGATACTGGTACCGCTGACCAGCCTCTGGGCTATGCATCAGCATGAACCGGCCGGTGCCGAACAACACGCGGCGGCGATTGAAGCAGAGCACGATCATGAACATGATGACCAGGGCACAACTGCCATTCTGATCAAGCCCCGGGGTTATGCTGAAGCCATGAGTTTATATCAGCAGTTCCAAAAAGATACTCAGGTTCAGGTTGTCTTTCCTTCCCAGGTAATAGCCCGGTTATTCTCGGTACTGAGTGACAGTGAACAAATACTTAAATTGATAGGTTTTGCGGCATTTGCCATGACCTTGCTGCTGGTCGCTTTTGCCCTGTACTGGTCGGCCCTTATCCGCAGCCGCGACCGCGCCATCTTACGGGCTATCGGCGGCAGCTGGCAGGATCTTGCGGTCATTGTGCTGCTTGAAGGGCTAATGCTGGTTTGGTCCGGCATATTGACCGGAGTTTTACTGGGCCATGGCGTTTTCTCCTGCCTGGCCTCTATCCTGCAGCAAAAGACGGCCATTGCTGCAATTAACACAGTGTCGCCCACGGAGCTGGTGGCAATAGCCGCTGTTTTGCTGACTGGCGTGCTTGCCAGCATCATTCCTGCGCTCTGCTCGGCAAAAATGTCCATATCAGCAGACCTGTAAACATTAAAATTCAGCTGAACCTCTGCCCTGAAGCAGAATATAATATACCAGCATTTCTGACTGCGAGGTTTCACTATGAATTTTAAAGACATAAATAACTTTACTATATGGGGATTAAGTATTTCTGCTATACTCAATTTATTTTTCCTGTACCTTGAACTGAATAGTCAACGCTGTGGCGCCCAGGAAGGAAAAGAGAAAGCGTCGGCCGAGAAAAAGCTTAAAGACGAAGTCGCTGAACTGCGCAAAGAAATTTTGTCACTCAAAAATAAAATTAATACACCCTGATTCCGACATTCAGCTTCTCCTGCTCCGCCTCTATAGCAGGCAGGACTTTGCCTGCTTGCTTGGCGAATAAGTATATAACATTCTGCAGGCAACCCAACGGTTGCCTAAACCGCTAGGAAAAAAGGAGGCTGCGTATTGGTGCAGGATATTTTAAAGGTAACATTTTTCCAAAACAGTGTTGAACAGTATTTGATCTCATTGGCAGTGCTTGTCATTGCGCTTATCGTTGTTAAACTATTTGAATTTACGGTTTTAAAGCGCTTAAAGCTATGGGCCGGAAACAGTCAGGGCAAGATTGACGCTAGGTTGCTCAATAATCTTGAGAGAACCCTGCTGCCAGCCCTATATTATAGTTCTTTTTATCTGTCGCTGCGCAGTCTGACATTACATGACAGCCTGAACCGGGCCAGTGATGTATTGGGGATTATCATTCTAACAGTTTCAGCCCTTCGCTTTTTCATTGCGTCGGTGGATTACGGACTGGAATATTTGTTAACAACGAAAGAAGCTGCCGACCGGGAACGCACTGTCAAAGCTGCTATGCCCATCTTAAAGGTGATGATTTGGGCGGTGGGGTTCATCTTCCTGCTGGATAACCTGGGGTTTCAAATCTCGGCGGTTGTTGCCGGCCTGGGAATTGGCGGTATTGCCGTAGCGCTTGCAGCCCAGACACTGTTGGGTGATCTTTTCAGCTATGTCGCTATTGTTTTTGACAAGCCTTTTGAAATCGGTGATTTCATTATTATTGGTGAACAGCTCGGCACCATTGAGCATATCGGCATTAAAACAACCCGGATCCGAAGCCTGGGCGGCGAACAGCTGGTCATTGCCAACTCCGACCTTACCAACTCCCGTATCCAAAATTATAAACGGATGGCCGAGCGGCGGGTTCTGTTCAGATTCCGGGTTATGCCTAATACACCAAGCGAACAGTTGCAGGCAATACCGGAAATCGTCCAAGACATTATTGAGAACATTGAACATACAGTCTTTGACCGGGCCCACTTTGGCTCCTTCGGGGAATACAGCCTTGATTTCGAGGTAGTCTACTATGTTGTTGGCAGCGATTACAAAAAATACATGGATATTCAGCAAAGCATCAATTTAGCATTAAAAAAAGAACTTGAGCAGCGAAATGTTGAATTTGCCTATCTGCCCAAGGCCCTGTTCCTGAAAAATCAATAGAATAATCACTGGCCTACTGCAAATAAACCGCCGGCACTTCAAAATTGCCGGCGGTTTTCCCATATATGAATAGGCATATCAGCTTGCAGATAAAATTCAAAACGGCTGAAGACTCTTGGACAGGCCCGGTCTTTCTTCTGCCGCAGGATCAGTCCCACTCAAATGTCAGAGTAACTAATAACTGGTCACCATCGGGCTTAATATTATAGTAAGAACACGACGATAGCACCTTCTGAAAAGATCTGAATTGTTTCGGAGATTCGCCGGTAATTTCAGGGACTCTGATGATAACAAGCGCTTTATTCTGAAAGTTCTCCACAATACTTACGTTATTGGAAACCAGCTTAATGCCGGACAGGATCCGAATAAAAGTAGACCGTTTCACAACCAGAACCCCCTTTTAATAATCTATGTTATGTCTATTATAACACATGTAAAAGCCTTGCGTATAATTAATTCACCAGAGTCCCCAAGCAACCTGTAATGTCATTCAGCAATCACAGCTATATCACCTTTGTATATCAGGCGGCTGCTCAGATAAAAGTTTGTCGCCCGCTATATTACTCAGCCGGAACTTGTTTTCAGTACAAACTTTTATTTTTTCCTGCTTTAAAAGCGTACACAAGATCCCGTCGCCCGCCGTTAAGGTGCCGGAAAAAGTGCCGTCATAAATCACCCCACAGCCACAGGTTGGTGATTTTGATTTCAGTATAGCCGTTTTGCAGCCAACCAGCCGGGCAATCTTCAGGGCAGTTTTTGCCCCGTCCCTATATTCAGATGTCAGGTCCTCACCCTTGATAGTCAAAAAACGGCCGCCACATTGCTCTACACAGGGCCGTGGTGTGGCTAAACCGGCCAATATTTCCGGGCACAGCGGCAGCGCCTGCCCTGTTTTCACCAGTTCTGCTACCTCAGGTATAAGAAAATCCTGCCCGTTATACCGGCACTGCACCCCGGCCAGACAGGCACTGACGATAAGCATAGTCTCTTCCCCCTGTTGTGGCTATATTCTATATTGTAGCTTATCCGGCAATTCCTGCAAAGAACCTGGGTAAAATACTTTAGTTAAACCGGTAGCGGTGATACTCCCGCCGGGGAATATCACCGTTACCCATTAATCCATAATTTATACTTTAGGGGAATTCAGCTACTGAATTTTTGCCACAATGACAAGAAAAAGCGGTGATTGCTCACCGCCGTTCCTATCATTCAATAACCATGGTTGTTTCCCGGGCAAGACTGAGGCAGCAGCCCTGTTTAACGGCTGAGAATGGCCTGCAGGTCCTGTTCCGGCGTGCTGATCGGTGTCAGGGCAAATTTTTCGACTAAGATGTTCAACACATTGCCGGATAAGAAAGCGGGCAGGGACGGGCCGATATAGATATTTTTAATGCCCAGCGCCAGCAGTGTGAGCAGGATGCATACGGCTTTTTGCTCATACCAGGACAGCACCAGGGTCAGCGGCAGGTCATTAACACCGCAATTAAAGGCTTGCGCCAGGGCTACCGCGACCTGGATAGCGGAATAGGCATCATTGCACTGTCCCATATCAAGGATGCGGGGAATGCCGCCGATATCGCCAAGGCTGAGATCATTAAACCGGTACTTGCCGCAGGCCAGGGTCAGGATCACAGTGTCAGGCGGCGTTTTTTGCACAAATTCAGTGTAATAGTTTCTGCCGGGTTTAGCGCCGTCGCAGCCGCCGACCAGGAAAAAGTGCTTAATATGACCGGCCTTGACAGCATCGATCACCTTGTCGGCCACACCCAGCACGGCATTGCGGGCAAAGCCTGTCATTACCTCGGTGCCGCCGTTAATACCGGTAAAATGCCGGTCTTCCTGCCAACCGCCCAGTTCCAGGGCTTTATTGATAACGGGGGTGAAATCCTTGTTCAGGCCGCTCTTCTCTTGCGCGCCAATACCAAACAGCCCTAAGGCTTTATCAATGATTGAGGCATCTTTTTTATCGTTGCCGGCCGCAATATGCTTGATCTCAGGATATCCGACCACATCAGTGGTAAATACCCGGTCTGCATAAGACGCCTTAGGCGGCATGAGGCAGTTGGTGGTAAACAGGATCGGCGCCGGCAGGTTGTCAAATTCTTTTTGTTGATTCTGCCAGGCAGTACCAAAGTTGCCTTTAAGCTGGCTGTATTTTTTCAGCTCCGGATAAGCATGGGCCGGCAGCATTTCGCCGTGGGTGTAAATATTGATGCCTTTACCTTCCGTTTGTTCCAGGAGCTGCTTTAGATCATGCAGGTCATGGCCGGTGATGACAATAAACGGGCCTTTTTCCACCAGGGCAGGAACTTTTGTCGGTACCGGATGGCCATAAGCCGAAGTGTTGGCTTCATCCAACAGCCCCATACATTTCAGGTTAACTTGTCCAAACTCCATCAACAGGGTTAGCCATTCATCGGCAGTGTGATCTTCGCCCAGAGCGCGCAGTCCCGTGTAGAACCAGGCGGTGACGTCGGCGGCGGTTTTGCCCAGGATATGGGCGTGCCAGGCATAGGCGGCCATACCGCGCAGACCAAGCAGCAGGGTAGACCGGAGCGATACAATATCCTCATTGCCGGTCCACAGGGCGGCGGCGGGAAAATCCAGAGCCTGCGGGTCCAGCGCGGCTTTTTCCGTGTGGACAAGATCGATGAGTTCGGTAATACGGGCATTATCGAAGTTTACATTGGTCACAGTCGCAAATAAGCCTTGCAGGGTCAGGGCATCTGCCAGTTTACCGGGGGTTTTCCCGGCAGCGGCCCGGGCCAGGCCGATCAACGCGCCGGTAAGTTCATCCTGTTTGCCGGCAACATCGGGCTTTTTCCCGCAGACCCCTACTTTTGTACAACCCTTGCCACCGGCGGTTTGTTCACATTGAAAACAAAACATTTCTGACATTGTTATTCCTCCTCGTATTTTTATCTTAATTGAATGACCATTACCATTGAGTACACTTTAGTCTGACAGCAGCTGACCCTCGGTAGTGATTGTCGTCACCTGCCAGGGGATAATCTTGCCGGCATTTGCCAGGGCCTGTTTCACGGCATTGACAATCCCGCCACAGCATGGCACACTCATACGCAAAACAGCAATACTTTTGATTTCATTGGCCTTCAGGATAGCTGTCAGTTTCTCGGCGTAATCCACGTCATCCAGCTTGGGACAGCCAATCAGGGTGATCTTGTTGCCCATAAATTCGCTGTGAATATTGGCATAGGCATAGGCCGTACAGTCAGCTGCAATCAACAGATTGGCGTTATGGAAATAGGGAGCGTTTACCGGCACCAGTTTAATCTGGCATGGCCATTGACGCAGCTGGGATTGAACTGGTGCCGACATTGCCGGAGCAGGCTCAGTTGGAACCACTTTTTCAATCAGCCGGGAATGGGTACCGGGGCAGCCACAGGCCAGATTGGGAACCTTGGCCGGTGCCTCTTTTGCGGCCAGGTGCTGCTTGACTGCCTCCTCATCAAAGGCGTCTGTGTCGCGTTCTTCGATGGTTATAGCGCCGGTAGGACATTCGGGCAGGCAGGCTCCCAGACCATCGCAGTAGGAATCGGACACCAGCCTGGCTTTGCCGTCAATTAATTGCAGGGCGCCTTCATGGCAGCCGCTAATACATAATCCGCAGCCATTGCATTTCTCTTCGTCTATTTTAACAATCTTTCTGATCATTGCAGTCCCTCCTTTTTGCGAATGTACTTGTTCTCTGTGAATTCATTGTAATATAATGAAAATAATAAATCGGTAGCCGTAGCTACCAAAAATAAGGCTGTGATGAATTATGGGTCATGATATGATCGCCGTGCTTACACATTCACCCCTGTTTGGCAACATTGAGGCTGAATCCTTAGCGTCTGTTCTCGGCTGCCTGCAGCCTAAAATATCTGCCTACCCCAAAAATAATTATATCGCGCTGGCCGGTGATGAGTTTGCCGGCCTGGGTATTGTTTTAGCCGGCAAAGCCACTGTAATTAAAGAAAATGCGGCCGGCAGCAGGATTGTCATGACCAGCCTGGAAGCAGGCGATATCTTCGGGGAAATGATTGCGTTTTCCACACTCAGCGCCTGGCCGGTTTCCGTAATAGCCCAAGCGGAAAGTACGGTCATGTTTTTGCCGGCGGTAAAAATCATGGGCACCTGTCCCAACGTCTGCTCCAGCCATAAGCAGCTAATCACCAATATGCTGAGAATCTTATCGGAAAAAGCAATCCTGCTCAACCGCAAAGTTGAATACCTGTCCATTCGCGGCATGCGGGAAAAAATCAGCTCCTATCTTTTGGACCAGCACAGGCAAACAGCCAGAAAAACGTTTACCCTGACGTTAAACCGCAATGATCTGGCCGATTTCCTTAACGTATCCCGGACGGCTTTATCCCGGGAAATGGGCCGCATGCGCGACGAGGGTTTGATTGATTTCTATCGCTCCTCGGTGAAAATTACCGACCTGGACACGCTTAAAAAGGTTATCGAGTAGCCTGGCTGCGACCTTCCTTCATTGCCGGCAATAAGAAAACCCCCGGAATATTCCGGGGATTTCTTATTGCCTTGTTATTTTTAGAATATCACTGAATAAGGATTTTGAGTCACTAAATTCCTAAATTCTATGTCGATATGAATGGTGCCGAGGACCGGAATCGAACCGGTACGGAAATTTCTTTCCGACGGATTTTAAGTCCGTTGCGTCTGCCAGTTCCGCCACCCCGGCATAAATTTTGGAGGCGACACCCAGATTCGAACTGGGGAATAGAGGTTTTGCAGACCTCTGCCTTACCACTTGGCTATGTCGCCGTCACTATGGAGCGGAAAACGAGATTCGAACTCGCGACCCTCGCCTTGGCAAGGCGATGCTCTACCGCTGAGCTACTTCCGCTTAAATGGTGCCTCAGGACAGAATCGAACTGTCGACACGAGGATTTTCAGTCCTCTGCTCTACCGACTGAGCTACCGAGGCATAAGCAGCGAACCATGTTGTCACGAGCCGCTAGGCGAACTGAGAACATACGTGAGTCGCTTAGTTCTGAGCGCAGTGAAGAACATCCACTACCCGTAAGAGAAATTGGCGACCCTGAACGGATTTGAACCGTCGATCTCCGCCGTGACAGGGCGGCATGTTAGACCGCTACACCACAGGGCCGCTTAACAAATCGCAAAATAAAGTATATACTAATCTCTTACTTAAGTCAATACTTATTTATAGCCAATTTATCAACTAAAAGCAACAGTAAAAATTATTATATAGCCTACAGTACACTCGTCAAGTACTTCGGCCAATTGATTCAGGTAGTTAAAACCTTATTTACCGTTTCCTCCACCTGTTCCGGTTCGAAAGGTTTAACGATAAAACTGGCCGCTCCCGCTTTTATGGCATCGGCAATAATACTGCGCTGCCCGATGGCTGTTACCATGATAATCCGGGCTGACGGATCTGTCTCATGAATATGCTTTACGGCTTCTATACCGTCCATAATTGGCATCGTAATATCCATCGTGACCAAATCAGGTTGGTGCTGACGATATAGCTGGACAGCCTGTTTGCCATCGCCGGCCTCACCGGCAATTTCATGCCCCATATCTGTTAGCAGCTTTTTCAACATCATCCGCATGAACGCTGAATCATCACAAACTAAAATTCTTGACATATAATAACCTCCCTATTTGGCGCGTCCATACTGCGAAGCTATTGCAATTGTAATCGCAACCGTTCCAGCGCCGGACTAAGATTTTCTTTGAGGCGGTCGCCCAGTTCCGGCAGGGTTTTAGCATCAAATTCAGCGGTCATCAGCGGTGTGCGTCTGAGCCGTATCTCACTAAAAAACTGGTCACGAAATATATTGTAATTTACCACAAGGTTACTTTCTGTCGAAAAATCACTGTAGTCTATTATAATATAAGAACCATTCAAGCCTTTAAGCGGTTCGTGCGGATTTATGAAAAGGTCAAATCCCGCCAGCGTTTTCGGTAATTGGTCTGCATATGTCCATTCGGTAATTTGCTTGCCGGCAAATTGAGCACACAGGCAGGCGGGTTCAAAGTGAGCCAAGCCCCATAGTGTTTTATTCATCCGGTCTGCCAATAGTTTTTCCAGAGCCGCCAGATTACCGGTTATGAAGCTGATATCACATAATTCGGTTAAACCGATTACCGTACGGACCAAAAAATCCCTGGTGGCTTTATCATATAAAACAGTAAAGCTCCGTCTGGCTGCCTGATTATTATATGTAAAAATACGATACTGAGAACCACAGGTCATAAACTCATTAATCAATGTAAAGCCGTAAATTTCCCGCGGCAGGTCCTGTAAAAATTTCCAGCCTGCTACTTCTTCAATAATCTTTTCCATATACTGCTCCACCTCTAACCTCTTACTTAGTATTCTGGACTTAAATAAAAAAACCTGCCTGACAAGTAACCAAAAAATAAACTTAGAATAGTATGAAGTAGCTTCCACCGGGATCATTCCAAAACGACAAGGAGGAAATCATATGTTGAAACGTTGGGGCGGGCTATTGTCAGTCTTACTGGTACTTACCCTGTTCATTACGGCCTGCAGTCAGGCGCCTGCCGCCCAAACCAGGCCGGCAGCAGGACCGGACTGGGCTTACGGCTTAACTGCACTGCCGCAGGAAACTGTGGTAAAGGTTGGCATGAAACAGGTTGTTTCTGATGCCGGCATTCTCATCGGTATGGCTAAAGGCTATTACCAGGATCTTGGCATCAAAATCGATCCGGTCCAGTTTAATTCCGGCCAGGAAATGATTAATCAACTGGCTGCCGGACAATTAGATGTTGGCGCAACCGTAACTGCTGCGGGGCTTTTAAATGCTATGTCCCGGGATATACCGGTCAAAATTGTTGCCGACAAGGGAATTAATGTCCCGGGCCAGGGCTATTACCGCTTAGTTGTGAGAAAAGAACTGGCCGGTGAACTGAAAAGCTTTGCCGACTTGCGGGGCAAAAAAATTGCCGTGGTTGGCACCGCCTCTTTAGACGAGATATGCCTGGCCCGGGTTTTGGCCAAAGGCGGGTTGACGACCCAGGATATTGATATGCTGGTCATCCGGGCCTTTCCTGATATGCTGGTCTCTTTAAGCAACAAGAGCATTGATGCCGCCATGGTCATTGAACCCTTTGTCACGCAAGGCATAGCCAAAGGAATTATTGACCCCTGGAAAGATCCGTCTGAATATGACCCGGACGCGCAAATCGCCTTGCTGGTATATGGCACCAGCATGACCACACGGCCGGATGTGGCCAACCGGTTTATGACTGCCTATGTTAAATCCATGCGGGATTACAATGACGCTTTTTTCAAAAACAAAAACAAAGCTGAAGTTATTGACATGCTCTGCAAATACTCGGTAATCAAAGACCCTGCTCTTTACGAAAAAATGTTTCCCACCGGGCTGAATCCTGACGGTTATCTGCGAATGGACGGCATTGCCGCTGATTTAACGTGGTATAAGGAAAACAGCCTGCTTAACTCTGATATCAGTCTGGAAGATGCTGTTGATAATAAATATGTAGACTTTGCCGTCAAAACCTTAGGCCACTATCAATAAGATGTCGTAACCGGGAGCTGATTGATGTGAAAACAGCTATATCAATATTATCACCATTGACCCTGTTATTGTTTTGGGAAGCCGGTGCCCGGTTAGGGCTTATCGACACCCGCCTGCTTTCCAGCCCGTTGCTCATTCTTGAGGCCTTTGTTCCGCTGCTGGTTTCCGGCGATCTGCTTTATAACACCTGGGTAAGCGTTATGAGGGTTATTTTAGGGTTTGTTGCCGGTGCAATTCCTGCTATTCTCCTCGGCATGAGCATGGGCCTGTCACCCCTTATCCGTTCAGCTCTTGAACCGATGATCGCAGCCACCTATCCGATTCCGAAACTGGCTATCATGCCGCTTATTCTCCTGATCTTCGGACTGGGCGAAACCTCTAAGATCTTCACGATTGCAATCGGTGTGTTCTATCTGGTGGTAATTAACACCATGGCCGGGGTTTTAAACATTGATAAAATATATCTGGAAGTCGCGAAAAACTTCGGCGCCAGCCGCAAAGACTTCTATCTCACCGTAGCCTTGCCGGGAGCACTGCCGATGATATTTGCCGGCCTGAAGCTAGGTATGGGGATGGCGCTGATCCTGATTGTTGCGGCGGAGATGTCGGCGGCCAAAGCCGGTGTCGGCTGGATGATCTGGCGGGCTTATGATATGTTTGCTATTGAACAGATGTTTGTTGCGTTAATCACCTTGTCCGTGCTTGGGTATATCTTTTCCCTGCTGCTTGATTGGCTGGAATGCCTGGTACTGCCGTGGAAACAGACCAGCTAATGTAGATTTATTCGCTTACGTTCGTTAACCGCTTCGTTCGTTCGCTCGAACTTCGAACCACGATCCACGAAAAGGAGGTGTGCCCATGCCTTATGACGATACCGGCATTATTCTCAAGCAGCTCGGAAAAGTCTTTGCTACCAGCCGCGGCCCGGTTACTGCGCTTACCGATATCAATATTGCTATCGGCGCCGGCGAATTCTTTTCTATTGTCGGTCCCAGCGGTTGTGGCAAAACCACACTGCTGCGCATTCTGGCAGGCTTAGACACCGCCTCCGCGGGGAAAGTCAAAATTATGATACCAGCAAGCGACCAGCCTGTGAATTCAATGGTATTTCAGGAACAATCAGTCTTTCCCTGGCTGAGTGTAGCCGACAATGTTGCGTATGGCCTTAAACTGCGGGGTGTAGCGAAAAAAGAACGCTATGCAATTGCCGACAAATATATCAGGATGATTGGCCTGAGTAAATTTGCCGGCTCCTATCCCCATCAGCTGTCAGGCGGCATGAAGCAGCGGGTAAGCGTAGCCCGTGCTTTTGCCAATAACCCTGAAATCCTGTTAATGGATGAGCCCTTTGGGGCCCTTGATGAGCAAAACAGGATTCTTCTCCAGCAGGAACTACTAAAGATCTGGGAGTTAAACAAGAAAACAACGGTTTTTATCACCCATAGCATCGATGAGGCGTTATGTCTTAGTGACCGCATCCTGATTATGACGGCCCATCCCGGGACGGTCAAATCAATTGTGAAAATTGACCTGCCCCGTCCCCGCGACATTGCCCAAATCCGGACTACGCTCCGTTATAATGAGCTATTTCAAAACATCTGGCTGACATTACGCGAAGAAGTTTTAAAAGGCAAAGCCTTAGAGTTGGCAGATAACTAAGAAAGAATCCACTGAGAATTAGGTCTCAGTGGATTCTTGTGCTATGGCAGGGGCAGAAGGACTTGAACCCTCAACCAACGGTTTTGGAGACCGCTACTCTACCAATTGAGCTATACCCCTGTATGGAGCGGAAAACGAGATTCGAACTCGCGACCCTCGCCTTGGCAAGGCGATGCTCTACCGCTGAGCTACTTCCGCTTTAAAAAGGAAGTTCCTCACTGTCGTTTGGAACTAAGCGACTTACTCAGGTTCTCATTTTGCCTTTCGGCTCGTGAGAACCTGGTGCGCTGCTTATGGCGACCCCGAACGGATTTGAACCGTCGATCTCCGCCGTGACAGGGCGGCATGTTAGACCGCTACACCACGGGGCCACTTAGCTATTATCTCCTGACGAGATCTAATATTACCATGTTTTTGACATAATATCAATACCTATCACAGGTTATTTTAATAAATATTTAATTTAACCTTTATTTTAACGCAAATATCGCGGTTTTGCAGCAATTTTCAGAGATAATACAGGCTGTGCAAGACTGCACAGCCAATGGTACCATTGATTATAGTTTGCGGCTGCCCCGTTTGGTCAGCGCGGCTCCGTCCCGGCATAACGGGCAGTCAGCAGGCTGATAGGCAGGAACGGCAAGGTGGAGTAAAGCCCGGGCGGGAATGCCGAAATCAGCCTTACCGCCACTGCGGTCAACCAGGATGCCGACCCCAACCGGCGTACCGCCTTGCTCCCGGATTACCTCAATAACCTCTTTTACCGAGCCGCCGGTAGTAACAATATCCTCGACAACAAGCACGCGCTGGCCCGGCTCAATGACAAAGCCGCGGCGGAGCGCCATCCTGCCATTTTCGCGTTCGGTGAATATGGCCCGCGTACCAAGCTGTTTGCCTACTTCATGAGCCAAAATAATGCCCCCGGTTACAGGACCAACAACAAGCTCTACCTGTTCATCCTGGAAGCGTTCAGCCAAAGCGGCACATAGTTTCTCCGTATGGCGGGGATATTGCAGCACCTGAAATTTTTCCACATACAGCGGGCTGTGCAAACCCGAGGTTAATAAGAAATGACCTTCTAAAATAGCACCTGTCTCAATAAACAACGCGCGCACTTCTGCTTCCTTCATTATGCCTGCCTCATTTCTTCTAAAATTGCCAGGGCTGCGGCCCGCGGCTCCCCGGCCGCAGTGACCGGCCGGCCTACCACCAGGTAATGAGCCCCGGCCCGGAGAGCAGCGGCCGGTGTAGCCACCCGGCTCTGATCATTTAATGCCGCACCTTGAGGGCGAACACCAGGCGTAATGATCGCAAAATCCGGTCCGCAGACGGCTCTAATCAGCGGCGCTTCCTGCGGCGACGCTACCACGCCGTCTAAACCGGCCTCCTTGGCCAGCTTGGCCAGATGGACAACCTGTTCGGGAATAGCGGTACTATGCCGCAGCAGGGACCATTCCTGTTCATCCATACTTGTCAGCACGGTGACGGCAATAAGCTTAGGCCGGGGAATGTTAAGGTTAAGCGCAGTTTCAGCCACTTGTGCCGCCGCCGCGCGCATCATCGCCGCCCCGCCTGATGCGTGGACATTAATCATGCCTACTCCCAGCCTGGTCAGCGAAGCGGCGCCCTGCGCGACAGTATTGGGAATATCATGCATTTTCAAGTCCAGAAAAATATCTTTGCCTAATTCGCGCAAATAAGCCAGGCATTCCATACCGGTACTGTAAAAAAGCTGCATGCCTACCTTATAGTAATGTACAGTATCGCCTAATGTCGCAACTAATTGGCGGACTTCAGCCATAGTAGCAACATCAAGAGCTACGATCAAACGGTTTTCCACCTGTTTCAAGTAGTCATCCTCCCTGTTTTCGATTGACTTGCCCGACAAGCGCCCCTACCTGCGGCAAACCGCGTTCGGCCAGATAATCTCTGATACCTTCAGCCACGGCCACCGCCGCCAGCGGGTTAACGAAATTGGCAGTCCCGACAGCTACGGCGCTGGCCCCGGCCAGCATAAATTCAATAGCATCGGCTGCAGTCATAATCCCGCCCATGCCAATGACCGGCACCCGGACGGCCTGCGCCACCTGCCATACCATCCGTACCGCTACCGGCTTAACCGCCGGTCCGGATAAGCCGCCAACCGTATTGCCCAGCACAGGCCGCCAGGTCTGAATGTCAATCGCCATTCCCAGCAGCGTGTTAATCAGGGAAATAGCGTCCGCCCCGGCGGCCTCTACGGCTTTGGCCATCAGCACAATATCGGTAACATTGGGAGAAAGCTTAACAATAACAGGCAGTTTTGTCCGGGCCTTCACCGCCTTTACAACACCGGCGGCACTCTCCGGGCAGGTCCCAAAGGCAATTCCTCCCTGCTTTACATTCGGGCAGGAAATATTCACCTCCAGACCGGCGGCACCGGACTGATCAAGCCTGGCTGCCAGCTCACCATATTCTTCCACGGTGTTGCCGGAGATATTAACGATAACAGGCACCTGGTAGTGCGCCAGCTCCGGCAGAATTTTGGTGATCAGCTCTTCAACCCCCGGATTTTCCAACCCGATGGAGTTCAGCATGCCTGCCGGTGTTTCGGCCATGCGCCGCCCGCTATTGCCGGCTCTGGACGCCAGGGTTGTACCCTTAACGACGATAGCCCCGACCTGATTCAGGTCAACAAAGTCGCTGTATTCTAAACCAAAGCCGAAAGTACCGGAGGCTGTCAGTACCGGCGTTTTCATTTTGATGCCGGCAATATCAACAGCCAGCACTGTATCGGTGAACCTCACCACACCACCTCCTCAGCCCGGAAAACCGGGCCGTCCGTGCAGACCTTATGACGCTTGCCGCCGGCAGCGGCACAGGTGCATGACAAACAGGCGCCAACACCGCAGGCCATATATTCCTCCAGGGAAACCTGACAGGCAATCCTATACTGTGCTGCCGTTGCCGCCACGCCCTTGAGCATGGCATGAGGTCCGCAGGCATAAATGCCGTCAAACTCCCCCTGTTTTAACAGCCCGGGCAGCAGGTCGACAGTAAAGCCACGCTGACCAACACTGCCGTCATCTGTGGTAATATGAATATTTTGGCATATGCCGGCATAGATCCCCGGCCAGAATAATTCCTGTTCATTACGGCCGCCCATAAGGATAGTAGCCGGCCGGGAACAGAAAGCCCTGGCCAGCATAAGCAGCGGTGCCAGTCCCATACCGCCCCCGATTAACAGGGGCCGCTGGGAGTTTAAAGCAAACCCGTTGCCCAGCGGTCCCATACAATCAAGACTGTCCCCGCTCTGCAGCCCGGCCATCAGCCTGGTACCGCGGCCCACAACACGATAAATGAGCGTAAGCGTTCCCTGACCGGCATCACAGTCGGCAATACTAAATGGCCGCCGCAGCAGCGGATCAAAAGTCTCAGTCAGCCGCAGATGGACAAACTGTCCCGGCCGGCTGACCGCAGCAATCGCCGGCACGGCCACTGTCAGCTGAAATACGTCCCCGGCCAGGGGGTGCTGTTTAATTACCTTAGCCGTTACACAGGTTTTAATCACGGGCTGTTTCGCCTCCGCCTACATAATCCTGCAGGGCCAGCACATAGAGGAATTTCCTTTCGCGGATAATGCTTAATACGTCAAAGACGGCATTGGCTGTATCCATGGAGGTCAGGCAGAGGATGGCATGCTCTACGGCTGCCCGCCTGATCTTGAAGCCGTCGCTCTCAAAATCCCGGCCTTTGGTCAGGGTATTAATCACCATGCTTATTTTTCCGGCCTTAATCATCTCAATAATCTCAGGCTGCTGCTCATGCAGCTTGGGCACTGTACCCACCTGCAGGCCGAGGGACCGCAGATATGCCGCAGTACCGCTTGTTGCCACAAGTTCATAACCCAGCCGGGCAAATTCTTTGGCAATCTCGCCGGCCTCAGGTTTATCTTTATCAGCAACAGTGACGAGGATTGATCCTGTCTGGGGTACATTCATGCCGGCACCCACGATACCTTTGTACAGGGCGCGGGAATACTGATAGTCAATCCCCATCACCTCACCGGTAGACTTCATTTCCGGTCCCAGCGAAATATCCACATGCTGCATTTTGGCGAATGAGAACACCGGCACTTTTACCGCCACATACTCCCGGGCCGGCATCAGACCGGGGGTATAGCCCATCCCTTTCAGGGTTTCACCGATCGCCACGCGGGTTGCCACATCGACCATCGGCACATCGGTGATTTTGCTCAGGAAAGGAATTGTCCGGCTTGACCGGGGATTTACCTCAATGACATAAACCTCTTCATCGACAATGACAAACTGAATATTGATCAGGCCTTTGACCTTAAGCCCTCTGGCCAGACGGCCCGTATAATCGACAATGGTGTCTTTGACCTGGGCTGACAGAGTCTGGGGCGGATATACGGCAATACTGTCGCCGGAATGAACTCCGGCCCGTTCAATATGCTCCATAATGCCGGGAATCAGGAAGTCGTCGCCGTCCGCGATGGCATCAACCTCGACCTCGGTCCCCTGCATATAGCGGTCAACCAGCACCGGATGCTCAGGCGATGCTTTAACCGCCCGCACCATATAGTCCTTCAATTCGGTTTCATTATAGACAATTTCCATGGCCCGCCCGCCCAGCACATAGGACGGACGCACAACAACAGGGTAGCCGATACGCGCTGCAGCCAGCGGCGCCAGGCCGGCATCGGTAATTGTCTCACCCTGCGGGCGCGGGATATGCAGCTGCTCCAGTAATTCATCAAACTTCTCCCGGTCTTCCGCCCGGTCAATATCCTCGACACTTGTGCCAAAAATTTTGACACCGGCTTTAGCCAGCGGACCGGCAAGATTAATGGCAGTCTGCCCGCCAAACTGGACAATAACTCCCTCCGGTTGTTCTTTATCAATAATATTCAGCACATCTTCCGGGGTCAGCGGTTCAAAGTACAATCGGTCTGATGTGTCAAAATCCGTAGAGACGGTTTCGGGGTTGTTATTGATAATGACCGATTCAATACCCATTGCCCGGAGGGCCCATACTGAGTGAACCGAACAATAATCAAATTCAATTCCCTGACCGATACGGATCGGCCCTGAGCCCAGGACAATGATTTTACGGTTATCGGTCCGCTGCACTTCGTCTTCCTGGGCATAGGTTGAGTAGTAATAGGGGGTAATAGCCTCAAACTCGGCAGCACAGGTATCAACCATTTTATAGCTTGGCACAATATTGGCCTGCTTGCGCCGGTCCCGGATTTCAAAAACTGTTTTACCGGTCAGTTCGGCAATTGATTTATCGGCAAAGCCGATTTGCTTGGCCGCCAGCAGGACTTCATCAGAGATTTTCCGGCTGAGCTGACGTTCCATTGTCACAATATTTTCGATCTTATCTAAGAAAAAATTATCAATGGCCGTTATGGCATGAATCTCAGCTACCGTTACTCCCCGGCGGATCGATTCGGCAATCACAAAAGCACGTTCATCATCGACCAGACTGAGCCGGTCTTTCAATTCCTGATCACTCAGCTTGGCCAATTCGGGAATATAGAGATGATGGAGGCCAATTTCCAGAGAACGCACCGCTTTTAGCAGCGCCCCTTCAAAGTTGCGGTCAATAGCCATGACCTCACCGGTGGCTTTCATTTGTGTGCCCAGAGTTCTGTCGGCAAAAATAAACTTGTCAAACGGCCAGCGGGGAAACTTAACAACCACATAATCAAGGGCCGGCTCAAAGCAGGCCTTGGTTTTACCGGTTACTGTGTTGGTAATCTCATCCAGGGTATAGCCAATGGCGATTTTTGTAGCCACCTTGGCAATCGGATAGCCGGTTGCTTTCGAGGCTAAGGCACTGGAGCGGCTCACCCGCGGGTTTACTTCAATCACGATATAATTACTGCTTTTGGGGTCAAGCGCATACTGTACATTGCAGCCGCCTTCAATCCCCAGCGCCCGGATGATCTTAAGCGAGGAGCTTCTCAGCATCTGATATTCATAATCAGTAAGTGTCTGTGACGGTGCAACAACAATGCTGTCGCCGGTATGAACACCGACAGGGTCGAAGTTTTCCATATTGCATACCGTGATGCAGTTATCAGCAGCATCACGGATCACTTCATATTCGATTTCTTTCCAGCCGGCCACGCTGCGTTCAATCAGCGCCTGCCCGATCAGGCTGTGTTTTAGTCCCCGGTTTACGGTATCGATAAGTTCTTCATCATTATAGGCAATGCCGCCGCCGGTTCCGCCCAGCGTATAAGCCGGGCGCACAATCAGCGGATAGCCGATCTCGCCGGCAAAGGTAAGGGCACTTTCAATGTCTTCAACAATAGTACTGGCAGGAATTGGCTGGCCCAGTTCCTCCATCGTCGCTTTAAACAATTCCCGGTCTTCCGCCTTCTTGATCGCTGCAATGGGTGTACCGAGCAATTCAACCTGATACTTTGCCAGTACACCGTTTTCCGCCAGTTTGACGGCCAGATTAAGGCCGGCCTGCCCCCCCAGGGTAGCCAGTATACCGTCCGGCCGTTCTTTGACAATAATCTCTTCCAGATATTCAGGGGTCAGCGGTTCGATATAAACCCAGTCGGCAACATGAGTATCTGTCATAATGGTGGCCGGATTACTGTTGACCAGCACCACCTCAAACCCTTCTTCTTTTAATGCCTGGCACGCCTGGGTACCGGCATAGTCAAATTCAGCGGCTTGGCCGATCACTATCGGGCCGGAGCCAATTACCATAACTTTGCGCAAGTTTTGTTTTTTCGGCACCGTTAGTTCCCCCTCGCCTTATTCATTTCTTTATTGAGCAGTCTCATAAATTCCTCAAACAGATAGGTGCTGTCATCAGGTCCGGGAGCCGCTTCCGGGTGATACTGAACGGAGAATACGGGCAGACGGTTATGACGCATCCCTTCTACCGTACCGTCATTAACAGCACGGTGCGTTACGGTAACGTCAAGTGTGGCCAGCGAGGTTTCATCAATGGCATAGCCATGATTTTGCGAAGTGATATATACACGGTCTGTTGCCAGATCTTTAACCGGGTGGTTAGAGCCACGATGCCCAAATTTCAGCTTATAAGTATCGCCCCCCAAAGCCAAAGCTAACAGCTGATGCCCAAGACAGATGCCAAATATTGGTTTTTTGCCGATAAGCTGCCGCACGGTCTCTACCGGCGCATCTTTGGGATCACCAGGGCCATTTGACAGGAATATGCCGTCAGGGCTGAGGGCCAGTATTTCTTCAGCCGGGGTATAGGCCGGCAAAACAGTAAGATCAAACCCGGCTTTGGCCATAGAATTAAGGATATTGCGTTTAATGCCGAAATCCAGCACGGCGATATGCGGCCCCTTGCCCGGGATCCGGTAGATTTCTTTAGTCGTAACTTCCTTGACAACCTCGGCAAAAGGAGATTGCGCAAACAGCTCGGCAACCTCGCTTGCCTGAGCATCAGCCGGAACAATGACCCCCTTCATGGTACCATGCGAGCGTATCCTTCTGGTGATAGCCCGGGTATCGACGCCATGCAGACAAGGAATATTTTTTGCTTTAAGATAGGAAACCAGGGAGTCTTCAGCCTGCCAGCTGCTGGGCTTGCCGCACAGCTCACTGATCACAAAACCACGGACAAAGGATTGCCGGGCTTGTTCAAAGAGATCAGCCACTCCGTAGTTGCCAATAAGCGGATAAGTCATTGTTACAATCTGTCCACAATAGGACGGATCTGTTAATACTTCTTGATAACCGGTCATACCGGTATTGAATACTACTTCCCCAACTGTTTTAGTACCGGAAGCAAGCATCCCTTGGAAAACGCTGCCGTCTTCCAATATCAGTTTGCCATTCATTTAAGCACCTCGCCATTTTGCATAATTATACTTCCATTCACTATAGTAATTAGCGGTTTACCCTTTAAATTCCTGCTTTCAAACGGAGAATGTTTTCCCCTGGTATAAAATTTTATGCAGTCAACCGCCCATTTATATTCAGTATCAATAATTGTAATATCGGCCGGTGCCCCAACCTTCAGAACGCCGCTATCCAGGCCAAGGATTTTTGCCGGGCCATATGACAGCTTGGCGATGATCTCCGGCAAAGTCAGTTTGCCGGTATGATAAAGCCCTGTCAATACAACCCCGACTGCTGTTTCCAGACCGGCAAAACCACTGGGGGCGTACCGGAACTCAACATCTTTTTCTTCAAACGCGTGCGGCGCATGATCTGTGGCGATGGCGTCCAGAGTCCCGTCCTTTAGCCCGTCAATAAGAGCGGCAACATGCTCCGCCGACCGGAGCGGCGGGTTGACCTTAAAGGCGGTATTAAAGGTTCTCAACTCTTCATCAGTAAGGGTCAGGTGATGGGGCGTCGCTTCCGCCGTTACTTTGACGCCCCGTTGTTTGGCCTGGCGGATGATTTCAACCGCGCCTTTGCTGCTGACATGAGCGATGTGAATCGGCGCATTTGCGTATTCAGCCAGCATAATATCGCGGGCCACAGCAATATCCTCGGCAACAGCCGGCCGGCCTTTCAGCCCCAGCACTGCCGATACCGCCCCTTCATGCATAAATCCTTCATTGGCCAGGCCTTCATCCTCTGAATGAGTAATGACCGGCCGGCCAAACATCCCGGTGTATTCAAGCCCGGTCTTTAAGAGACGGGTACTGTCCAGATGGCCGCCATCATCGGAAATGGCCACTGCCCCGGACTCGATCATATCGCCAATTTCGGCCAGTTCCCGGCCCTCCAGACCTTTGCTGAGCGCGCCGATGATCTTAAGCTTGACAACCCCCTCGGTTTTCGCCCGCTGGGTTAAGCCGGCAACCACGATTGAACTGTCAATAGCCGGCCTGGTGTTGGGCATGCAGGCAATGGTCGTAAAGCCGCCCGCCGCCGCCGCCCTCGTACCGGAAGCAATATCTTCTTTAGCCTCCAGGCCTGGTTCCCGCAGATGTACATGCATATCAACAAGGCCAGGCGTTACTACCAGCCCGGCGGCATCAATAATTTCTGCGCCTGCGGCTGGGCAACTTGATCCTATTGCCGCTATCTTGCCATTTTCAATCAGGATATCGCCGACCACATCCATATTCTCCGCCGGATTAATAATTCGCCCGCCTTTAATGAGCAGCTTCAATGTGAGTCCCTCCCATCAGCACTAAAAATAACAATGCCATCCTGACCGCCAGTCCGTTTTTTACCTGTTCCTGGATTGCCGACTGATCACCGTAGGCTATATCCGGAGCAATCTCCAGCCCGCGATTCATGGGACCAGGATGCATTAAGAGCGCATCCTGCTTAGCTAACGCCAGGCGCTTGGCGTTTATACCAAATATCCGGGCATATTCACGGGCTGAGGGAAAAAGCCCTTTTTGCTGCCGTTCACGCTGGATACGGAGTACATTGACAACATCAGCCTGGTCAAGAGCGTCCTCTACTCTATTATGGACCTGTATCCCAATTTTTTCAATTTCACGGGGCAGCAGCGTCTGCGGTCCGGCCAGATGAACCTCAGCTCCCATTTTTTGCAGGCCCCAGACATTGGAGCGCGCCACCCGGCTATGCAGGATATCGCCAACTATCGCTACTTTCAAACCGGCAAGCCTGCCTTTGAATTGCTTAATTGTAAACATATCCAACAGCCCCTGGGTCGGATGCTCATGGGCGCCATCACCGGCATTGATAATGACAGGTCTGGCTATATTAGCGGCAAATTGCGCCGAACCCTCAGCCTCATGCCGCATGACAATAATATCGACCCCCATGGCTTCGACAGTAAGCAGGGTATCACGCAGGCTTTCGCCTTTAGCCACACTGCTGGAGCTGGTCGAGATATTAATAACATCAGCGCCAAGATATTTACCCGCCAATTCAAAGGAGGTACGGGTCCTGGTGCTGTTCTCAAAAAACAGATTAACAATTGCTTTGCCTCGCAAGGTTGGCGCTTTTTTGATATCCCTGTCAATGATATTTTTCATCTCTTTGGCCGTATCAAGAATAAGTTCCATTTCTGCCGCCGGCATAGCTTCCAGGCCGAGGATATCCTTTTTCCGCAATGATACCTGAGCTTTACTCATCACGCACTCTCCCTTCATATTAAGAAACGACACCATAAGAAAAGACTTGGCTTGTGCCAAGGTCCTTTAGGACGCCGGCAGAAGCCTTAGTCGTTCTTACTTATGATCAGAAACTGCTATACTTTCTGATCATGTAAAACAACCCCTTGCCTGAAAGAGCAAGGAGTTATAGGTAACCACGCCAGATTAAAGCATAATCAGCCCGGCAACATCCTTGCAGACCTCTCAGGGCCTACTTAAAGGATAGTATTTGTTATTGTCAGATATAATAAAAGCCTTCTTGCTGTGAAAAGCGCGCAAGAAGGCGTTAAAATCTGTATCGTCCCCTTGCCAGCCTCACAGGACCAGCTTAAAGGCCATATTCGTATTGTAAAGATAATAGCAGATTGATCCGGATCTTGTCAATAGGCAGGCGTTCATTTTATGTAAAAAAGCCAGGAACCTTCTGCGAGTCAGAAGGTTCCTGGCTTTTTGGTGCACCGCTCTCACATATAATCCGAATCTTTAGAGATGATTTGTTAGCTTTTTACGCACCCAATTGGTTGCATATTCGTCTGCGTGTGAAGGATATTCAAATCCGTATCCCTCTGCTACCTGTATAGCGAGGTTCCGAAATAAGTCCATTGTTTCAAATAAAGATGAAATCATATCAGCATTTTCGTAATGCGCAAAAGTTTTACACAAACGGTCTTTTATATCGGCGTCTACCCAACTATCAATAAACCTGCCACTATACCAAGTGTTGTAGCTTTGTCCGTGTTTTACATGCTCATATTGCTCAATCATCCATAGCAGCTTCCATTTCATATAGCTGTCCACACAAAATTTTGCTGACCAAAGCTCTTGCCGCAAAAATTTTTTAGTAGTCCAAACGGCATGGTACCAGAAGTCGTTCACAAGATTCGTGAAGGTATCCTCAGATGGCACTGCGTAACTTTGACCGGGTGGATTGATTAGCGGTGGAATAGTCAAGTTCTGTTTATTGACAAGAATCTTATACCCGTTATGAAGGATCCCTATGATCTCATTCCTTTGTATAGCATTTTGAGCATGCTCTTGGGAAATGATTACGAAGTCCACGTCTAAAGCGTTATCAAACATAACCCTTTTTTCTTTTTCGCCGCCGATAGTTGGCTCTATAAATGAAATATGAGGAGATCCAATATCTTCGAGCCATTCATTTGATGATAGAAAATATTCTGGATTATTCACTACCATTATTAAATCGATATCAGAATACTGGTCTGCATATTTTTCAAGTCTGGCCTGGGAGCCGATCAGGATAAGCGCACTAATATTTTCATTTATATTTGCAAAAGATACGATTGCTTCAAGTAACTGTTGATTTGTATTCATGGTTTATCCTCACATTTTAAACCATACTCATCTTTGCTGCGTTGTAGGAGAACAAGCGTAGTACCTACCCTTGTTCTCTTATTTCAGATATAGCATAAATCCGAACCCTTCGTCAACAGGAACAACCTGTAGTAAATGGTTCGGATTTGGGTTTGGTGCGGTTGGTGAGACTTGAACTCACACGCCTTGTGAGCGCCACCCCCTCAAGATGGTGCGTCTGCCGATTCCGCCACAACCGCATGTACTGTTAGGGGTAAATAAAGGAAGTTCTTCGCTGCCGCTCAGAACTAAGCGATTCACACCAATCAGCCTTCGCCTTCTTGGGTTCTCTGCTTATGCTTATAATAAATGGTGCGGTCGAGTGGATTTGAACCACCACGAGGTTGCCCCCACTAGCTCCTGAGGCTAGCGCGTCTGCCGTTCCGCCACGACCGCAAGTTAGGTTGTTAACGATAAAATTATACGATAATTTTTTATTATCGTCAAGTAGATTGTTTGTAAATACCTGGAGCCGATTAATGAGGTATATTGGCGGCGGTTCTCTGCTTATCGCTATTGCTCCTAAAAACCTGGCTCTCTGCTTATGCTTATAATAAATGGTGCGGTCGAGTGGATTTGAACCACCACGGGGTTGCCCCCACTAGCTCCTGAGGCTAGCGCGTCTGCCGTTCCGCCACGACCGCATCTGTGCTTGAGGTCACGTTTAATGCAACATAATGTATCTTATCATAACAGGAAACGATCGTCAAGCATTATTTTAAACACTATTTACCCGCAACGGCAAAGCCCCATTGCCAGGCATTCCAAAAATTGCCTGAGGGCGTGGGGTTAGGCTGGTAGTTGACAACCACTGTTTTCACAGCATCAATATTACCGCGGAAATAGAGTGGTACAACCGGGCATTCTTCACGGAGCAAAGTCTGAATGCGAAAGTAAATATCTTTTCTGCCACTCACATCGATTGTTCGCACACCTGTTTCGCTCAATGTGTCTATCTCCGGATTACGCCAGCCGGGGTAATTTTGCCCGGCATAGGCGTTGGCACGGCTCGGAATCTTACGAGAATGCCAAAGATTGAGATTATCCGGATCAAGGCCTGCAACCCAGGCATAAATAGCTGTCTCAAACTGCCTGTTTTTTAAAGTATCGGCGAAAAACACCACTGGATCAAGGGAGCGGATTTCCACTAATACACCAATCTCTTTAAGCTGCTCGGCAATGGTTTCCGCTGTTTGTTCCCGTAATTTATTGCCGCTTGGAACAGCCAGTGAAAATGCCAGCTTCTTATTATTGCTTGTCATAATTCCATCTGCTCCCGGTTGCCAGCCAGCTTGTCCCAGCAAATCACGGGCAGCATTAACGTCTCTGGCCGGGGGCTGCTGCATCGGATTATAAGCCCAGGACAAAGGCGACTGGTCACCATAGGCCGGACCGGCAGCACCTTTAAGCACATTGTCAACAATAGCCTGCCGGTCAATAGCACTGGTAATCGCTTTCCTGACGCGAACATCCTTGAACAGGGGGTTATCAAGGTTGAAGTCCATATGCTCCCAGATCATAGTTGGTGTAATCACTGTCCTGATTCCATTGATGGCTTTTACCTGCTCTAAATAGGAAAACCCAATATTGCCGACAAGATCCAGCTCCCCTGATTTCAACTGAGTCAGCAGGATATTGGCATCCGGAATAACCCGATAGATAATACTGTCTAACACCGGCTTCCCCCGGTAATAAGCCGGATTGGCCTCAAAGCTGATTGCTTCGGCAACCTGCCATTCTTTAAATTTAAACGGTCCTGTACCAACAGGAGCCCGGTTAAAGGCCGCTTTATTTATATTACTCTCAGTTTCAAGTTTGTGTTTGGGCAGAACTGTTGTAAACAATGTCAGGTAAGGAGCATAATATTCACGAAATTTGACAACAACAGTATTCCTGTCCGGGGTATCAATTGCACTAATCCGGTCATACCCGTCACGGGCCACGATATTTACATTCCTGTTCATAATAAGCTGCCAGGTAAACTTGACATCTTCAGCAGTAAATGGTGTACCGTCATGCCAGGTTACCCCCGGCCGGAGCCGGTAGGTAACGGTCAGGCCGTCAGCTGTCACGCCGCCATTGGCCGTAGTCGGCACATCAACAGCCAGATCAGGCAGCCATTCGCCTTTATCACCGGTAATCACCAGACCGCTGAAAATCAGCTTGCCAACCTCAGCTGTAGCCAGCAGATCGGACAATAACGGATTAAGCGTGTTCGGTTCCTGTAAACTCCCATATTTAAGCTGCCCGCCCTGTTGAATAGCTATTTTTTTCTTTTCAGGCGACGGAGTCTCTTCCCGGGAGCTGCAGCCGGCAGTAATAACAAGTATTAGTATTAAGAATAAAAGTATTAACTTACGCATCATTTATAGTACATTCTCCTCATTTCCTTTATCTGCCATACAATTCCTGATATCGTTTTTTACTATTTAGGACTCGTTCCACATATTCTCTGGTCTCTCTAAAGGGAATTTGGTTAATATCAGTAAAATCCTCTGACCACCCATACCGCTCCATCCATTGCCTGACATTCCCCTGTCCGCCGTTGTAAGCGGCAAGATAAAGCACCTCGTTGCCGGCAAATTCCTTCTTCAAAGATGCCAGATACCATGTACCAAAGCGGATATTCATATCCGGATCAGTCAAATCAGCAACCATGAAATCTTTCTGCGCACGCTGTTCAGCAATCCAGCGGCCTGTATCAGGCATAATTTGCATAAGCCCCAAGGCACCTTTGGGTGAACGGGCTTCAGTAATGAATTTGCTTTCTGTTCGAATTACGCCGGCAATCAGAAATGGATTAAGATCATATTGAAGAGCATAGGTGTAGATAGCCTCCTGATACAAAAAGGGATATACATATTTTTTCTGAAACCAGTCGCTCATGAACACAGTATAGATTCCTGTGGCAAACAATAAAAGACCGATTATCAGGACTTTCAGCCAAGTCCAGATACGCAATAAAATCACTCCGCAATAAAAATCACTCTTTAACCATATGTGCCTGCAATCAAAAAAATTCTTTATTACCACTAGCCATGGTTTTACTGATTTCGCACCAGAACTTATGCACCTGTTTTTTTGTATGTCCAATCGTCTTGCTGTTATTAATGACAACATCAGCATATTTTAATTTTTCGCTTAAGGAAAGCTGGGCTCTAATCCGCGCCATGGCATCCTCATAACTGCTGTTATCCCGCATCATTAATCTGACAATCTGGGTGTTTTCGTCGACAAAGACTACCCAAACCGCATTCACCCGTGAATACCACCCAACCTCAATTAAAAGCGGCGCGTCAAGAACAATAATTTCACACCCCTGCTGCCTGGCAGTGGTCATCGCAACCGCTACCTCCTCTTCAATCCGGGGGTGAGTAATAGCCTCTAACTGAGCTCTGGCCGCAGCATCGGCAAAAATAATTTTCCCCAGGCGTTTACGGTTAATTTGGCCATTGGCATCGGTGACAGCTGAACCAAAGGCTGCCACAATCTCCTGCCAGGCCCGTTTATGGGGTTTAGTTATCTCATGGGCCAGCTTATCCGCATCAATAATATATGCACCCAGCTCCTGCAGCATTGTACTGACCGTACTTTTGCCGCTGGCAATTCCGCCGGTGAGTCCAATCAAATACATACACGTATCCCCTTAGCTATTTTTGACAATTAGGGCAATAGTGCGTACCGCGTCCAGCTACTTCTTTGCGTGAAATGGCAGTGCCACAACGGTGGCAGGGTTCATTAGTCCGGCCATACACATTAAGATGGTACTGATGGCTGCCGCTTTGGCCTGCCCCGTCGCGATAATCCCGAAAGGTTGTCCCGCCATGGGCTATGCCATCGGCGATCACCTGATTTACCGCCTGGTAAAGATATTGGGCTTCCGTTGCATTAAGACTGTTGGCAACGCGCTCCGGATCTATACCGGCAATCGCCAGCGCTTCATCCACGTAAATATTGCCAAGGCCGCCAATCAGGTGTTGATTGAGCAGTATGGACTTAATCGCGGCCTTGCGTTTGCTCAGCATATTAATAAGATAATCAAGCGTAAATTCGGCAGATAACGGCTCCGGCCCCATGGAAACCAGGCCTGAGATCCGCCACAACTCCGCCTGCGGCAGCAAATAGAGCGTCCCCAGGGTACGGGTATCTGCATACAACAATAAATCACCATTGTCAAAAGTAAATATAAGATGGGTAAATCGGTCATAGGTTGTACCTGGATTTACATAGTATAAGCGCCCTGTCATCCGTAGATGAATGACCAGAACATAATCATTATCCAGATAAAATAACAGATACTTACCGCGCCGTTGTAAGGTGACAACCGTCCGATCGGTAATAAGTGCCTGAAATTCATGTGCAGTCGGCCACTTAACCAAGCGCGGCAAGCCGATTTCAATACGGGTAATTTTTCGTCCTTCCACTTTACCGGTAAGCGTCCGGCGAATGGTTTCCACCTCAGGCATCTCAGGCATCGTCCAACCTCCTCTATTTAGCTTCAGCCCAGTTACGTCCTGTCTTCACTTCGGCCAGGAGTGGCACTGAAAGCTCCACCGCCTGCTCCATGGCATTTTTTACAAGCTTGGCCACCTGGTCAAGCTCATCGGCAGCAGCTTCCAGCACAAGTTCATCGTGAACCTGCAAGAGCAGTCTGCTTTTGAGTCCGGCGGCCTTAAGCTCCTGATAAACATGATTCATGGCAATTTTGATGATATCGGCGGCAGCCCCTTGGATAGGGGTATTCATTGCCGTCCGTTCGGCAAAGGACCGCTGATTAAAATTACTGCTGTTAATATCAGGCAACTGCCGCCGCCGGCCAAAAAGTGTGGTCACATAGCCATCACGGTGAGCCCCGGCAACAACCTCGTCTATATATCTTTTTACCCCCTGATATTTGGCAAAATAACTTTCAATATAATAGCCGGCCTCTTTCCGGCTAACACCAATGTCCCGCGCCAACCCAAAATCACTGATGCCATAAACAATCCCAAAGTTAACAGCCTTGGCTCTGGCTCTTAACTCCGCGGTTACATCCGCCATGGCAATGCCAAAAACCTCGGCCGCCGTCCGGGTGTGAATATCCTGGTTGTGCCGGAAGGCCTCAAGCAGGCTGGCATCTCCGGCCATGTGAGCAAGAACCCGGAGTTCAATCTGGGAATAATCTGCCGCCATGATATATTGGTAGCCATCGCCGGGTATAAATAGCTCTCTTATCCGGCGCCCGATATCTGTGCGGATGGGAATATTCTGCAGATTAGGCTCTGAACTGCTTAGTCTGCCGGTAGCTGTCACTGTTTGATTGAAGGTGGTGTGTATTCTGCTGGTCGCAGGCTCAATCAGGATTTCTAAACCATCAAGATAAGTAGATTTAAGCTTGGTAAGCTGACGATATTCCAGCAGCTTGTCAATCAGGGGATGCTCCCCCGCTAATTTTTCCAATACCTCAGCGTCAGTAGAATAACCGGTTTTCGTCTTTTTAATAATAGGCAGCTTCAGTTTTTCATACAAAATAATCCCCAATTGTTTGGTTGAGTTAACATTAAACTCTTCACCGGCTAATTGATAAATCTCACCCAGTAACTGTTCAACCTTACCGGCAATACTAACCGCCATCTCTTGCAGATAATCCCGGTCAACCTTAATACCGGTAATCTCCATGGCCGACAACGCTTCAACAAGCGGCATTTCCACTTGCGCAAACAGCTTGTCCAGGCCGGCATTGACCAGGCTGTCGGCGAAGGCAGCCCGTAGTTGTTCAATAATACCACCGGCCCAAACCGCAAATTCCGGTTTAGTTGTTAAATATTTATCACCGCCGGGTAAAACAATTGTCTGGCCCAAATATTTTTCAGCCAGAGTGGCCAGCGGATAGGAAGCAGCCGTGGGATCAAGCAAATACGCAGCAATCAGCAGATCAGACACCAAGCAGTTTATTGCTGTTCCCCTCAGCCGGCAGGCATTATACAGCTGCTTGGCATCATAGGCAGTAAGGGTAATACTGCTGTCAGCCAGGATGTCAAAAACAGCACTCCACCCTTCTGCCGTTGCCGGAATGTATGCAGTTTTGCCGGCACAGGTAAGAGCAATACCTGTCAAACCGGCTAAAGGCGAATGGGCGGCCGTTAACGGATAGCAGCATAGATTACCCTGCTTGCGGGCAGCCAGATGGAGGGCCTCAATGTCACTGCGGCTGGAAACAATGACCGGAGCCACAAGCTCAACAGTCTTTGCCGCCAACTCCGCTGCGTCAGCATGAATGGTGCCGGCAAACAAAACATCAAACTTAGCCAGCATATTTTTAAACTCAAACTTGGCAAATACCGCTTTTACTGCGTCTCTGTCAGGGTTAATCGTAAAGTTTGCCGGCACAAATTCCAGCGGCATATCGCAGACAATGGTTGCCAGGCGCTTGGATAATACGGCCTGCTCAGCATACTGCCGCAGATTTTCCTGTAATTTCTTGCCGGTTACACCCTCAATATTAGCCAGCACGTTTTCCATAGAACCAAATTGTGTCAGTAATTTTATTGCTGTTTTTTCACCAATGCCAGGTACTCCGGGTATATTATCGGAAGTGTCCCCCATTAAGCCTTTCATATCAATGAACTGGGCCGGGGTTAACCCGTATTTTTCTTTAAGGGCGGCTGCATCCATAACCGCCATCTCAGAAATGCCTTTTCTGGTAAGCAGCACCGTGGTGCCCGGACCTATTAACTGCAGGGCATCCCGGTCCCCGGTGACAATTAATACCTCGCACCCTTGTTTAACCGCTTTAGCGGCAAGTGTACCTAAAATATCATCGGCCTCAAACCCCTGCTCTTCCAAAGTAACGATGCCAAACGCCCCTAACAGCTCATGGATCAGGGGAAACTGCTCAGACAATTCGCATGGCGTAGCCTGGCGCTGCGCCTTATACTGCTGATAAGTATCTGTCCGGAACGTCACCCGGCCTTTATCAAAAGCAACAGCCAGTAAATCCGGTTTGTAGTCTGTCAGTAATTTTACAAGCATAGTCGTAAAACCGTATACTGCATTTGTATACAGGCCGCCTGCGGTACGCAGCATCGGCAGTGCATGAAACGCCCGATGTACAAGACTGCTGCCGTCAATGATAATTAGTTTCTGGGGCATAAGCCCACCACCCTTACATTCATATAGTCCAATCTATTTTAATTGGCTATTAAAAGCAAAATCCCTGCTCTTACTTTCCTTAATCACAGGCGGGTTATGTAAATATCTATAAAGAATACAGCTTGCACCGGGTCTCAGCGAAATAGTACCTTGGCAAAATTAGATGTTAGTTTTAGGGCGAGACAAAATGGTAAAGGGGCAAGGAAGCATCGACGACGCATACTGGCAGGAGTCTGCCAGGAGGGGCAGACGCCGTCATTTGCCATTTTGGCCGTCAGCAAACTAAAAAGATAATGTGGGCAAGGCACTAGTATTGAATTTTTATAAATCTTTACTTTATCAGAAAAGGAAATACTTTCTATAATGTAATAATGTAAAAAAGAGAGAGCCCGCTATCGCTCTCTCTCGGAAACTTAGACTAGAGTTAGCACACACCAGTTACTCGTTTTGGCTTAAGGATAGGTCAATTCTATTGTGTTAGCCTGCTCATTCCAATATACATAAGCATTAAAATATTGATTAATATTAGTTATCAGAATATACGGCCCCTGCCCGATCATTGCTACCGGCACTATTATATTTTGCCCTGCATCGGTTAGTAATAATACACATTCTTCCTGGTTCCACACCACCCTGCGCCCCATGGCCGCCGCCAGATCCAGGACAGAAAGCGCTAACATGCCCTGTACCTTTTTTATCGCAATATTTACCTGGTTATCGTTTACAAAAATTACGGTTGTACGATAATCAAGTGTATTTTGGTCTGCCTGCCAGGTTATCTCACCGCCAAAAAGTACTGCTATATTTTCAACCGCCGCATATACCGTATTACCACTGCGGTTCCCCGGTATACGATTTGATCCACACTGCACTGTTTTTGTCTTTTCATCCCAGTTAATTTTTTGATTTAGCACCCCGGCCAATGGCTGAACAGGTATATATTGCACATCTTGCACACTTAAGCCCTGCTCATTGATAAGACTTCCATTTATCATAACCTTGAATTGACTGGCAATAACCACTTGCCTGCCGTCTGCCTGCGTAACTACTTTGCGTAAAAAGTCATCAGTAAGCAAAGAATTCCAGGGATACATAGCAAGCTGATTACGAATATCCTGTACCGACACCACATTGCCATAACCATAGACATCAGGATAAACGGCAAGAAGAATCTGTTCCTTAGAGTTTGTTCTGATTTTTATCCGGTCATAGGTTATCCGCACAGGCGTTCCATAGCCCACTTTATCAAAAAGCTCTTCCACATCCTCTTCATACATGCGAATACAGCCATTGGATATGACTGCACCAATTGTCCAAGGCGCATTGGTACCGTGGATACCGTAGTTGTTCCATATCCCTATCCACCTGTAGCCAAGCGGATTTTCCGGTCCTGACGGCACCATCTTGCCTTTTTGGTCAGGCGGATACCAGTCCGGATTAATCTCTTTGTATACAATTGAGTAGTTGCCTAACGGTGTCGGGGTCGCAGGCTTGCCAATAGCAACAGGATATTCCTTAACCAGATTATTGCCGGCAAAAAGTTCAATTGTCCGGCTGGGCAAATTCACGGTAATACTTGGTGAAACCAAGCCGGCCTTAGCCTGACCTGCCGGGACCAGGCATAAATAAAACATTAGAAAAACCAGGCTTATAAAGAGTCTTTTAAGGTATTGATTTTTCTTATCCCTTAGTACATAACTTAGAATTTTTATAAGTTCTGATGGGGCAACAAAAAAACTTATCAGCATCTGTTGTAACACTAGGGCATCCCTTCTTCACATTAATTTCCGTAACAATAACAGAATATGAAAATGGGATGCGCAGATATTACCTTCCGGCATAAAAATTACAGGCAAATTCGGTATCCCTACTGCAGGTTAAGCACCTGTTGATGTACCACTCGCAGCCGCCGGTGGCGTTCATCAACAATCGGCAGATAAATATGAATGTGTGCGCCGGTGCCGGCCGAACTAACAGCGTTAATATTGATAAAGCCCCCATGTTCACTGATAATCCGGTGTGCAACAGGCAGTCCCAGCCCCATATGCTCCAGTTTTGTCGTATAGAACGGTTCAAATACCCGCGGCAGTATTTCAGGCGCAACCCCTGACCCTGTATCCCCAACCGCAATAACCAGCATATTCAGTTCGGAATTGATCCATGATTTTACGGACAGCACGCCTTGATTAGGCATAGCCTCAATAGCATTTTGCATAATATTTACCACCGCTTGCTTGATTAGATTACTGTCCACAGTAAGTGCCGGTAAATTAGCGGCTAACTGTTTGTCAATCGCTATTTTTTCACCGCCTAGCTGTTTAAATGTTAACAGCAACGCTTCTTCAATCGTCCGGTTAATATCAATATTAACCTCCTTGTTGACCGGTGGCTTGGCAAACATCACCAGTTCTTTGACTACTTTATTAATGCAGGATACTTCATCCAGCATCATCTCCAGCACATCACGGCCTACCGTATATCTGTCATCCTCTAAACGCCCCAGCATAACCTGCAAATACCCGCTTATGGTAGTCAGCGGCGTACGCACATGATGGGCCACCCCGGCGGCTAATTCTCCCAGAGACATCAGCATCTGCGTGATCTGGATCTGCTTAATTGCTGCCCTGACTGCCGACAAATCCTGAATAATAACAATTAAGCCGTTGGGTTCCCTGCCGGTGCCCCGCAGTCTCAACGTGTCAATATGAGCATAAATATACTGATCCTGTACTTTTAACTTTAAGTTAATCGTACTTAAATCCTCATATTCGTCGAGATAAAATACCTTCAGAAACTTCTCACCATGGTGTCTAAAGACTTCTTCTACTCTACGGCCAACCGCCTTCGCCCTGTTAATACCGCAGATTTTTTCGGCTTCACGGTTGAGGTTTTTTAAGCGCAATTCATTATCTATAAATAAAATTCCCGTCGTTGTCTCAAACGAATCCTGATAGTCATCTTCCCGGTGCAAATACACTATTTTGTTTTCAAGAGCTTCAGCCGCAGACATTGTCGATCGCCTCCAGTGACCATCTTTTAATTTTGTGTTGTTAAACATTCTTGTAAAATATTGTATCTCCTGCTAATTTAGAACGATTACTTTTCGTAAAAAACCGACAGAATTTTAGGTGCAGTGTGTCGAAATGACTAATCACCAAGAATTAACCCTTGCTCTGCCTGCCGTTACAGAACCGCTAAATTCGACATTGCTGACTATTTTACCGACTTAAACCATTTTTTTCTTGGTCCCGCTTACAGGTATGCCTTACATTAATTACCAATATTTGTAATTTTACAGGTTTAAATTACAAATATTACCAATTTAACCCCATTGATCGGGCAGCTAAAAAGGCAGCGGCCAGGTAATTTACCTTGAGCTCACTGCCTTGGATGTAATACTGTCACAATCAATTAAACAATCGCTGCCAAAATGATTTTGGCTTATTACTTTCTTTTTCCTCTGTAATTTGGCGTAAACGAATATCTATTAACTGGAAATGATCAGTCAGTTCTGTTTCCAGGCGTTCTTCCAGCTTAGTTACTTCCTGCTTTAAATGCTGCAACTCCTCTTGCTGCCCGTTAACCATGCTGATGGTAGCCGCAATTTGTTGCAAAGCCTGGTTTTGCGAGGCGATAACAGCCATAATCGCAGAACCGTCAAATTGATCTATTGTCGATAAGGCCTGAGATTGAACAGTTTCGTCATTATGCGAATATGTTGCGCTGTTTTCCTGCGGTTCGGGATCAATCTCAATAAATCTGGTAAAACGGCTGTCCAGCTCATTCGCAATATCATCAGCGTTTTTATTTTGATGCATGCATTTGGCAATAGTCTGAAATACCTCAACCGCTTCCGGATAAAAACGTTTCTTCTTCCCCTCCCCCATAGCCGGCAGATAGTCCAGAAACAAGTCCCGATAATATCGCAGCGTGCTCTGCGGAATCCCCAGCTCTTGCGATATATCTTTGATACTAAGCAATTCTGTCATAAAAAATCACCCCTTGCGTTTTTGTTGTTGCGATTATATTCGCGCCTAAGGAGTAATTTTCCTTCTAATTTTATGAAAAAATGTAAATAAATTACATTTTTTTTTTTACTGCCTCCGCCTTTCAGTAAATTAAGCTGCGGTGTTTAAATAATAAATAGGTCTAGCTGATATAAAATCACATAGACCTATCGGTTGCCAATCGCAGCATTTTTAACTGTTGTTAAGAATTAGTGGTGCCCGGGAAGGGACTTGAACCCCCACGTTGTTACCAACAAAAGATTTTGAGTCTTCCGCGTCTGCCATTCCGCCACCCGGGCATAAATTAACTTGTCTGTTATCGGACATTTGTTATAATACCATTTACCGTTTTTATTGTCAAGCAACTTTTTTTGCCGAGAATTCAAGTATGCTACAGGGATAATATGAGTCGGTGGCCAATAAATATATCATCATCAAAGGATTGACACTTAAAATAATTTGCAAAGGAATCTGCTATGCCAACAATTAAATTCAATGGGCGGAATCTTCACTATAGCCAGCGGCTGGATAAACGCCGGAAAAATATTCAGATACGGGTACTGCCAACGGCCATGGTGGAGATCATTACCCCGGGAAAACTAACCACTGCTGAGATTGAGCATATCATCATGGTGAAAAGAAGATGGCTCACCAGCCGTCTGCATAAACTGTCCGCCCTTGCGGCCAACCCTGTAAATCTACGCCTGACAACAGGCTCCCAGTTACTCTATCGGGGTGAGCCGCGCACACTTACAGTCCTGGCCGGCAGCAGCAAGCCAGAAATCTCACTAACACCGGCAGAGGTGCTTGTAAAACTGCCTGCCGATCCTAAGACTAACCCGGAAGCCATGACTGAACAGCTAATAAAAGCCTGGCTTGTTAAGCAGGCCGGTGAATTATTTCTCAATAAAACCAAGCAATGGGCAGCAGTAATCGGCGTGTGCCCGGCCCGAATTACCATCAAAGACCAAAAAACACGCTGGGGCAGTTGTTCCAGTCTTGGCAATATTAACTATAACTGGCGAATTATCATGGCTCCGCCCCAGGTGGCCGATTACCTGATCATTCACGAGCTGTGTCATCTGCTAGTCCCTAATCATTCGGTCAGATTTTGGGAACAGGTTGGCCGGTTTTCGCCTGAATACCGGGAATGCCGTCAATGGCTGGCCGATAATGGGAAACTATTGTCCCGGATTTTTTAAATTCCTTTGATTAATTGTTTATCAAAAATATATTTCATTAACAAATCAGCAGTAGTACCGGTAATTTTGAGGCACGTATGCCGCTGTTCCTGACTGCCAAAATCATGATGATTAAGTACCCGGCAACAGGTTGCGCCAAATTGATCGGAAAATATATTATGAAATTCCTGGGCACTGCTGTAGACCGGGCCCCGGTTTTGCTCTTTGCTGGACCGCCCCTGGAGCATGCCCAACACCATTGTCGCCCCAGACAAGGCCCCGCACATACAGCCGGCATGGCCAAGACCACCGCCAAAGCCTGAAGCCATTTTAAGAGCTTCATCGGAAACGTCTAAATTTAGCAGGTCCCGGAAAGTCCGGGCGACGGTCTCGGCACAATTAAAACCTGCTTTAAAATTCTCTGTGGCCCGTTGCTGGGCATTTATATTATTTTGCTCCTGTTGTGTCACCAAACAATCCTCCCGGCAATTTCAATTTATAAAAACAGTCCTCGTGTCTTGGCCATGTTATATGTTAGTTTTAGGGCGAGACAAAATGGTAAAGGGCAAGGAAGCACCGACGACGCATACTGGCAGGGGGCTGCTAGGAGGGGCTGACGCCGTCATTTGCCATTTTGGCCGTCAGCAAACTAAAAAGATAATGTGGTCATTTTATAAATCTGATGGAGCCAAACCCCGGGGCCTGCCCCCAGGGCTTTAACTTATGGCTTCCTCTTCGCTAAACCCAAACGGCCCGCAAATTCTCACGGTTGTGCGCCCTCTTGCCCACTGGTTATAGCAATTCCTAATTGCGAGCCGAAGTAATAAGTGTTATTTAAGGCGTTTGGCAACCGCGGTTGCGATCAGACCTCCCAAAGCACCGGTTATTAGCTGCGGCCAGCTCATTGCCAGCATAATGGCGGCGGCAGGTTTAGGCGGAACCGCAATAACAGTAAGCAGCCAAACAAAAGCTCCATATAAGAGCCCGGCCTTGCCCACTGTTCCTAAAGCAATGGCCAAAACCCGGCCCCGGCTAAGGCTTGTTAAAAAAAGCCCGACATAAACCATATTGCCGCAGGCAACAGGCAGGATAAACAGCGGCAGCGATAAAAGCTGTTGAAAGTAGGCAACGACAGGAGCTATTGCCGCTATCATCAGCGCCGGCCACAGCCCAGTCTTTTCCGCAGCGATCAAGAGTGTGGCATTAACTAAGCTGCCAATAAGAAAAGTGGACAGAAACGGCGGCAAGGGAATAAAAAAGCGCAGTGACTGGAATATCAGCGTAAGCGCCAGTAAAAGAGCCGCCCTGGTAACACCCCTGTATTCTGACACCTCTCTCCCCCTCTAACGGCGCCGTCTGTTATTATAATCGCGCCCAAACATCATATAGCCCAGGAGTGCAAGCAAAGCTAAATTACCAAGCATTCCACTCATGATGCCTAAGTCTACCAAAACATTAACAACCGTTAAGCCACCGAGAAAAATCATTGATCGTCTCATATCAATGAAGGGGTCGCGGCGTAATAATAAATAAGCAATACCAAGTACGGCCAGATCGATAACTACCCAAGCCAGAGAATTATGAAACATATACTTAATTATACTGCCTACAATCATAATTGCCAGAACTTGAAACCACATCTGATTCATTTAAACTCCCCCTATATTTTGTATATTCCTGTAAACAGTCTCAACTGAAAAAACTATTACTAAATAAGATTATGCCCCACTTTAAAAAAATCCTGCATTTCCGCTGATAATCACGATAATATCAAAATAAACTTATTTTTTTTGCAATTTCATGTTTATAGTTTTGCAAGTTTGAGCATACTTTTAAATGTATCGATTAACTTGTAAGGAGTGAGTTTGCATGAGTGAAGAAAACGGCTTTTCTTTTACTCTGTTTCAACCGCATCGCACGCGTACACCCAAAAATGATGAACCTGTAATTGAAGTGCGTCCTAACGGCCGTATTGTTTTTAACAAAAAAGCTACCCAGCTTTTAGAAAACAATCATTTCTGCATGTTAGGTTATGATCCTGAAAAACAGGCTCTTGGCATACTGCCAATGGAGCAGCTGCAGCCCAATACTTTCCCTGTTCGCTATGCAGCTAAAGGTGCCTATATCGGCGCCAAGAAGTTCTTTAAACATTTTGAAATCCTTCCCGGTCAGTTAGTAGAAGATACCCCGTTTAAAAGCGGCGAATTTATCGGCATCAACCTGTAACCAGCGATACATAATAGTAGAAACAAAAACAAAAGTTATTCTTCGGAGTAGCTTTTGTTTTTTTGCGGGAAACGTTTCACTTGTCAAATATTA